>CAMLWN010000001.1 GCA_946490195.1 uncultured Mycoplasmatota bacterium
TTATGAAGAGCCGAGTGCGGGAAATCTGCACGCTCGGTTCTGTGAGGGTTATATGTGGTAACACATATTTCTACTCGATACTTTATTTTAATGCATTGGGATAAAGAATATTTAAAATATTGTTTAAAACAAATTGAAAAAGAAATAAAAAAATTAAAATTAGAATTAAACAAAAAAACAAGAATATATGATTTACATCAAGGTATAAACTTTCTTGGATATCGTTTTATATTAAAAGAAAAAAAATTAATAATTTTAATGAATAAAAATACAAAAAAAAGAATTATAAAAAAATTAAATAAATTACAAAAAAGAAAAAGTAACAAATATCCTTTAGTTAAAGCAAGCTATAAAGGATATATTATAAATTGTCATTGCAATGGCTTTTTATATAGACATAAATGGTTTAAAAAAGAAACGTAAAAACAGGTGTAAAAAACCTGTTTTTAAATTGTTTTAAATAGAATTTAAAGTTGTGAATTACTAAGATTTATGTTAAATTATTCATAGAAAATAGTAAAAGTTCTAATACTAAGAATGGGTGAGAAAAATGAGCAAAACAAAAAAAATAACTTTAGGAGTTATTGGAGTATTATTAATTTTTTCATTAGTAATAGGAATAAGTTATGCTGCTTGGAGATTAACTTTAACTCAAACAAATCAAAACACACTTGCTTCAAGCTGTTTTGATATTACTTTTGAAGAAGAAAATCCGATTCTCCTTGAAAATACTTTTCCAATGTATGATGAAGATGGAAAAACATTAACTCCATATACATTCACAATAACAAATAATTGTAGTGCCTATGCAACATATCAAATTCAATTAGAAATCATAAATACTTCAACATTAAAGGATGAATATTTAAAGATTATGATTGATGAAAAAAATCCAGTAATTTTAAACACATTACAATCAGGAGAAAAAACACTAAGTGAAGCAAGTAGAGCATACATCATTGACAATAATGCCTTAGATGTTAACGAAGAAAAAACATATAATATAAGAGTATGGTTAGATGAAAATGTTACAACTGAAACAGAAGGAGTACAAAATAGTAGTTGGAGTGCAAAAATTACAATTAATGCACAATATGCCGACCACTTGCCAACAGATTACGAAAAATGTGTAGCCAACTATGGAGAAGAAAATCCACAATGCCAAATTCTTGCCCAACTAGATACAACAGGAAAGTGTGCTGAAGTAGAAAGTGATGGAACAGTAAATTTAAATAGAAACTATGAAAATGAAGAAATAAATGAAGGAAATATGCAAACAATAATGAATGAGCTAATAGAAACAGAAGAAGGATATGTTTGCAGTGCTCCAGATGATTATGGAACGAGTTATTACTTCAGAGGAAATGTAGAAAATAACTGGGTAAAATTTGCAGATTCCTATTGGAGAATTATCAGAGTAAACGGTGACGGTTCAATTAGGCTACTATACAATGGAGAAGCAAGCGTAATAGATGCCCTAGATCCAGAAGTAAAAACACAAGTATTATCTAATGGATATAATGATTCTAGTACGAAATATACAATCATTGGAGAAAGCGCATATAATGAATCATACGATGACAATACTTATGTTGGATACATGTACGGAAACGCTGGTTCAAGTAGCTATGAAGAAACACACCAAAATATTCATGATAGCACTATTAAACAGTATATTGACACATGGTATGAAGAAAAGATAAGAAATACCGAATATGAAAATTTTATTAACGATACTTTATTCTGTAATGATCGAAACTTAATAAGTGAAGAGCCATTTACTTTGAATGATGTAAACTATACCCAATTAGGATATGGAACAGAAATTACTGAATATCGAGGAGATGGAGATCCTGGATTTTTCTTGATGGCAGCCATGAAACCAAGTTATGCTGATGTAGTAAATATCGTGACCAAAAATCCAACATTAAAATGTGCTAGACAAGATGATAGATTCACAGTAAAGGATACCAACCTAGGAAATGGAGATTTAACTTATCCAGTAGCCTTGCTAACAATTGATGAAATCTATTTAGCAGGAGGATCAACAATATCTCCAAATGAAAATTATTATTTATATAATGGCGAGGCGTATTGGTCTTTGTCTCCTAGCGTCTTCCTCAGTGGTCATGCTAACGTGCGGGTCATCAATGGTGATGGTAGTGCGCTCTCCGTCGATGTGGATAACAGTCGTGGTGTTCGGCACGTTCTCAATCTGAAGTCTGGTAGTCTAAAAAATGGCTCAGGAACGGCCAATGATCCATATCAAGTATCATAATTTAAAATGATAAATATTTTAACAAAGATATTTATCATTTTTTTGTTTTAAAAATTTTATTTTATCTTCTTCTTAGTACTTTGAAAAATAATCCCTAGAAAGATAAATAGAACAATAGTTGAAGAGCCTCCATAACTAATGAATGGAAGAGGAATTCCTATAATAGGAAAGATTCCAATATTCATACTAATGTTAATAAGTTGACTAAGAATAAAAATAACTAAAAATGCATAAAGAAATAATCGATATTCTTTTTTCTTAATTTTTTTAGCATAATGAATAAAATAAAAATCTAAAAGTAAAAAAGCAAGTAAAATAAGAATATTACCAGTAATACCTAAAACGTTACTTGTCAAAGCAAATGCAAAATCAGTTGGAGCTTCAGGTATGTAAATTCCTGTTTCAGTAGGTGAAAATCGCCATAAAGGAGCACTTCCAATCGCGATTAAAGCATTTTCAATCTGCATCCCACTACCTAACGAAAATAATCGATCCACGCGGTAAAAGAAAGTTGTACCAATTAAAGAGATAAGTAAGTCTTTTTGCCAAAAATACAAATAGAAAAAGCCACCTATGAGACTAATTACAAGAATTCCAAAAATAACAAACCATCTTTTATGAATTCGTGAATTCCAAAGTAAAATAAGAGTAATAAAAAAATAAAAGATAATCGCTCCAGTATCAGGTTCTAAAAAAACTAAAACAGTTGGAATAGCAAAAAGAAGTAAAACATATAAAAGAAATTTTATTTCATCTCGCCAACGAAAAAATTTCTTTTTAGAACACAAATAAGCAAGATATAAAGAATAGGAAACTTTCATGAATTCACTAGGCTGAAAACTAAAATATTTCAAATCAATCCATGCTTTCGCACCATTGATATTCTTACCAATAAATAAAACTAAAATAAGTAAAAGAACATTAAAAATATAAAAGAATAAACTATATTTGAAAAGATATTGAATAGGAAAAAAATGAAAAAAGATAAGCACAAGAAAACCAATTCCAAACCATAAAAGTTGCTTTTCAAAATGATTTTGATAAAGATTACTAACAAAACCAGCATGATACATTAAAAGCAAACTAATACTTATTAGAAGTAAAAAAGGAACAATAAAAAATAAATTTTTCCAATCAAATTTCTTTTCCATATTTTTATTATGGTACAAGATAAAAAGATTTAATCATAAAATAGAGTAGAGAGGGGAAATTTTATGAAAGAATTACCAAAAGTATTTGTAAGTCCAATTGAAAAAAAGATTCAAAACAACAAAGATTTATTTTATAGTAAATTATTAGGAGATAGAAGTAGTACACGAAACATTTTAAATGATATTGATGCAATTTTTCATAGCAAAGACTTTGTTTACAAAAGTCAGGTAGAAATTATAACGAAAGATGGAGTACAAGAAGAAACGTTAGTAGGAAAAACAGGAACATCGCTTTTAACTATGGACGGTAAAGTGATTCCAATTTCAGAAATTAAAGAAATTAAAAAAATCTAAGAACCATGTGTTCTTTTTTTTGGAAAATTATTATAAAAAAAACATGATAAAATTCATGTTTTATAACAATTGATCAATATATTTTTTTAATTGTTTAGCATCTTTGCCAAAAATAATTTTTAATTGATTATCAATTTCTACGATACCTTTCGCACCTAATTTCGTAATACCGTCCTTATCCACTTTAGAAACATCTTTTAAAATAACTTTAAATCTAGACATATTACATTCAGCATTGACGATATTATCTTTACCTCCTAAATATCCCAAAAGCTTATTTGCTTCTAAATGAAAGTCTTTTTGCATAAGTTTTACAACGACCAAAGAGATAAAAAGTAAAACAACTGCAATAATTAAATATATTAACCATTGATCCATAAATATCAACCTCATAAAAATTATACTATAAATTTTATAAAAATGCACGTATTTTAAAAATTTACATAAATTAATAGTGAGAATACAGGAAAGGGGAATATATTATGTGTAATAATGACGGAACATCTAATTGCATTTCAGAAATACTTAATGTAATTTTGGTTTTACAACAAAACGCTTGTCCAAATTCATGCTTAGATTCATGTGATCGCCCAGTATTAGGCGGAGGACCAAATTGTTTGATTTGTAATACTAGACCAATTCAAATCTTTACATGTGGATCAAACGGAGTTGCCTTAAGTATGCCAACATCTAAAGACCCAGTAGTCGGTGGTACAACATCTACAGTATTTCGTGTAGAAAAAGTAGATAACAATTGTTGTACTTGCCGTGTTTTAGAAGAAAACCCAGATTCAACAAGTTTAAATCCATATGTAGCAACAAACTCATTCTTCACAATTAATTTATCATGTGTTTGTGCAATACGTTGCTTAACAGATACGTTTGTAGAATGCGTTTAAAAAAGGAGCAAAAGCTTCTTTTTTTTTGAAAATCTCTATGATATAATAAAACAAGAATAGGTGAGAATATGATAAGTGTGCTTTTAAACAAAACGGAAGAATTAATAAAAAATTGTGAAAAAATTCCTCAAGAGGAAAAGCAAACAAAAATTATGGAACAAGAAAAAGATTTACTAGCTAATCCTAAAGAAAAAAAGCCAGATTTTTCCATAAATGACTTTAGAAAAGCTTTGAAAAAAATAGAAGAAGAGCTAGCTAAAGGCATAAAAGATATTAGAAATACAATAGCTGAAGAGGAAAAAAGAAAAAAAACGGAAGAGCTTTTAAGCTATCTTAGTCAATATTTAGACTGGATAGAGGGATGCCAAAAGATAAGCGAACAAATAGAGCTAACAAATTGTTCTAAAATAAAAGAATGCTTCCAACTTGTTCAATTTTTAACAATTTTTAATCAAAGAAAAAATAATATACACTATACAAATAATGTAGAAGGACAGATTGCAACACTAAAGAGAATTTTGAGAGAAATGAATAAATTTTATCAAGCACTATTTAGCACTTCAGAAGATCTGATTTCCGAAGATATTTTGCCTAGAGAAAAGAATGTTTATGAAACACTAGAAGAATATGAAAAAGAAATTCAAGAATTTATGGAAAAAACAACAAAGGAAAAAATAGAGAGTTTTATAAATCAAATAAATAATGCCGAAAAGAATAGAGAAGAAAGCATAAATGAAGTAGTGTCAGAAACGCAAAGAAATGAACAAAGTTATCTAAAACAAGAAGACAGTGTGTTTTTTGAAGCTGGAAATATAGAATCAACAATTGAAGACAAGTTAAGCTTTATGCCTGAAAAAGAAATGACTGAAGAGACTATAAATCAAGTCACGTCAAATAAAAATATTCCTGATTTTTTAAAACCTTATGTTCTAAAATCTAAAGAAGAACAAATTCGAAGAGATAACGAATTTATTCAAAAAAGAATTCAAGCGATTACAAATTATCAAGAAAAATTATATAAGCAAATGAATTTTTATGAGCAACGACGTAAAAGCAAAAATACTTCTATGGGAGCATCAGAAATTTATCAACTAACCCTTCCTTATCAAGAAGCATGCGCTCAAGAAATTAAAAGACTACATGCTTTAACTGTAGAAATGATATATAATCCTGAAATCGATTTAAACATTCCTGATGAAAATATACCGGTATATGAAGTTTTAGAAAAGATAATACAAAAAAAGGCTTTAAATACCACGAACAATCCTTCAAAAGCTTCTTCACTTTTACATTCCGAAAAAAAGTTGGAATATGTTCCTATAACTAAAAAGTCTTATGAAAAAAAAGGAAAAGCAAGTCCAAATTTAAAAAGAATTATTAAGCAGAGAATTCGTGAATTAGCATTTGCTTCAGTACTTGCTTTGTTAGCCGGACCATCTTTACCAGCAAAAGCTCAAACTTTAGAAAAAGGATTATTCATAGAAAAAAATGTAGAACCAGAAATAAATTTTGATGATTACATAAACTTAGGAGATTTCGTTAATTTAAAAAATTTTAACGTCTTTGCATATAATTCTCCTATCCTTGCCGAAGATACTCGTAAAAAGCCTTTATATAATTCAGAACTCCCAAGAATTGTTGAAAAAGTTTTTATGGAATCTCCAAACCAAGAAATAATAGAAATTCATGAAGAAAGAGAAAGAAATTATTATTTAGAACAGGGATATAAAATAATTAGTGTAAAGTTGATAGATGGTTACTATTCAATAAATGACATTAACCTTTTAGAAAAGGAGCGAAAAAGATAATGAACGAAGAAGAATTTGAAATAATAGGGATGGATGATAAAGAATACGTTATTTTAAAAAAAATTAATTTGAATGATAAAAACTATTTTTTATTAAATGAGATAGAAAATGATACACTAACAGAAAATACACTTGTATTAGAGGAAAAGGATGGATTTTTGAATAGTGTTGAAGATGAAAAAGAAAAAGTAGAACTAACAAAATATATTTTAAGCGAAATAAAAAGTGTAGAAGAATAAAACTTCTACGCTTTTTATATTATTCACAATTATATAAACGATAGAGTGTGATAGAAGGAATATTAAAAAAACGAAAACTAAGATTTTCTGTACCAATACCATTAGAAACGTACATTGTAGAATTTCCATTTTCAAATTTTCCAACCTCATAATCACCAACGTTATCTTTTTTTACTAATCCTCCAACAAAAGGAATACGTACCAATTCTCCTAGAGAATGTCCAGCCAAAACTAAATTTGTTTTTGATTGTACTTGTTTCCAAATAATAGGTTCATGAGTAAGTAAAATTTGAAAAAAATTTCCATCAACTTCTTTAGTAAAAGCTTTAGTAAAGTCTTGTCCTCCCTGGGTTACAGAAGGAATTCCACTAAGATAAATAGGTGTAGTATCCTTATAATAAATAGGAACATTTAAATTATCTAAAATGGTAAAACCAGCTGCCTGCATAATTTCTTCAAATTTATCAATATGTAAATAATCGCTGTCTCCACGAATCGCATATTTACCGATAGTCGCGGTAGTTTTACTCAATTCTTCTTTTAAAAAGTTAACATTATCTTCGGAGAGATTAATATAAGAATCAAATAAGTCACCAGTAAAAACAAGTAAATCAGGTTTAGCAATATTAATTTCTTGAACAACTTTTGTTACTTCAACTTCGTTAGTGGTTCTTCCAAAATGAATATCTGAAAATTGAACAATTTTAAATCCATTAAATGAATCAGGTAGAGAAGGATCTACAATAGCAACTTCATGAGTAATGCAAAGTTTAGGTTCAATAAAATACATATAAGAAATCAAAAGAAGAATAAAAATAAGTAAAATGAAAAAAAACTTAGCAAAAAATCCAAATTTTTTTTTCTCTTCGTTAATAACAACTTCTTCTTCCATACTATACTCCAAAAATAACGACAATTACAGATAATGTATTATGAATAATATGTGCAAAAGTACTGGTAAAAATATTGTTGGTTTGAAGATAGGCTTTTGCAAAAAAATATCCAAAACCAGCATAGGGAATAATAAATAAAAGTTGTGTCCACTCAAAATGAGTCGGATCAAATGCTGCAAGCAAATGAGCTGCACCAAATAATAAAGAACTAAAAATCAAGAAAAACTTGTCATTAGAAAATGCTTCTTTAAAACCTTTTCTAAATAATATTTCTTCCAAAAAAGGTCCTAAAATAGACATGGATAAAATAGCAAAGATAGGAGAGGCATCAATAATCAACCGATTGCCTTCTTCATTTGCAGCAATTCCACCGGTTAAAGCAATTAAAATTGTATTGGTTAAAAGCATAAAAACTAAGCCTTGTAACCAATAAGTTATACCAACTTTTCCATAAGAACGGAAGTTTTTCAAAAAATCCTTAAATTCTTTAAAAATAGTTTTTCGATAAACAATAAGTAAAAGAATAAAACTAATAACATAAACAGACAAATTTAGTGCTATATAGATAATGTCATTAGTAATATCTAAATGAAACGATTGAAAAAGCCTAAGTAAAACTAAAGGCAAAATGAACATGTAGATAAGAATAAGTACAACACCAATGCATAATTTTTTTAAATTAATGTTTTGCATTATGATCACATCCTGTAAAAAAATATACCATAAATAAAAGAGAATATCAATTGCAAAAAAAAGATAGAAAAGGTATAATAAAAAAGAAATAGAGGAGTCTTGAGATGAAAGAAAGAAGCGTTTTATTTGTTTTTGCTTTATTAAGTACAGCACTTTTAATTTATCTTTCCATTCCTAATTTCTTGGAAAATAAAAAAATCAATGCTTTATTAGAAAAAATCGATTTTTTGTCTGAAAACAATGAAGAAAAACCAGGTGGAAAAGTAGATTTCGAAGAAGAAAATAATAATGATAATAAAAATGGCGAGGAAGAAAAAGAAGAAACAGAGCCAAATAATCCCACAGAGGAACCACCAAAAAAAGAAGAAGAAAAAGAGCCTCCTAATAATGACAATCAACATGAAGAACAATTGCCTTCTAAAACAACTTTTCATGCGTATTTTAATGCTAATGGTGCAGAAGGAAAGACACCATCAACTGTAAGCTGTGAAACAACAGGCAACTCATGTACAATAACACTGCCTAACATGGAAACAGATCGAGAATTTTTAGGGTGGAGTTTAAATAAAGATTCTACAGCACCTACGTTAACATCGGGTACAAGTGTAATACTAAGTGCCAATAGAACTTACTATGCAATTACTAGAAAAAACTACACAGTTACATTAGTTGGAAATGGTTCGTTTGTTGGAAACGAAAAAAAAGTTTGCAGTGTCTATAACACGAATACAACATGTCAAATAACTTTACCGGATTTAAAAAAGGATTTCTATACAAGTTGGGGATACAACTTCGATCCAAGTAGTGACTCCATAGAATATGGAATAAATACAACTTTAAGCGTAAATAGTGACCAAACTCTTTATGCAATAAGAAAAATTGATACATCAATTTATGATAAATATTCAAATGTTGCTTTAGATGTATTTAATAAAATAAATGCATTACGAACTTCAAGAGGATTGCCAGCCTTAAACTACAGTAAGTCTTTAGAATTGAGTGCTATGCTCCGAATTTCAGAAATTGCTCAAAACTATAACTATACAGTAAATGGAGACCGGCACATAAGAATAAGCAATAATGAGCCATTTTATACAGTAAATGAACTTGCCTATGGCGAGAATTATTTTAGAGGATATGGTTGTGATGCGGCATATTTTCATGACTCTTTTGTTGCCTCACCAAGCCATTTAGAAAACATGTTAAGAACAGATATAAATATCGCAGGTATAAGCGTTGGAGTAAAGGAGGGACAATGTTATATAGTGGAGTTATTTGGAATTCAATAAAAAACTTATAATTTACATAAAAGTATTTTATTGAAATAAATAAGAGGTTGTGATACAATTTTATTATTGAATGATTAGGTTGGTGAAAGAATGAAAGGAAAAGGAAAAATTTTGTTTGCAATTATCTGCTTTTTTGGGTTTATAGCAAATACGCTCGCAGCTTGTGATTATGAAACACAGGTAAGACTAGCAACTGAAGCATCAAATGTCAATATAACATATGAAATTCGACACGAAATTATAAATGCAAATACAGGTCAAATTGCACCAGAAGCTACAGATGAAGATGTAGAATTTGATAGTGAATATACATATCAAGATTTTATTTATATAACGATAATGAATGTGACAGAAAACATTTATGTGGAGTTAATTGGAAGCGATGGAAGTACACAAAGTATTTATTTTAGCGACACCAATGAAGGGACAATTGAATTAGACGGTGGATTAGGAGAAAATATTATTACTTACACTGTAAATATTCGCAGTAACAACTCAAATTGTAGCAGTGATATGTTAAGAACATTTGAATTTGTTACTCCAAAATGGAATCCATATAGTGCTTTAATAGCATGTGAAGGAATAAATGAATATTACTGTGAACCATATGTGACTTATGAAATTGATTTAACTGAAGGTGAAATTATCGATCGTGCATCAGAAGCAAAAAAAGAAGAAACAAACGTTCCACAAGATGAAGAAAATTCGAATTGGTGGACAGAATGGTTAAATAATAATCCATGGTTTATTCCAACAGCAATTGGAGTAATTGTTTTAGCAGGGGTTGCTACTACCGTGATAATTATTAAAAAACGGAGGAGTAAAGTATTATGAGAAAAAAAATAGTAGGGATAATGCTATTAACACTGAGCTTAATAGTTTTTCCAACAAAAACAAATGCTGAATTATCTTGCGATAGAAGTGTTCAATATAACATTACAACAGTAGACCAGCAATGTATTCAATTAAATGGAATAGCATATCGAATGAACCTTTATACAGCAACTTTAAATGGATCACCAATAAAAACATACTGTATTGATCCAGTATTAAGAAATGGTTCTGGTGTAAACAGGTGCGTAAGAAGAATAGATCCATCAAGCAATGCAAACGGAGCTTATACACAAGCTTATGATGTTGCAGTTACAAAAGCTTATCAAATCCTAACAGAAGATGGAAGAAACACAACTTCAACTGCTGATAGAATACTAGGTGAAGTAATCTTTAGATGGTTAGGAGCAAATTATGGTCAGATGACAAGCTCATCACATCCAAATGCAGTAGCAACTTCTGGATGTGGATACCGAATCGTACCTTCACAATTAGTAAATATTTTTAGCAATCCTTTTCTAACTGCCTATTGGAATACAGGAAACCCTGATTTTGAATATGGAAAATCCGTATTTAGTGAAGCAGTAGCTGCCGGAAATATGATTCTAAGTGGCTCTACTTATGAACAGGTAGTTGAAGCAACCAGCTTATGGAATGATGAATATAATTTTAATACGACATATGAAACACGTGACGGCGTAACCTATGCAACTGTAAACATGACTTTAGCGAACGATGTTCAAACGGTTTACTGGAGTCAATTTAGAGGCGGATGTAGTAATAACACAGTAAAATGTACAACTATAGAAGCTTCAGGAAGTGGAAATACAGGAAAAGTAGTAATTCAAGTTACAGAAGCAGCAAACTATGATGGCCAACCTTATGGAATTTATATAGATTCAGCAATTTATGATATTAGATCATCATCAGCAAATATGATTATAGTTCAAGGATCTTCAAGAAATCAAAGAATGCTTTTAGTTGCTGATGGTTCATCAAATATCACAAGTAATCCGGATTTCCCATCAGGTGGTGGAAGACATCATACCGATGACAATGGAAATAGGAATTACTGTATTTGTGACGAATCAACAGGATATTATGTATATACAGATGAGAATGGAAATAAAACACAATGGCCAGAAGGCTCATCAAGACCAAGTAATGTACCAAGTGATGTATCATGTCCAGGAACATGTACAAAAAATCCAGAAGAAGAAAAACATATATGTGAAATTGTAGATAATCAACATTATTGTGAAGATGGAGAACCATGTGATGAAGAGGAATACATTAAAGATTGTTTATGTAATCCAGTAGTAACAATTCCATCAGATTGTAACAATTTCGATACTGCCTCAACAGAAAATGGATATATAAGTGATATTGCTACTACGGGTAAAAATTGTAATAATTCAAATGTTGTAAATCAAATAAAACAATGTGTTATTGATAATGATGATGCAACAGGTGAGTCGTTTGAAGCTACAAATGAATTAAGTGGCAATCCATATTGTAAAGTTTGGTGCTCAGAGTCATATGATTTTGAACTTCCAACAGCGCAATATTCAACAAGTGGTGGATATTTCACATTATCAACAACAATAACAGGCCAAAGAGACTGTTATGTGAGTAGTGCAGATGATCCAACAAAACCAATTGATGAAGAAAAATTTAATCGAGATTTAGAAGAAGCTCAAAAGGCTGTAATTGATGCTTGGAATACATATGAATACTGGAAACAAGCTGCAGCTATATCTGCTAATGAAGAGGATTCTTCATGTTCAGGACCTGGTGATTCTTGGGAATGTGGAACTGAAGAATCACCAGAAACTTGTAGCTGTGACGGATGTAGTGCAACAGGAAAAGTAGTTACTAAACATTGGTCTTATAAAAAGTATGATTATTCAGGTGATTATGTAGAATTAAGCGATGATTATTCTGATGGTTCAGCAGCTTCATGTAGCACATGTTCATGTAGTGGTTCTATAGGACATAATCCTGATGCGGATCACAGACAAAACCGTGACCAAGCAAAAAATGCTTTAAAAGATGCTATTACAAATTTAAATAATGTTATTTCTCAATATAATAGTTGTACAGGAGCTATTAATAACAACTCTAATACAGATTTATCTGATGTAAAAGATGCTTCTTCGACAGACTCATCTAGTTGGGATAATGATATGCAATTTGAACCAACTGTAGATTTTGAGTATAACGAAGATTATATGAATCAAATGACCGGAAAATTTAAACAAATTAATGACGATGAATCTTCTGATTACATGTATTGTTCAGGAGATACTGATAATCAATATAATTGTCAATCTGGAAGTACTTCTTCCATAGTGACATCTCCAAAAAGGGTATTAACATGTGATGATGATAGTTGTAGCTGGAAAAACTTTAATGTTAGCACGGCTAATTGGATTAGAAAAACAAAAAAACATGAAGCAGATTACATTGTTGATGATCAGTTCTCAACCTATACTCAATATGGAACTATTAAAGTAAAATGGGATAAATGTAACGGAAATGATTGCTTATGGACAAATCTTCCTGAGGGATCTTTACCAATATCATTAATTACAGAAACAGGCGTTTTCCCATTTAAATTTACTTTTGGAAATATTGGTCAATCAAATAGTACAACATCTTTAGGACGATTAATTGGAAATGACGTAAGCGTTTTAACTGCATATAACAATTTAGATAAAAAATATCAATGTAATGGTGATGTTTCGTCAACAACTGATGGAGGTTATGTATGTCATTACATAAATAACTGTCCAGGATGTGACTTTGTTTGTGATGATGATAACAATTGTGAAATTGAAGAATGTGAAGATGGTTACTGTGTCATAACTTGTACTGATGAAAATGACTGTCATTTCATCTATGATGGAGCTAATACAACATACAATTTTAGAACCGTTTCTTTAAACAACTTATTCCCAAATGACAGAGATATCGGTTATAACTGGAGTAAAACTTCTAAAGCAGAAGCTACTCTTAACGAGATAAGCAAGGGATTAGATGATTCAAATCCAGAAAGTATTTATGAGACACCACAATATTCATTCACTTTAACACCAACTAATTTAAGAAATATTCGTGAATATAATGATGAAGCAGGTTCATTTACAAATAGTACAATGCCAGAAGCGGTAAACAATGTGACTGCAGCTACTGTATGTGAACAAAAAACAATTAACGGGAAAATTTATCCTGTAAAATGTCAAAGTACTTTCTTAGATTTGATTGAAACATCTGGAAATAAATATGCAACAAATGTTGTAAGACCAGATCCAGATGATAATAATAGCTGGACTTTATTTAGCGATACTGACTATTGTCCTAACGGAAATTGTTTAGGCGATGGTATAGGACCAGCGTGGAAGTAGGGGTGATTAGATATGAGAGAAGCTTATTGGGGATACTGGTTAATTTTATTAGGTATTTTCGTTATTGTAATTATGATGTTAGTATCTAATCTTACTACCACAAATACTCAAGACTATTATTTAATTAAAGAAGTAACCGAGGCATCAATGGTCGATGCCGTTGACCTCGCTTACTATCGCCAAAGTGGCGAACTAAAAATTAATCGTGAAAAATTTGTTGAAAGTTTCTTAAGAAGATTTGCTGAAAATGTTGCCTTAAATACCTATAAAGTTGACTTTTACGGTATTTATGAAGCTCCACCAAAAGTAAGCGTTCGCGTTACATCTCAAACATCAACATATACAGTTGCAGCTGATCCAACTTCATTTGATATTATAAATGAAATTGATGCCATTCTAGAATTAGATAATACAATTACATCTTCAGGAACCCAGGATAATAACATTTAGTTAAGATGCTTTAACTTAGAAGGAGGAATAAAAATGGGGAATATAATGGTAAAAATCAAAAGGTTTTTTCAAAACAAAAACACAGTCACAATTATCTGTGTATTAGCCGGAATTTTAGTTTTGTATGTGGGCTACAATTGGAGAGTTAATTCAGCAACTGCACCAGTTTCTATTCCTTATGCAAGAAATGTGTTAGAATCTCAACATGTTATTACAAGTGAAGATATTGGCTTTGTAGAAGTAGCAAATACAGTTTTGGAAAAAATGCCAAACATTATAAGAAGTTCAAGACAGTTGGTTGGACAAGAAGTTGCTTACGGAAATACTATTCAAGCAAATAGCTTCTTTTTTACCACCGATATAGCTGATCCTGTTACCAATCAAGAAAACTCTTCAAAGCTTTTAGGAATGGAGGATGGATATTCGCCTATTACTATTGAGGTAGATCTTCATTCAACCTATGGTAATGCAATGTATCCAGGAAATTACATTGATTTGTGGTTTAGAGGAGAAGATGAAGCAGGAAGATTGATTTATGGAAAATTCATTCAAAGTATCAAAATCCTTGATGTAGATGATGATGAAGGAAATTCTGTATTTGAATCGACAGCAACTTCTCGTACGCCATCTCAGTTAGTTTTTGCTGTACCAGATGATCTAAGAGCTTTAATAAATAATGCTCAAGAAATTGGGGAATTAGTACCAGTACCAAGAAATAAATCTTACACAGCAAATCCTGGAGAAACAATCGTTGCAAGTACATATTTACAAAATTATATTTTATCTCAAACAGCAATTATTACAGATGATAACAACAATAGCAATAATAACAACAATAATAATTCAAGTACAAATAATAATACAACGACAGGAAATGAAGGTGAATAAAAATGGGAAATTTTATAACAAAAGCAAAGCGCTTTATCAGTAATAAAAATACCGTAACCATTATCTGTGTGATTTTAGGAGTACTTGTTCTTTATATAGGATATAATTACCGAGTTCAATCAGCTTTAAATCCAACAAGAGTTCCTTACGCAAAAGTTCCATTAGAAGCAAGGCATGTAATTGAACCTGAAGATATCGGTTTTATTGAAGTAAATAGTGATGTAATTTCAAGAGCCACTAATTTAATTACGAACCAAAATGATTTGATTGGTAAAGAAGTTACTTATGGAAATACTATACCTGCGAATGGTTTATTCTATGAAGGAGATGTTACCGATCCAGCTTTATCTCCAGATTATGTTTTAAATGATATTCAAGATGGATATACAGCATTTTCTTTATCGGTAGATTCAGCAAGCACATATGGAAATTCTATTCATAAAAGTGATTACATTGATTTATGGTTTAAAGGAGAAGATGACACCAACAAAATTATCTATGCTAACTTAGTTGAAAGTATTAGAGTTTTAGATGTTCGCGATGATAATGGAGTGTCACTTGAAAATTCTGAAACAGGAATACCTAGTGAATTATTATTTGCGGTACCAGATGATCTTTACAGTTTATTAGTTAAAGCAGAGTCTATTGGCGAACTAGAAGCTGTGCCAAGAAATAAATCATATACTGCTAATCCAGGGGAAACAAGAGTAGCTAGTGAATATGTAAAAAACTTTATTTTATCAAAATCCGCAACTATACCAGAAGAAAATATTACAAATAATACAACGACAGAAGAATAAAAAGAAAGGGATGAGGAGTAATGAATGATGCAATATTTTCCCAATTAGACTTTGGCCCTCTTGATGAATTTTTAAAAGATGATAACATTACCGACATTTCCTATAGTAATGGAGGCCAAGTCTGGTTAAAATCTTTGGATAAAGGAGTCTATCAGTCAAATAGACCAGAAATTAACAATGCACTTATGGAAAAATTAGCTTTTCAATGCGCTAATGTAATGGGAAAAACGTTCAATATGGCTCATCCTTTTTTGGATGCTGAAAGTGCAGAACTACGTTTAAATTTCGTTCATGAATCCATCGCAACAAATGGAATTGCATGCGTTATTCGTAAAACACCAGCAAAAATTCGTTTAAACAGGGAAAAGTTAATTAATGAAAAATATGTTTCAGCAGATTTATTAGATTTTCTTTTAAAATGTGTTGAAGGTCATGCCAATATTATTGTTAGTGGTGAAACCGGATCTGGTAAAACAGAACTAGTTAAATATTTAGCTTCACACACAAGAGAAAACGAAAAAATTATTACTATTGAAGATACCTTGGAATTACACTTAGACCGAATTTTTCCACATAGAGATATTGTCGCGATGAAAACAAACAACATTGCAAGTTATTCAGATGTGCTAGTTACCTGTATGCGACAAAATCCAATATGGATATTATTGTCCGAAGTTCGTAGTGCCGAAGCAGTTATGGCTGTTCGTAACTCAATATCTTCTGGACACCACATTTTATCTACAATCCATTCAGATAAAGCAAGTCTAATTCCAATGCGTATGTTTGCTCTTATTGAAAGTAATATAGATGTTGAACAATTTGTTACGACAATTCATCGTTATGTTCAAATAGGAATATATGTTAAAGGATATATGAGTAAAGAATTAGGAAGATTTCAAAGAGAAATTTTAGAAGTTTGTGAGTTTTATGTTGATGACAACAACAAACCACAAGTAAATACGATTTTTAAGAAAACTTTAACCGGAGAAATTACTATGAATAATCCAACAAAATATTTAAGAGATTATCTAGGAATCAGTGGAATTACTTTAGATGAAGATATTTTTCATTTAGATGGCAAAAAAGATGAGTCTTCATCAAGTGCTCCATCGGCTGCCCCAGCAGCAATTGAAACTTTATAAAAGAAAGAAGGAGTTGAAAATGCTTGAATTAATAATATTGATTGGATTAGCGGTTTTTGCTTTAACCTATCGATTTAATAATGGAGAAAATGTTTATAGATTTTTCGTGTCGCAAGCATCATCTGTATATGATAAATATGCTCCATATAGTTTTAAAGAAGTAAGAGCAAAAACAAAAGAATTAGGACAGGAATATACTCCAAAACAATACATGACCCAAGTAATTGTATTTGCAGTTGTCGCATTTGGAATAACATATTTATATTTTTACAATATTATTATTTCAATCATTTACGCATTAATTGCAATTGCATTTATTCCATATCTTGCTTATCTAAGATGCCAAAAGGTATATAGTGAATTTATATTCGAACAAATTCAAATTTATACAACAAATGTTATTATGGAATTTAATACCACACAAAGTTTTGTTAAAGCTTTAGAAGGTGTAAGAGATTCAGGTATTTTAGAGGATCCTGTTTTGCAAGATGTAAAAACAATGGTCGATATGTCTTATCAAAATGGTACAATTGATGAATCGATTGAATTTTTCAACGCAAAATACCCTTATTATATGGTTAAAAATATGAATCAGCTTTTCTTACAAATAACGAAAGAAGGAGCAAAAGATTCAGGCCAAGCATTAGAAAATATGTCCATGGATATCGATGCTTTAGTAGAAGGTGTTTATCGTGACCAGATTGATCGTAAAGAATTTCACCGCCGGTTTATTACTTTCGGTTTAGCCCTTTTTTTACTAGTTATGGCAATGCAGTTTTTACTAGGAACAGATTCCTATATTGAATTATTAGATATGTGGTACGTTCAATTAATACTACATGCCATCATCATTGTTAATAGTTTTTTCCTTATAACAGGTGAAAAATTCTATTATGAAGATGTGGGGGTGGAATAATGTACTGGGAAGTCTTTGCATTAGCCGGAATTTTACTTTTCTTGCTAAATTATACAGGAAAGATAAGTGCCAATCGTTTTGTTGCCGATAACGAAGTATATTTTCGAAAATTAAAAGAAAGCGACTGGGATTTCTATGTAAAAGCCAAATATGGAGATACTCAAAATCCAGATTTCCTTTTTAATAAACGAATTAAAAACGGATTAATTACCATATTTGTGGTGCTATGTTTTATGATTTCAAATTTATCATATATAACTATTTTGTTTAGTGTACTAGCTGGTTATTTAGTATTTAAAATGGATTACTCAAATATTAAAAAGTATTACAAAAGACATTTAAATGAAATTGATGCAATGTTACCACACTATTTGAAAAGTTTAGAAATTTTAATTCAACATTATACAGTTCCTGTAGCCCTTGGAAAATCAATTGATGATGCACCAGGAATATTTAGAGAGGGATTACAAGAATTAATTAATCAAATAAATGAAGGCGATGATACCATTCAGCCTTATATGCAATTTGCTAAAACCTATCCAGTTCGTGATTCTATGCGAATGATGCGACTTTTATATCGTTTGTCATTAGGACGTCAAGAACATAAACAAGAACAATTATTAACATTTTCTAGAACAATTTCAAATTTACAGCAAAAAGCAAGAGAATTAAAATACAAACAACGTTTGGAAAAAATGGAAGGAAAAACCATGAAAATGTTAATAACAACAGGTTTAGGAGTTATGGTTTTACTAATTTTTGCAGTTTTAATGTTAATGAATATGTAATTCGTTGATATTTTTGAAAAAAAAAGTTATAATAATAAACAGAGTAGGAGGTTTTATAATATATGAAAGAAGCAACAGGTGAATTAAATATGACAGTTGTAACTGTTGTAGCAATTGCTGCGGTAGCCGCATTCTTCTATGCATTTATTTGGCCATCAATTCAGGCAAATATTGAAAATAGTACAAAATGTTCAAGTGCTACAAATTGTACAGATTGTAATGGAAGCACATGTAAATGTACTTATATGGATGGAGATACAGCAGAAACTGTTACTTGTCCTGACAACTCAAATACGTAAAGCTAAAAGGAGAATTAAAAAATGAAAGAAGCTACAGGAGAATTAAATGCTACTGTGTTCGTGGTTATAGCCGTAGCTTCTCTTGTAGTTTTTTTCTATACAACTATTTGGCCACTTATTAAAAATAACTTGAATGAAAATGTTGCATGTAGTCGTGCTATCTGTGCCAGCGAACCGAATTCAGACGGTCGAACTGTTGATTGTTATGTTATGGAAAACGGCAAAAAATCGGATGAATTTACGTGTGTTTGGAAAGGGTAATAGGAGGTAGAAAAATATGAGAGAAGCCATAGGTGGAACATGGTTATTTCAAATAGTCATTGTTTTTATTCTATTATTTACGGGCTTTATGTGCCTTACTATTAATCGTTCTAAAGCATTTAACGTAAAAGATCAAATTATCCAAACAATTCAAAGTTATAATGGGATTGATCTCGGATCTTCTGCTGAAAATTCTGAGGCGTTGGCTGAAATAGTAAATTATATCCAAGACAACTCATATCGAACTGCAGGAAATGTTCCAGCGGATGAAAAAGTTAACGGAGAAAAGGTCCCTTATACTTGCTATAATCGAGACGGAAGAGAAGATAAGGATAATCCAGTTTTTTGTATAGCTAAAATGCCGGCAGACAAAGATGCATGCGCTGGAGATACATGTTTTAATGAACTTCCAGATATGAGTTATTACCGAGTAGTTGTATTTTATCAATTAGATTTACCAATATTTAAAGAATTATTTAGTTTTAAAATTGTTGGTGATACCAAAACCATGTATGGAGGTCCAAAATGAGACAAGCAATAGGAACAACCTGGATTCTCCAATTAGTAATCATTTTTATGTTGATTTTCGTTGCATTTCTAGCATTAAGCATTAATTATACAAAAGCATTCAAAATTAAAAATGAATTGGTTACTATTGTTGAAAAATACGAAGGAGTAACTCAAGGAGAAAATAGTCCAGTATATCTTTTAAATAACTATTTAAGATATAATAATTATACGGTAATGGGAAAATGTAACGAAGGAGATTGGGGAAATCAAAATTTAGATGAACCAATATTAGAAGAAGTAAAAACAAATGAGCGTTACTATTATTGTGTGAGAAAGATAGACGACTCAACAGAATCATCACCTTATAAAGCTAAGTATAAAGTACGAATATTTTTTAAATTTAGTCTTCCAGTTATAGGAGATATATTTACATTCTCTGTAGAAGGAACAACTGTTTCAATAAAAGAATCTTCAAATGATATTGATGTAATGAGTGATTAGAAAGGAAGAAATTTATGAACGTAAAAATCGTAAATAAATATGCAAGTTTATTAGCTAATCTTGATTTGGATTTTATTAAAAGTGTTGAAGGAGAATTTACTCCAGAAGAAATTATTATGCAATTTCAAAACTTCTTTTTTAATAAAATGATTTTAGATATTACAGCTATTAAAAATTATGAAGATATTACAAAAATTCAAGAATTATCTGTAAATATGGATATGAGCAAAGTTATTCTTTTATTAGATGATTCAGAAATTGTAAATAGTCCAAGATATTTATCACAATTAGTATCTATGGGAATTTATAACTTTACGAGAAATGTAGATGCAATTAAGTTTTTAATTGACAATCCAAATTCTTATAAAGATGTCGCTCAATATCATCAATTAAATAATGTTATGGTAGCAAATGATTCAACAAATCAAGAAGAAAGTTCTGGAGGTAAAATGCCAGCTCCAACCGTTATTTATGAACAAAGAGAATTACGAGTAATTGGAATAAAAAATGTCACAGAACATGCTGGAAGTACAACATTAACATATTTATTAAAAAAACAATTAGAGAAAAAATACAAAGTGGTAGCCGTTGAAGTAGACGATAATGATTTTGTTTTCTTAAACGATAAAACCCTAAAACATACAAGCCATCTAGAACTTCAAAATTTTATTGCATCAAACTATAATTTAGATGTGATTTTAGTGGATTTAAATGATAAAGGTTCAGAATCTTCTTGTACTGAGGTTCTATACTTAATTGAACCTGGTTTAATTAAATTAAATAAGCTGATTCGTAAAGATCGCAACGCTTTTGAAAAATTAAAAGGTAAAAAAATCGTTTTAAATCGAAGTGTATTAAACAATACAGATATAGCGGATTTTGAATATGAATCAAGAAGTAAAGTATATTACAATGTTCCTTATGTAGATGATAAATTAGAAAACAATCATGTTTTAAATGAATTGTTAATTCGCATGGGATTTACAAGATTAGATGAAGAAAATTCAGAAAAAGGTGGCAAATTATTTAGTATTTTTAAATAAAAGAGATTGTTGAAAAACATTCTTTTTTTTTGATGGTAAGAAAAAAATTGAGGAACTTTTTATAATCTAAGATTTTATCATAAAAACAAAGATTAAACAAAACCATTTTTGACTGCAAGAACCATGGACTTTAGTTAGACAATTTGTTAAAATAAATACATGATGAGGTGGTGGTACAGTGGACGATTTTAATGAAGAAGAACTTACTGAAGAAGAAATGGCAAATAAGGCCGCAGCAGAAGAAGTACCAGAACCACCTGAAGATACTTCAGAAAATACAGAAGGAGAGTTTGAAGCAGACACTTTTGGAAAAACTTTAGTTGCTGTAGGAAGCAAAAGTTTAATCAATTTCCTTTTAAAAAAATATAAATTTGTTATTGCAATAGCTTTAGGGGCTATTGGATTGTTTTTTATAATATTAGCGGTAATCACTGGTTCCGGAGTTCCTGAATATGAATATGTTGAACCAAATTGTGAACAAGTAACAGTTATATATGAACCATATGGGTCTGATGAAGAAAGAACCGTAGTTATGGATATGGAAGAATACGTAAAAAAAGCACTTTATGCATATACAGAGGATCTTCCATCAAAGAGTTTATATTACCTATACTCATCCTTATCAATTGCTCTTCGAACAGAAGCACTAAACAATAACTGCCGAGTAACTTATCGTGATAAAGTATTAAGAGAACCAAGCGCAAAAGATGCAGATATTGAACGAGCTTTAAAAAATACAGCAGGCGTAGTTATGGTGGATAAAAATAATGACTTTATTAATGCATCTGTATCAGATTTTTGTTGGAATTCTCAAACTGAGGACAATTATCAATTATATCAAAACTTAGCAGTACCATTAGAATTTGCTGGAGCAAATTTCAGTAACGAAATTTATACGTTTTGTCCATGTAACGATGAACAAGGCGATCCAACAGATGAAGAAAATGAATATTCTATGTGTTGGAGTAGTAATGAAGAAGATGCAGAATGGTTACACCAGGATGAAACAAACGGCTATAGTGTTTATGGTGCATATTATTTAGCAATTGGATATGCTTACTTAGATGACAATATTCTTAATCATTTTTTTGGTGAAGATATTTATTTAAAAACAATAATTAAATCGAATGCAAAAAAAGATGACGATACGCTTGATGTAAATAGTAGTGATTGTATGTGGTGGCCAATCGGTAGTGATGAGACTACTACTGAAAATGGAGTAGTACTTGCGAGTGGAAAACCATCTACTACAGCAATCACAAGTTACTTTGGAAACCGTGGTGCTCCAATTGCTGGAGCAAGTACATATCACCGTGCTATCGATATTGGAAACGGAGTTGAAGGAAAAACCAATATAATTGCCGCTGCATCAGGAAAGGTTATCGCAGTAAACACAGGATGCACAGCAGGAAACTATTCATGTGGAGGACAATTAGGAAATTATGTAAAAATAGAACATCCTGATGGAACAGTTACCAGATATGGACATATGTATAGTGTTACTGTTCAAAATGGCGATAGTGTAGTTCAAGGTCAGGTTATAGGGACCATGGGTAATACAGGAAACTCAACTGGTCCACATTTAGATTTTCAGATTTTAGTAAATGGTACAGCTGTTAATCCACTAGACTATGTAAGTACTACCAAACCAAGACCTACTGGATGTACTTCACATGTTCCTGGATATTCTGGATCAGGAAATCAAGAGTTTATTGATTTTATTGTGCCTTATGCAGTTGAAGATATGAAAACTTCTAATATTTTAGCTTCGGTAACGATAGCTCAAGCAATATTAGAAAGTGGTTGGGGAAGTAGTGGACTAGCCAGAAATTACAATAATTATTTTGGAATGAAAGCAGGAAGTTCATGGACTGGAGAAACAGTAGATTTACCAACTAGAGAATGTAACAGTAATGGATGTTATGCAACAACTGCAACATGGAGAGTCTATTCAAGTCCACTAGAATCTTTAAAAGATCATTCAAGATTATTAGCAAATAATAGTCGATACAATGGCGTAGTAGGAGAAAAAGACTATGTCACAGCAATTACGATTATCAAAAATGGAGGCTATGCCACAGATCCAGACTACGTTAACAAAATTGTTGCTATCATTGAAAACAACAATTTAACGCAGTATGATAATGGATAAGAAGGTGAATAAATGCAAGGAGAAAAAAGTAAAATCATTATATGGGGAGTATTATTACTTTTTGTAGTCATCATAGTTTTAATTGCAATGGTATTTAATAAAGAAGAGACGAACAATGATGATGGACATGAAATTCTGGACAATACGTATAATTATTCGGAAGTTTATGATTATAGTACTTATCAAACTGTGTATCAATCTCTTTTTAACTACTATACTCAAGTAAATAGCAATTTTAATCAAGTATTACCGCTACTATCAGAAATTTATAAAAAACGTTATAATATTTCATCTGATAATATAGAAAACTATATTGAAGAGGCTTATGGAAATTTTCTTTATCAAATAACGGATATTCATGTAATTCAAAATTCATATTTTTCTATTTATTATGTAGAAGGTACGTATGCGATGGAACTTTTAGATTCCAATGCTAATGAAATTATAGTTAAAGATCTTGTCTTTTTTGATACTGCTAATAACACATATGCAATATTACCAATTATGAATCAAAATACTACATTCGAAGAAATTATAGAAGAGTATGGTTTAATGTCTTATAATCAAGAAATTCTTACGAATGAATACAATACTATTCCTAGTGTAGTAGTCTCTAATTTCAGAGAAGCGAGTGATTATTTTAGCGAGTTCCTTAATAAAATTCATACGGATTGTTACGAAGCTTATGAATTATTAGGAGAAAGTACAAAAAATACTTATCCGACTTTTGAACAATTTCAAAGTCTTTGTGAAAGCTATGTAACAGATTATCCATCATCAACAATACAAGATTATCAAATTAATTATGAAAATGAGCAAAAACTTATAACGATAACAGATAATTACTCAATAAGATATAATTTTCGTATTCAAAGTGTTAAGAACTATTATGTAGATATAAGTATGAATTAATTATTTTAAAATCATATATTTTATAGTATAATTAAAAGCAAATGGAGGTTTTTTCATGAAATTTCGTGTCTCATCAAAAGATTTTATAATATTTGTAATATTTTGCATTTTTTTACTTTATTTATGTGCAATTGCTGTTTTGAATTTTTCATCTTTTGCTGAAGATGGTTCTTTCTATGGGCTAAATCCTTTTCCAGCATTTACAGGCGATTATTTATTATTAACCATATTCATGTTTGTTGTAGCTTTAATTATTATTTTTTCTAGTGTATCATCTTATATTTTCGATCGAGATAAAAGTGCAAAAAAGCTATTAACAATTGGGGAAAAAGAAGAAAAAGGGTATTCTAGGTGGGCTAAAGAAAAAGAAATCAAAGAAGCGAAAGATGTAAAACATGTTAAAGCTATTGATCAACATGTTGATGGAGCAGGAGTACCATTAATTAATAATGGAACAGATATTTGGGTAGATGATGGAGAATATCATACAATGATTATTGGTTCTACAGGTTCAGGTAAAACAGAATGTATCGTAAAGCCAATGGTAAACCTTTTAGCTAAAAAAGGCGAGAGTATGATTATTAACGACCCAAAAGGAGAGTTATATAAATACTGTGGCGATTATTTAAAAGAACAAGGATATAATATTGTTGTTTTAAACTTTCGTGAACCAGATCAAGGAAATTCTTGGAATCCATTAACCATGCCTTATTATTATTTTAAAAATGGAAATGTTGACAAAGCAACAGAATTACTAGAGGATATTGCCAACAACATTTTGGTTGATCCAAAAAATAAGGATTCTGCTTTCTGGGAAAAGTCAGGTGCAGACTATTTTTCAGGATTAGCAATCGGATTATTTAGAGATGGTAAAGAAAACGAAATAAATTTAAATTCTATCAATTTAATGAGTACAGTAGGTGAAGAAAGATTAGGCGCAAAAACATATATTCAAGAGTACTTTAATATGAAAGGAGAAGCATCTCCAGAATACATTTTTGCTTCAACAACTTTTAATGCACCATCTGATACCAAAGGAGGAATCCTTTCAACATTTAGACAAAAAATCCGAATTTTTGCTTCACGTGAAAAACTTTCAGAAATGCTTTCTTACAGTGATTTTGATATGCGAAGCATTGGAGAAAGAAAGACAGCTGTATTTTTAATTATTCATGATGAAAAAACAACTTATCATAGTTTATTAACTGTTTTCTTAAAGCAATGTTATGAAACATTAGTTGAAGTGGCCCAAGCAAACGGTGGAAAACTAACATATCGAACAAACTTTATTTTGGATGAGTTTGCCAATATGCCACCTTTATCTGATGTAGATTCAATGGTATCGGCTGCAAGAAGTAGAAATATAAGATTTTCATTTATCATTCAAAACTTTGCTCAGTTAAATGATGTTTATGGTAAAGAAGTTGCAGCAACTTTACGCGGAAACTGTGGAAATACGATTTACTTAATTAGTACCGAAATGGCAGCTTTAGAAGAAATTAGTAAAATGTGTGGAGAAGTAAAAAGTAAAGAAAAAGATAAAACAGCTTCAACCCCTTTAGTAACGGTAACCGATTTACAAAAAATGAAATTATTTCAAGCCATTATCATGCGTATCCGAATGAGTCCTTTCAAAACTCAATACGAACCAGACTTTAAAATTAATTGGGGAATTGAACGACGAGAGCTTGCGTTACCAACTAGAGAACAACGACCTGTGGCTACATTCGATTTAAAAACATATGTTTCAGAAGAAAAAAGAAAACAAATGGCGAACAATGCGCAAAATGGAATTCCTAATCCTGGAGGATTTAATCCGTTCATGCCATCATCAAATCCATTTATGGGTGGTGGTTTTGGAGGAATGGCCCCAAATCCTTTTATGGGAAATGATTCAAATCCTGCATTTCCATCGCCATCACAAAAGCCGATCTCTAGTCTAACAAATGATGAAATCGATAAAATGATTGCTGATATTGACAAAAAATTAAAAGAATTAGATGAGGAAGAAGCTAGAGAAAAAGAAAAATTGGCAAAACAAAACAATATGGAATTACCAAAATTGGAAACACAAAAACCAGTTGAACAGAATATAGAAATGCCACTTCCTAAAACGGAAGAAAAACCAAAAATTAATGTGGATGCCGACTCAATTATCATGGATGACAACGTAATCACGGATGATGAGTTCTTTGATGACTTTTTCCACGACGATGAATAAAATTACTGTTGAAAAAACTTTCAACAGTTTTTTAACTTGTAAAAGAAAACGAAAAACGATACAATATATAGAGAAAATAGAAGAGGAATAAAGGAAATGAAACTAGAAAAATTTAAACAAAAAGACCCAAAGAAAATAGGCATAACCACATTTACAGTAGTATGTATTCTATTAATCGCTGGCGTATTTTTCTACACTTCATTTGCTTCCTTTGAAACTCATGACGAATTTAATATCATTGAAGGTACAGTAGGAGACAATGGAGACCTATATTTCTCTTTTTACGTAGATGATGAAATATCAAAGACAATGCCTCAGAAAGGAGAAGGGTATGTCTTAGATAAAGAAAAAACAAACTGCACCAAAGGAGCAAGTATCGAATTTAATGAAACAGACTGGTCAGTTAAAGTTTTAAATATGACTGAAACAAGAACAAAATGTACGTTGTATTTCAGAAGACCAACTTTTAGCGATATTATACAAGCATGTAACGATACAGCAGCAAATTGTTTAAAGGATAATGCCAATCTAAATACAGTAGAGCTTGCTTATGATGAAACAACAGATAATAATCTAAGATATATTGGAGCAAATCCAAATAATTATGTTTTACTTAATAATGAATTATGGAGAATCATTGGGGTATTTAATAATATCGATGATGGCACAGAAAATAAAGAGACTAGATTAAAAATCATAAGAGATGAGTCCTTAGGAGAATACAGTTGGGATTATGATGCGATTGGAAATTACGATAATGATTGGAGTACATCAACGCTTATGAATTTATTAAATTCTGGAGCATATTATAATCGAACAACGGGAAGTTATTACAATGGTAGTACAACTGCAACGAACGTTGACTTTAGTTCTAATGGCTTAACAGAAGAAGCAAAGAATATGATAGGAGATGCAATATGGAACCTAGGAGGAACAACAAAGTATACAAGTAGTAGTATGGACTAAGCCACTGGTACACATATGAAAGAAACACAGAAGTATATAGTGGAAGACCAACAGAGTGGATAGGAAAAATAGGACTTATATATCCAAGTGATTATGGCTATGCAACAAGTGGAGGAAATACAACAGATCGAGAAACATGTCTAAACACTGAACTATATAATTGGGATGATTATGATGATTGTAGAAATAACGACTGGTTATATGATAGCTCTAATGCTCAATGGATACTAACACCTTATTCAAGCGATAAGCACAGCATCTTCTATGTATACAATTATGGGAATGTGAATGGCATCGCTGTGAACAGAGCGTCCAGTGTAGTTTTTCCAGCATTATATCTGGTCTCTAACGTTAAAATAATTAGAGGAGAAGGAACTTCAAGTAATCCATATCAATTAAGTTTATAAAAATAATAAAAACAACCATTTATTTAGGTATATATTATATGCGAAGTGAAAAAAAATGCATACTTTATCATAGGTGATAGTTATGAAAAGAATTAAAGTAAGCGAGTATAACAAAAGTATGGGAACACTTTTCGACCTTTCTAGTCCAGAAACCTTTCTTTTTGAGCATCATCCAGATGCTGTAAATTTTCCTTATCAAAAATTCATGTTATATTATGATCAATATTTAAAAAAAGAAACTCCTTATTTCTTTATTTGTTCACAAGGACTTCATAGTGGAAAAGTGGTTAAGATGCTTGAATATTTTGGTTACAATGTTACACAAGTTGTAAAATAAAAAATCTTTTTGTAGATATCCTAGGCTAGGTTTACACAGACCTAGTCTTTCTTAATGAAAATAGTTAAAAAAACAAGTATAATATGTGTAGGATGTGATTTTATGGAATATATAATAATTGCCTTATTAGGAGTACTTATACTTTTACTCATATTTTTACTTATTAAAATAAACAAAAACACTCAAAATGATTTAGCAGTAACTGAAAAACTAGGAACTTTTCAGAATTCTTTAACGAAAGAAATTGGCGATTTTAAATATGAGTTTTCAAGTAATTTAAAAAAAGATTTTGATGCATTAAATGATCGTATGGAACAAAGGCTAATTTTAATAAATGAAAAAGTAAATACAAGATTAGATGAAAATTTTGAAAAAACAAACAAGACATTTACAAACGTTTTAGAAAGACTTTCAAAAATTGATGAAGCCCAAAAGAAAATTGACAGCTTATCTACAGAAATTGTTTCTTTACAAAGTGTTTTGACGGATAAAAAAACAAGAGGAATATTTGGTGAAGTAAATTTAAATTATATTTTAACAAGTGTTTTTGGTGAGAAAAATGACCGGCTATATGAAATACAATATAAGTTGCCAAACGGATATATTGCCGATTCAATTTTACATGCACCAGAGCCATTAGGAAATATTTGTATTGATTCAAAATTTCCTTTAGAAAATTATGAAAAAATGACCAACAAAAACTTATCTAAAGAAGAAAGAGATATGGCTACAAAATTATTTAAAATAGATGTCAAAAAACACATTGAAGCGATAAGCAGTAAATATATTATTGCTGGAGTAACTGCAAACCAAGCAATTTTATTCTTACCTGCTGAAGCAATATTTGCAGAGATAAATGCATATCATCCAGATTTATTAAAAGAAGCGTACAACAAACATGTTTGGATAACTTCTCCAACAACTTTAATGAGTACTTTAACGACACTTGCAATGATTATCAAAAATATGGAAAGAGATAAATACGCAAAAGTAATCCAAGTAGAGTTAAATAAATTAGCTATAGATTTTCAAAGATATAAAGAACGCTGGGATAAATTATCAAGAAGTATTGATACAGTAAGCAAAGATGTCAAAGATATTCATGTAACAACAGAGAAAATTACCAAAAGATTTGATTCAATTAATCAAGTAGAGATTCCAGAAATTTCTTATTCAGAAAACAATGAATAAAAAAATAAGCCTCAAGAAATAAAAAGGCTTATTTTTTTAACGGAAATAAAATAATACAAACAAAGATAAAAAGAAACAATAAATAGAAAATTTCCAAAGCTTACCATTTTGAACAAGTTTAGATAGCCATCGATAAGAAAAGTAGGTAACGATTCCAGCAGCAATTAATCCTAATGTATATGGAATAAATAATGTAGCTAAATTTCCGCTTTCTAATAAATCAACCACTCCAAGTCCCATAGAAGCAACACTGACTGGCAGATATAACATAAAAGTATATTTTAAAGAAGCTTTACGAGAAATTTTACAAAGAAGACAACCGACTAACACAGTTCCACTACGACTAATTCCTGGTATCAAAGCAACCATTTGCATAAGTCCAATAATAATTGCATCTTTATAAGTAATATCGTAATCTTCTTTCTTACCATTACATTTCCTTACTAGGAAAAGCATAAATGCTGTGATCATAAAAGAAATACCTAAAAGTGTCATATTACCTGACCAAGCATCAACGGTATCTTTAAATAAAAGTCCAGCTATTCCAACAGGAATACTTCCAAGGATAATAAGTAAACAATATTTAAAATCTTTTTGATACTCTTTTCTTTTTTTCTTTTGAAAAATATATCCAAAAAAAGCAGTTAAAAGCTTGAAAATATCTTTCCAAAAAATCAAAAAAATCGCAATAAACGAACCAAAATTAACAACAATTTCAAAATTCACATCATTTAACATATTTGTATTAAAAAGATTTTTGATCAAGACTAAATGTCCACTGCTTGAAATAGGAAGAGGTTCAGTAAAACCTTGAATAATTCCCAAAATAATATAAATTAAGTAATCCACAACTATCACCTTACAACATTATATACTAAAAAAGGAAAATAAGAAATAAAATATTTAAGAGGATGAAATGAAAAAAGTTGGATTTTTAATTTTAGGCATTGTATTGACAATCTTAGGAATTTTTTTTAACGTTTTATATGTCAATATTTTAGTTTTAGGGTATAGTTTTGGGGATTATGTTCATTTTATTAGTAATAGAATAGAATTTTATTTTTTATGGTTAGGTATTCTATGTTTAATAATTTACTTGAAAAGAAAGGAAAGAAAATAATGCACTATTATTATGATTTATTAGTAAATCTAGATGAAACGCCTTGGGAATTTTATGAATGGGACAAAAGAGATACAATTATTTCTATAAAAAAGATTCCAATTATAAGAATAAAAGAACAAGATTTTTTAAAAATTTATTGTTATGAAGGACAAATAGAAGAAGAATGGATAAAAATATATCAAAAGAAAACGATACTAAAAGGAAATGTCCAAAACCCAACTATGCTTCTAATTTCTTCAACAAAAAATAGCCTAGTTCTTGAAATAGCTAATGATGGAAAAATTATAAATCGTTCAAAACTATTAATTGAGGATGAGAATAACGCAAACGAATTAGCAACGACATTAAAAGAAATTTCAATTCCTTTTAAAAAAACAAAGCAAATAAAAAAAAGAACGGAATTTAGACAAGCTTTAGAAGAAAAAAAATTAATTAAAATAGAATTAAAAACTTTAAAAGAAAAAGAAAACACCTCTAAATGTGCTTATTTATATTATGAATGGTTTGGCAAACTAGAAACAGATTTAGATAAAATGATTGAAAAATGTTCACAAGAATTAAAAAAACCATACTCTTTAAAATTTCATGAAATTGCATCCTTGATTCGTTTATCTTACAAGGAACGATTATGAAAAAATGTGTGGTTGTAGTACTATGCTGTATATTGTTATGTGGATGTACAAAAATCCATGCAAAAGATGCAGTCATAAGTTATTTAGAAAAATATCGAAATTTTACAACAGAAATAGAACAATCTCTTATAGATACATTAGATGAAGAAAAGTTTACTAAAGAACAAAGAGAACAATATATTCTTCTTATGAAAAAACAATTCGTGAACTTAACGTATAAAATAAAAGAGGAAATATATAATGGGGATAAAGCAACGATTTTTGTTGACATAACTGTATATGATTATCACCATAGTATCAGAGAGGCTTTAAAAGAAAATAGTGCTGAAGAAAACTATATAAATTTACAATTAGAAAAAATGAGTAAAGAAAAGAAAAAAACAACTTATACAATCGCTATGAAAACAAGATATGAAGGAAATTCTTGGATAGTGGAACAACCAGACGAAGATACTATCAAAAAAATTCAAGGAACATATTATGCTTCAGATGAACTTTTAGATTGATGTGGAAATGGTGCTAGCGACGGAAGTTCAAATACTGCTTATGGGATAGGATATGGAAGAGAAATACTAAAAATTTATGAGGATAGGGAATATCCAAACCAAGTTAGAAATTCTTCTGATACAACTGTTTTTTATAAAGTTAGTTTACTCAAAAAATTATAGATGTTGCCGACATAAATGTTGGTAACTAAAAATTGAGGGTAGCCTTAGTGGTTACTCTCTTTTTTTGTGCGATAAACTTTACTTTCAAAGCAAAATATGTTAGGGTATGTACACTATTTTATAAATTTACTATTTTTTCATTTTGTAAAATTCAATAAAATATGATATAGTTTAATTAGAATAGGAGGGCTTATTGATGAACAAACAAGAGTATATTGCTTCTCAAAAGGATTGTGCAAAACTACTCGGAATCTCGCTTGAAGAATATAATAAAAGTTTAAAGCAAATAAAAAGTAATCAATTTTTTGAAACGCCTTCTGAGAAGAAACAAAACGAAGTCTTAAAAAAATTAGGACTAACTGAAAAAGATTTAAAGAAAAGAGTGTGTTAAATGACTAAACCAAGTATAGGGGAAATATGGATAGTTGCCATTCCAATAATATATTATGATGAAAATTCGGATATAATGGTTCAAATACAGAGAAGACCAGTTTTAGTTCTTGATGATGGCAGAGGTTTGATAGTTGAAGAAGATAAAAGAAATTTTCATGTATTTAAACTTACTACTCAGAATGATCCATATAAAAGAATACCAATAAAAAACTGGAAGAAACTCGGTTTAAGATATAAATCTTATGTTAGAATTGAAATGCCAATTAAAATAGAAGCTCAGCAGTTTCAAAATAAAATAACAGAAATACCACCAGAAGAGCTTTTAGAGTATTATAAAGAACTATATAATATTTTAAATATTGAAGCCCTAGAAAAAATGGTTAAGTCAGATAAAATAGTATCCTAGAAAGAGAATAGCGAAATCTATTCTCTTTTTTTGAGGTGAAAACTACGATATATATTGTCGAACGACTTTTTTTACAAATTGTATATTATAGATTAAGGACTAATTTTTAGTCTTTTTTCATACATTTTTATAGGTGATTTCATGAAAAAAATCCTCTTTTGCTTACTAATTCTTTTTTTTCCAATAACAGCTCATGCCATAAGCGCAGAAAGCTATGTAGTCATGGACTATGATTCAGGAAGAGTTCTTTTAAGTAAAAATCCCGAAAAAGAAAAATTAATTGCTAGTACTACCAAAATAATGACTGCAATTGTAGCAATTGAAAATGGAGACATAAATTCTACAAGAAAAGTAGGTGAAGAGGTATTAAAAGCCTATGGAAGTGCGATTTACTTAAGCTTAGATGAAGAAATAACTTTAAAAGATTTATTATATGGGTTAATGCTTCGAAGTGGTAATGATGCTGCAATAGAAATTGCTTATCATGTAAGTGGAAATATGGAAAAATTTGTGGAATTAATGAATAAAAAAGCTTATGAATTAGGAATGAGCAACACAAAATTTTTAAACAACCATGGTCTAGAAGAAAGCGATGGTTCTGGAAATACTTCCACTGCTTATGATATGGCTATATTAATGCGTTATGCTCTAAAAAATGATACGTTTAGAAGTATCATCGGTACAGAAACATATGAAGCCAAAACTTCTGGAAAAACTTACGTTTGGCAAAATAAAAATAAGCTTTTAAAAATGTATGAATATAATATAGGTGGAAAGACGGGATTTACCAAAAAAGCAAAAAGAACATTGGTTACTGCTTCAAAAAAAGAGGATAAAACCTGTATTGTTGTTACTTTAAATGATGGAAATGACTTTGAAGATCATAAAAATTTATGCGAAAAAGTTTTTGAAGAATATGAACGAGTAGCAATATTAGATAAAGAATCCTTAGTAATCGATGCTCAAAATCCTCAGAAATATTATATTAAAAACGATTATTATGCATTATTAACGAAAGAAGAAATGGACCAAGTAAAAATTGATTTTAAAATAAATTCTGAACAAAAAGAAGAAGAGGTAGGTGTAGCCGAAGTTTATTTAAATAATGAAATCTTAACATCTGAAAAAATTTATCAAAAAATTGAAGAAGAAAAAAAAGCAAATTTTTTTCAAAAATTTTTAAGGTGGTTGTTTAGATGGTAAGTATTATATGGCTTATATTCATAGCAGTAGGTTCATTTTTCTTTATCGCCACCGGAAATATAGATATTTTAAATGAGGAAATACTAAAAGGTGGAGCTGGGGGAATTAAACTCTTAACAGAAATGCTTCCCTTACTTGTTTTATGGACAGGAATTATGCAAATCGCTGAAGATGCTCATTTACTAGACATTTTTGCCAAATTAGTACGTCCAGTTTTAAGTAAGTTATTTCCAAGTTTGCCAAAAGATCATCCAGCTTTAGGTTATATTGCCAGTAACATAGCCGCGAATGCCCTAGGATTAGGAAGTGCAGCTACTCCTTTTGGATTAAAAGCAATGGAATGTTTGCAAAAAGACAATCCTAAGAAAGATACAGCGACAGAAGCTATGGTCACATTTTTAGTATTAAATACGGGCGGAGTTACAATTGTCCCGACAACAGTAATTGCTCTTCGACTGATGTATCAAAGTGCCAATCCTTCAGAAATTATTATCACAAGTATTTTAGCTACTTTGTGTTCAAATGTTTCAGGTCTTTTATTTGACTATTATAAAAGGAGAAAGAAAAAATGAATCTATCCAATTATATTGTTCCAGTTTTTGTGTTATTTATCATTCTTTATGGATATCATAAAAAAGTAAATATTTATGATTCTTTTCTAGTCGGAGCAAAAAATGGGTTAATAACAGTTTTCAACATTGCTCCAGCAGTGATTGCAATGGTGTTTGCTACCAATCTTTTCCTAAATTCTCATTTTTTAGAATTTGTTTTCTCATTCTTTAATCCAGTCTTAGAAGCTTTAAATATTCCTGTCAGTGTCTTACCAATGGCGATGGTAAGACCAATTTCCGGGACAGCTTCTTTAGCAATCATGAGTAACATTTTTGAATTATATGGTCCAGATTCCTTTGTAGGCCGTCTTGCTTCGAACTTGCAAGGATGTACAGATACAACAATTTACGTATTAGCCTTATATTTTGGGTCAATAAAAGTTACCAAGACAAAACATGCTTTATCCGCAGGTTTATTTGCCGATGCTGTTGGAATTATTGCAGCATTTGTGATAACTTTTCTCTTTTTTGGCTAAAAAAAGAATTCTAAATTCTTCTTTATTTAAAGGAAAAAAGCACAAAAGCAAATACAAATGTACGTGTCAAAAAGTGAAAAAATTTGACATTTCAACATAAAATATAGTATAATGGTTTCACTTTCCGGAAAAGAGAAGGATGGTTTGAAATGAAAAAATTACCCTCGATTAAAGCTATCTGTTTAGCCTTAATCGTAATCTGTAGTATCCAGTTAGTTTCAGCTATAGTCAAAAGCATCACAATCTTATCAATGGATAGTGCAATATTTTCAACAGGAAGTAAACTTGTTGAGTCAATCATGGTAAAGAATAAGCGTGCGAGCTTTGAAAAAATAAATTATGAAGATGAAAGCTTAAGACAAGAAATTGAAATTGTTAGTCTAAAAGCTTCCTCACCAGTTATTGTCTATGATGGCATGACGATGGAAGAACTTGCAGCTAAACTTGAATTAAGCTTAAACAGTGATTTACAAGGTTATGGTATGAGTTTTGCAAAATACTCAATTGAATACGGAGTAGATCCATATTTAGCATTAGCTATTACATTACATGAAACGGGATGTACTTGGAATTGTAGTAGCCTTGTGAAAAAGTGTAATAATGTTGGAGGTATGAAAGGTTCAGGATGTGGATCTTACGCAGCATTTTCTAGTTTAGATGAGGGAATTGAAGCTATGATAAGAAACTTAGCAAACAATTACATTAGTGTAGGTTTAACTACTCCGGAAACAATCGGTAGAAAATATGCGGCAAGTGAAACGTGGCCAGTAAAAATTCAATATTATATGAACAAAATCAGAAATGCTTAGGAAAAAAATCCTAAGTTTTTTTATGAAAAATAACCAAAGCATAAATAAAAAATATATCTGATAATTTGATTTATTTTAAAAAATTTTTGACTTTGTTATAAAAAACTAGTATAATAATCTCATGTATAGAATAAGAGGGTAGAATTATGAATATGAATAATGAATCAAACAATCAAAATTTTAATGGTGGCATGGAAAATTTAAGCAATGGAAACAATATGATGAATCAAAATGGAATGCCAAATCCGAATCCTATACCTAATAATCAAGGATTTAACACACCTAATCCTAACATGATTCCAAATCCTACTCCAATGCCTGAGCAAAATATGGGAACAGGAAATACAAATATTCCAAATCCAATGCCTATTCCACCAGCAGGAGAAAATATAAACTTAGAACCCGCTGGAATGGTACCACAAACGCCACAACAAGTGAATAACAATGTGGCACAACCTTTGGAAGCTACTTCATTAAATGCTCAAACTGTAATGAATCCAGCACCTAATCAAATGGGAATGATGGATCAAAACAATATGGAAACAATGAATAGTGCAAATCCAAATATGATGAATAATACTCCAACAGGAGCTCCTAACCCAAATAACAATATTGATATGATGGGAGGAATTCCAGTACCACCACCTATTCCAGAAGAACCTAAAAACAAAGGAAAGAAAAAGCCAATTAATACTCCATTACTCATTATTTTAATTGTAGTTTTAATTGCAGCGATTGGATACGGAGTTTACTACTTTTTAACGACAAGTAAGTCTGCATCTAATACAGTAACAGTAACACCAACTTTATCTGAATTAGAATTGGGAGCAGAGATTGGTACAGGAGCAGAATTTTATGGACGTATTTCTCCAAGTTCTGCAGCTAGCAGTTGTACAGTTGATACAGATTTAGATACATCAAAAGTAGGAACATATGAATATACAATAACTTGCGATGGAAAAACAACAGAGCCTCATATTATAGAAGTAAAAGATACAATCGCTCCTGAAGTAGAAGTAAAAGAAGTAATCGTAACTCCTGGTACAACAGTAGAAGCAGATGATTTTATTGAATCTGCCATAGATGAATCAGATGTAACTTTTACATTTGAAGAAGAAATTGACACCAGTGTTGAAGGAGAATATGAAGTAAATATTATAGCTAGTGACGAATACGAAAATACGACAACTGTAGTTGGACGTTTAATTGTAGATGCAAATGCACCTCAAACATTTATGTATTGTAATAGAGATGAAACTACTGATCAACCTGCTACAGCATATTCTGAGTATCGTTTTGGAATTGATAATCAAGGATTATTTTATAACGGTCAAAAAACAATCACTTATGAATTTGAAACAGAAGCCGATTATTTGGCAGCTGTAGAAACTATTGAAACTGATGGTTCATTAGACGGATATGAAGGAAGAGTTTACATGGATGATGACAGCTATCTAATTACGATCAAAGTTGATATGAGTGAAGAAGATTTAGCAACAGATTTTAATCTAGATACATTCCCTACAGGAGAAGGAGATATAGAAGGGTTATTTGATAGTCCTTGCGAATATGGAGATGAGTAAGCATATGCTTACTTTTTTTTGGCAATTTTTTAAAAAGTGCATAAACTAGATTAGGAGGAAAAAATTATGAAAGTAATTGTTTATGCTATTGCTAAAAATGAAGAAAAATTTGTGGATCGGTGGGTAGATTCTATGCAAGAGGCAGATGAGATTATAGTTTTAGATACAGGTTCTACAGATAAAACCGTTGAGAAATTAAAGAAAAGAAATGTCAAAGTTTATGAAGAAAAAATTTATCCATGGCGTTTTGATACAGCCAGAAATGAATCACTTGCCAAAGTTCCAAAAGATGCAGATATCTGTGTTTGTACAGATTTAGATGAAGTATTTGTTCCTGGATGGCGAGCTATTTTAGAAAAGTGTTGGGAACAAGAACATCCAACTAGAGCCAAATATACATTTAATTGGAAATTAGATGAAAACAATAATCCGCGTGTAACCTTTTTATCTAATAAAATTCATAATCGAACAGACTATCACTGGCAAAATGCTGTTCATGAAGTTTTAGCAAGTAAAAATGAAGAAAAGGAAATTGAAGTACCGATTACTTTAAATCATTATCCTGATGCAACAAAATCACGAAGCTCATACTTACCTTTATTAGAGATAAGTGTTGAAGAAGATCCAGAAAATGATCGAAATTTGCATTATCTAGGAAGAGAGTATATGTATTATGAACGATGGGATGACTGTATTAAACTCTTGCATCGCCATTTAAAATGTAAAAATGCAACATGGAAAGATGAGAGATGTGCATCTATGAGATTTATGGGTCGTGCATACCAAGCAAAAGGATATCTAGAAGAAGCAGAGAATTGGTGGAAATTGGCCATTAATGAAGCACCTTATTTAAGAGAGGGATACATTGAGTTAGCAGGCCTTTATATTTCTGAAAACAAATATAATGAAGCGTATGAACTATTAAACCAAGCCTATCAAATAAAAGAAAAAAGCAAATCCTATATCAATGAAGAATTTGCTTGGAATGATGCATTTTATGATTTGTTTTCTCTAGCGGCATTTTACACAGGACATTATAATGAAGCAATTTCCTATGTGAAAACAGCCATTGAAATGAATTCGAATGAAAAAAGATATCAAGATAATTTAAATCTTATGATTCCGTATCAGATGAACTGATTCTTTTCGCATGAATAACAAGTCGTTCATTATTACCTGTACAAGTAGATAAAGTTAATAAATAATCATCATGAGTAACGGAAATATCAAAATTATGTATACTACGTGATTGTGTCATGGAAATATAATTGTTTTTTTCTTCATCACTACTAAATGACACTTGTAAATAATCACTAGTTTTAGGAATAGTGTAGATTGAATATATTTGCCATTTCATAGACTCATACATCGTATCAAAAGTAATAACCAAATTTTCTGGATTTGTATACCAAGAAGAATTTAAAGCACGATGTAAAGTTCCAAACATAACACCACTATAATACATATTATGTCCATAAATAATAGTATTGTCATTTAAGTTTTTATCAGAGTTTCGAAAATCCATAAAAATCCAACCATTTTTATCATCTTCTTGATATAAATTCTTTTTTAAATAATATTGATTATCATCAGCTGTAACAACTGGATAATCCACATTCGTATTATTAACCTTGAGATAACCAATAACATCAGGATTAATCGTTGTTAAAGAAGCTACATAAGGGTTTTTAATAACTAGTCCATCATCAGTTTCTCCATTTTCCTCAAAATTTCCACTTTCAATTACAGAAGCTACTTCATCTTGAATAGAACTAACTTCTTGCATAGCATAATAATTTTGAACAAAAATATAACCCACAGAACCAACAATAAAAAATACAATTAAAAATCCACAAAGTTTTAAAGTATTTAAACAAACTTGCTTCATGAGATTATTTTCTAAATATTCTTTAGAATAAACTAAATCGATAACAAGTTTGTTTTTTTTATACTTTTTATTTAAATTTTTTAAATATAAAATATCTTGAGAGGAATTTATATTAACATGTAATCTGATTAAAACATTTTTTAAATGATAATTTTTTAGGTTTTCTAGAACAAATTCTAAATCTTCTCGGTCAAAGAGAAAAAAATCAATAATTTTCAAATATCGATTAATTTTAAAAAAGGTAAGTAAATCCTCTTGGTCTTCCGTAGATAGTTTTTGATAAATTTTAATTTGTTTTTGATAATATATTTTGGAATAATCCTGCAAATTATTTTGTTGCATAAATTGTGAAATATAAAAAACTTCACTATGTGTAGTCACTTTAATGTGATGATTGTCTAAGAAATCAAAAGCAAAATTTGCAATAGAATAACAATCAAGTTCCCGAATATTTTTATAGTGAACTAATTCTTCACAAAAAGTATACGAAACAGTCTCATTTTTCTTAATTTTAATTTTACTAACAGAAGTATTTTTAAAAAAAGAAAGTAAAAAACTAGCAATTTCTATATTTTGAAAAACAAGAGTATCAATATGATTCATAATACACAATTCTCTGAAAAAGGGAACTACAATTTTTTGATTTTCAGAAATATAATCATCCGTAAATACAAGCTCACTATCACTAATGATATTGGTGTTCATTAAATCTTCACGAATCGCGTGATTCCGTTTATAAGAAAAAAATAGAGAAGAATTTTGAATCAAAACTAGAATTTTTTTCAAGATTTATCACCACCAATTCATCCTACTATATTATAATACCATATTTTTGCAAAATTATTGTAAAAAAAGAAGAAATATGTAGAATTTTAGTATTTTTATGATATAATAAAACCATAATATGAAAGGAAAAGAGGTTTATAGTATGAAAAAGAAAAGTCTTGTATTGAGTTTTATTATGTTATTGTGTGTAGCGTTCTACCCAACTGTAGCAAATGCAGCTAGTGGTACAATTTTCGGTTCAAGTGTAACTGTATCTGATTCAATGGATTTATCAAATACAACATTAAACGGAAATCGAGTAAGTATTGCAAATAACGGGACAAATACAGTAATTTATTTAGGATTACAAGTTTCTTCTGGAACAATTACCCGATATAATGCAACATTAAAATTGGGAAATTCAAATTTCACATTTAGAAGCGCAACAAGAAGTTCAGGATGGAGTGGTACAATTACTCAAGATGAATCAGATCCTTCAATTGTTCATGTAAGTTTAACAAATGAAAGTGGTGTAACAACAGGTCTTCATCAAGTAGCTACAATTCGTTTAAACGTTAATGAAAGTGCTTCATCTACAGAAACATGTCAAATTGATTTAGAGGTAGCAGATGCTCCTACTAATCCAGAAAATCCAACTTGTGAAATAGTAGATGGTAAATATTATGATGACAATGGTGTAGAAGTAACTAAAGAAGAATATGAAGAAATTTGTTTAAATCCAGAAAATCCTCAAACAGGCTCATTCTTACCATATGCAGTAATCATTGGTGGAATTGTTGTCGCAATTGGTCTATATATGTTTACAAAGAAAAATAAAATTTATCATATTTAAAAAGAGGCAATAGCTTCTTTTTTTTATGTCAAAAAGAAAAATGAAGAAGAAATCAAAAAGATAAAATGATTTCTTTTTTAGTATTATTTAAAATTTTTTCATCATATACTTTTTTAGGTGAACACTATGCAACTAAATGGACTAAAGGATGTAGAAGTAGAAGTTCAAAGAAAAAAATATGGCTCAAATAGTTTAACAGAAATAAAGAAAAAAGGATTCTTAAAACTTTTGATTGAATCCTTAGGAGACCCGATAATTAAAATTCTTTTAGTAGCTTTAGCTGTAAAAGTTGTTTTTTTGTTTCGAGATTTTGATTGGTTTGAAACTCTAGGGATTCTTATCGCGATTTTTCTTGCATCTTTCATATCTTCAATAAGTGAATATGGTAGTGAAGAAGCATTTAAAAAGCTTCAAGAAGAAAATGAAAGTATGAAAGTAAAGGTCAAAAGAAATGGTCAAATTAAAGAGGTTAAAATAGAAGAGATTGTTGTTGATGATGTGGTCTTACTAGAAAGTGGCGATGGCATACCAGCAGATGGCTATTTAGTAGAAGGAGCATTAAGCATTGATGAATCAAGATTAAATGGAGAAACAAAAGAACGAAAAAAACTCCCTTTGGGAAGAGAAAAGGAAGAAGCAAAACTCCTTCGTGGATCAGTAGTCTATGAAGGAACAGGCGTGATGATTGTCACGAGCGTTGGGGATAACACCGTCTATGGTTCACTTGCTAAAGAAGTTCAAGAAACAGAGCCAATAAGTCCATTAAAACTACGTCTTCGAGGACTTGCTAAAACCATCAGCAAAATAGGATACATTGGAGCAGTTCTAGTAACTCTTTCCTATTTATTTTCAGTAATTGTCTTAGAAAACAATTTTGAGATGGATAAAATTTTAGCAACAATCACCAATTTCCCAGTAATGATGGATCATCTAATTTATTCATTAACTCTTTCCGTAACGATTATTGTTGTTGCTGTGCCAGAGGGTTTACCAATGATGATTACTTTAGTTTTATCAAGTAATATGAAAAGGATGTTAAAAAGTAATGTTTTAGTAAGAAAACTTGTAGGCATTGAAACCACCGGTTCACTAAATATTTTATTTACCGACAAAACGGGAACATTAACCAAAGGAAAATTAGAGGTATTAGAAATTGTCAGTGGAGATTTAACATATTATAAAAAAGAAAAAGATTTAAATAAAGTTCCAAAATATGAAGAGATTGTCAAAAAAAGCCTAATTTGGAACAATAAGAGTATGCTAAGTGCTGATGGTACTGTAATTGGAGGAAATTCAACAGATCGAGCTCTTTTAAGTTTTTTTCAAAATACTCTTTTAGCAAAGCCAAAAATTTTAAAAGAAACACCATTTGATAGTTCGAAAAAATACTCCTCTCTGACTGTAGAAGAAAATTATGGAAAAAGAACTTTTGTTAAAGGGGCAAGTGAAAAACTATTACCAAATTGTATTCGTTTTCTAAATAAAAATGGAGAAGAAAAGCCATTTTTAAATAAAAAACACATCGAAGAAGAAATCAATCGCTTAACAACCAATGGCTGCCGTGTTTTAACAATCGCCTTTAGCCATGATGAAGAATTAAAAAATTTAACTTTTGTTGGCTTAATTGCAATAAAAGATGATTTAAGAGAAGAAGCTAAAGAAGGTGTTTCTTTAATTCAAAATGCGGGAATTCAAGTAGTTATGATTACCGGAGATGCGAAAGAAACCGCGACCAGTATTGCTAAAGAAGTAGGAATATTACAAAGTAAAGACGATATAGTTCTTACAAGTAGCGAATTAAATAGTATGAGTGAGTTTGATTTAGAACAACTTCTCCCAAGAATTAAAGTAATTGCCAGAGCTCTTCCCCAAGATAAGAGTAAACTAGTGAAAATAGCCGAGAATAGAGATTTAGTCGTTGGAATGACAGGCGATGGTGTAAATGATGCGCCAGCCCTAAAAAAAGCAAATGTCGGATTTGCGATGGGAAGTGGTACAGAAGTAGCCAAAGAAGCAAGCGATATAGTAATACTAGATGATAACATTTTATCAATTAGTGAAGCCATACTTTATGGTAGAACAATTTTTAAAAGCATCAGAAAATTTATTATTTATCAATTAACATGTAATTTTTGTGCGCTATTTTTATCCATCATCGGTCCATTTGTAGGAGTAAATACCCCAATTACTATTATTCAAATGCTTTGGATTAACATGATTATGGATACTTTTGCCGGACTTGCATTTTCCTTTGAACCAGCCTTAAAAGAAACCATGCAAGAAAAACCTAAAGATAAAAATGAACCAATCATGAATAAATATATGTATTCAGAAATTATTTGGACAGGACTTTATTCAGCATTGCTTTGTTTATTCTTTTTAAAGTCTCCTTGGGTGCGTTCCTTAATAAGACCAGATGATGATTTTAAATACTTAATGACAGCTTACTTTGCCTTATTTATCTTTATTGGAATAGGTAATGCTTTCAATGCGAGAACACATCGTCTAAACTTATTTGCTCATTTAAAAGAAAATATTGTCTTTGTTTTTACAATTATTTTTATTGCCAGTGTTCAAATGATTTTGATTTATAAAGGTGGAACCGTATTTAGGACATTTGGTTTAACTCCTTATGAACTCATGTTTGTTATTCTCCTTGCTTTAACAGTTATACCAGTCGATTTTTTAAGAAAAGTTCTTCTAAAGAAAAAAGAAATAAAATTAGGAGTGTAAATTGTTGACAATAAGAAGATAATTCTATAAAATATTCTAGCACGAAAGGAAGAAAAAAAATGACTAGAGAAGAACTATTAAGCATAAGAGAAATAATTAAGAGTGTTCAACAAGAACGCAGTATAGAAAATATGATTTTAGCTTATCAAACAACAATTAATTTAGAATTACAATTTGGAAAAGAAAGGTTTTTGAAAGCTTTATTTCAAAGAGGAATTGCTGATGAAGATGCAAGTGTTTTGATGAAAAAAATAGAGAAAGATAATTATAATTTTCGAAATCGTATGCTTCATAAATTTTGGCAAGTTATGTTAAACAAACAAAAAATATCGAATTCAGAAAGTAAAATCCTTTTGTTAGAACCAGATATTTGTCCACACGATGATATATTTTCTTTTGAATTTAGTCCTATTCCTGGAGAAAATTCAATAGAAGGATATGTAAGAAAACAAAGACTTTTAAAATCTTTAGAAAATTTAGGATATACGCCAAATGATTTTACTAGGGAAAACAATCTTTTTCAATTAGAAATTCCTCAAAGTTCAATTTATACGATAAGTCTAAAAAAATGAGTCAATTATGTTGGCTCATTTTTCATGTGTAATACTTGTGCTTTTTTATCTCCCTCAAAATAAATATCGCTGGTTGTTATGGTAATAAGATAATAATTCATATATATCGTAAAAGATAAAACTTCTTACCAGGAATTTTCTTACAAAATTGTCAGGAATTTTTTTTATGAAGTATGCTATAATAGGTTCATGAGCTGGTGATTTTTATATGAAAAGATATGAACCAAAAAAAGATATTGGACTTACCAAAGAACAAGTAGCAAAAAGAATTTCCGAAGGATTAGTGAATTATGATGATCAACCAAAAACCAAATCCATAAAACAAATCATTGCGAGCAATTTTTTTACGTATTTTAATTTTTTAAATATTGCTTTAGGAGCTGCTGTACTAACCGCAGGCATTTTAAACAACCAATTATTTGAAGGATTGAAAAACTGCTTATTTATGGGAGTAATCATCATTAATTCGATTATAAGTATTATAGAAGAAATTATATCGAAAAAAATTATTGATCGCTTATCCGTAATTTCTGAATCAAAGGTAACAACAATACGTGAAGGAAAAAAAGAAGAACTATCCCTAGATGAACTAGTTTTAGATGATGTAACGATTCTAACAGTAGGTCATCAAATTGTCGCCGATTCAATCATTTTAGATGGCGAAGTAGAAGTAAATGAATCTTTTTTGACAGGAGAACCAGATGCTATTTTAAAGAAAAAAGGAGATATGCTTCTATCAGGCTCTTTTATTGTAAGTGGGAGCTGTACAGCTAAAGTAGAGCACGTTGGACAAGAAAATTATGTGGCGACGATATCTAAAGAAGCAAAATATCAAAAAAAAGCCAATTCAGTGATAATGGATTCATTTGAAAAACTTTTAAAAATTTTATCTATTTTTATCATTCCAATTGGTATTATCATGTATTTTAGTCAAGTAAATGCCACAGATGGGAATGTTCCACAAGCGATATTTGGCACCGTAGCTTCTTTAATTGGAATGATTCCAGAAGGATTAGTGTTACTCACTAGTTCAGTCATGGCTGTAAGTGTAATTAGGCTTTCAAAATATAAAGTATTAGTGCAACAATTATATTGCATGGAAACATTAGCGAGAGTAGATGTGATTTGTTTAGACAAAACAGGAACTTTAACAGAAGGGCGTATGCAAGTAGTAGATTTTACACCCGTAGAAAAGCACACGAAAGAAGAAATGAAAGAAATCATAAATGCTTTTGCAGAAAACTCATTAGATACAAATGCGACAATGACAGCCATTAAAGAATACTTTACTAAACAAAGTACTTGGAAAAAATCAAAAGCCATTGCTTTTTCATCGGAGCGAAAGTTTTCAGCCATTTCTTTTAAAGATAAAGATGCTTACTATATAGGAGCACCAGAAGTTCTTTTAAAAGAAAAAAATAAAGTTTTAAAAGAAATAAAAAAATATCAAACGGATTACCGAGTTTTACTTTTGGGGAGTCAAAAAGTATTAAGTGATAAACCAGAAAAAATAGAAGCAATTGGCATTATTTTAATTGAGGATATTGTTAGAAAAGAAGCCAAAGCAACCTTGGATTACTTTAAAAAACAAGGAGTTATGGTAAAAATCATTTCCGGAGATAATGTATCTACGGTTTTAAATATTGCAAATAAAGTAGGATTAAAAAATGTTAAAGGATTAGATATTGTAGACTTAAATAAAGACGAATTAGAAAAAGTGGTTCAAGAATATGATGTGTTTGGAAGAGTAACACCAAAACAAAAAAAATGGATTATTGAAATTTTACAAGAAAGTGGTAGAACAGTTGCAATGACAGGCGATGGAGTAAACGATGTGTTAGCTTTAAAGAAAAGTGACTGTGCTATATCAATCGCGAGTGGCTCAGATGCCGCGAGAAATGTTTCTCAACTTGTCCTTTTAAACGACAACTTTGATGCTTTACCAGAGGTAGTTGCTGAAGGAAGAAGAACAATAAACAACATAGAAAGATCTTCATCACTTCTTTTAGTGAAAACCATTTATACAGTTCTTTTAATTCTATTTAGCATCATCATTTCTTCAAAGTATTTCTTTATTCCAATACAACTTACATTAATTACAGGATTTACGATTGGAATTCCATCTTTTATTTTAGCCTTAGAACCAAACAATGATTTAGTAAAAGGAAAATTTCTATTAAAAATTGTAAGCAAAAGTTTACCAACAGCCTTAACAGTAGTTTTTAATATCATCCTAGTTACAATATTTGCAAATGTCTTTCATTTAGATGAAGGGCTAGAAACTTCTCTCTGCGTATTTTTAACAGCAATTACAGGCTTTATTCATTTATACAAAATTTGTAAACCATTTAACGTAATTCGAGTATCTCTACTAACTCTGATGATTTTAGGTTTCCTATATTGTGCAATTTTTCAAAATGAATTCTTTAGTCTTAGTCCAATGACTGCAACTTCATGTCTGATAGGCTTTGTTTTAACTATTGATTCTCTTTACATATTTAGAAGACTAAATTATTTCATTTCAAAAGCCTTTCATAAATTAGACCCAACAATAAACATAGAGTATGAATAAAATCATATTCTTTTTTTTGACTAATTTAAAATGTATAACCTGACTTTTTTAAAACGAATGTCCCGACTAATTTAAAGTGAATACCCTGACTAATTTAAAACAAACAGTTTGACTTTTTTAAAATCAAACGATATAATACAGAGGAAAGAAGGTGCTTTTTATGTTTGAAAGAGAAGCAAAAAAGATTATTGATGAGATTAACAACAATTTTAAAATTTTTTTAGTGACAGGACCTAGACAAGTAGGAAAAACAACTTTATTATTAAGTCTAAAACCTAAAAATATGGAATATGTTTCGTTAGATGATGAAGTTTTACGTAATCAAGCAAACAAAGATCCAAAATTATTTTTAGAAGAACATCCCTATCCTTTATTGATTGATGAAGCAGAGTATGCTCCAAATCTTTTTACTTATTTAAAAATGAAAGTGGATGAAGTAGAAGAATATGGGATGTATTGGTTAACTGGTTCTCAACAATTTCATCTAATGAAAAAAGCATCAGAATCCTTAGCTGGTCGTGTAGGAATCATTAATTTAAATAGTTTTACGTATTCAGAAATAAAACAAAATACAAATAAAACTTTATTTGATCCAACTGATTTAAAAAAAGCTCCACCAATTGAAGCAAATGAATTATTTGAAATTATTTATAAAGGTGGAATGCCTGAATTATATAAAAATAAAAATTTAAAAAGAGAATTATACTTTCAAAGTTATATCGATACGTATATTTCTAGAGATGTCAGAGAAATCACTAAAATAGGTAATTTAGAAGCTTTCAAAAAATTCATTGTCAGTGTAGCAAGTAGAACGGGTGAACCGTTAAACTATACTGCTCTTGCGCTTGATGCAGGAGTAACTGTTCCGACATCAAAGGCGTGGCTATCTATTCTTGTATCATCAGGATTAGTCTATTTACTAGAACCTTACTTATCGTCGGAATTAAAAAGACTAACCCATATTCCTAAAATTATCTTTATGGATACAGGTCTCGCATGCTTTTTAGCAGGTTGGGAAAGTGCCAAAGAATTACAATTAAGTTCCAATGCTGGTCATTATCTAGAAACGTTTATAGTAAGTGAAATCATAAAATCTTATAATGCAAGAGGTATCAAGCCTAACATAAGTTATTATCGAGATAAAGAAAAAAATGAAATTGATTTGATTTTATATAAAAACAATACTTTATATCCGTTTGAAATAAAAAAAACAGCTTCTCCTAACAAAACAATGATTAAGGATTTTGAAAAATTAAATCAATCTAAAAAAAATATTGGAACAGGTGGGATAATTTGTTTTTATGATAAATTATTAAAGTTAGATGAAAAGAATTATATTATTCCAATTTCATCGGTAATTAACATTTCAAAATAAAAATTGTGTGCACACCCAAACAACATTTAAAAACTCGAGTAGAATACCTATGAAGGAGGAAAAGAAAATGTTGTTTGATAACTCAGATTTTGATTATGAAATTAGCTTTTTTAAAATTCCAGGAAGCGATTTTAATAAAGAAATACGAGAAGAAAAATTTTTAAGTCCTGAAGAAGGATTTTTAAGAGGAAATTTAATGAAAGATGAATATGAGCCATACAAAAATTTAACGTATTTTAAATTGACTCCTAAAAATGAACAAGAAGCAAAATTATTTAATTTAATGGCTTATTCATTTGCAATCAATGATTTAAATCTTTATTTAGACTTACATCCAGAAGATCAAAATGCTTATGAACTTTTCAAAAAATATGCTAAAGAAAAAAATAAGTTAGAAGAGTCCTACAGTGAAAAATATGGTCCAATGACAATAACAGAAACACAAGGTTCAAAATACAACTGGATAAAAAATCCGTGGCCTTGGGATAATACAGGAGGTAGTATGTATGTTTAAGTATGTAAAACACCTAAATTATCCAATAAACATTAAAAAGAAAGATGTAAAAATGGCCAAATATTTACTCACACAATTTGGTGGGGCAAATGGAGAACTCGCTGCTTCATTGAGATATTTCAGTCAAAAATTTTCCATGCCAGATGAAAAAGGAAAATCGCTTTTAAATGATATTGCTACCGAAGAATTAGGTCATTGCGAAATGATTTGTACAATGGTTCATCAATTGACCGAAAATGCAACAATTGAAGAACTAAAAGCAGAAGGCCTAGGTTCGATGTACACTGAACACGGAAAAGGAGTATATCCATCTGATTCATTTGGAAATCCATTTACTGTAACTTACTTTGCAGTTACAGGAGATGTATTAGCCGATTTATCAGAAGATATGGCAGCAGAACAAAAAGCAAGAGCAACCTACGAAAACTTAATAAATATGACAGATGACCAAGATATAATAGGAATACTACTTTTCTTAAGACAAAGAGAAATCGTTCATTTTAATCGTTTCAAAGAACTATACGACTATTACAAGAAAAAAGGATATTAAAGGAAAAAATTTTAATCAAGAATAAGTAAAGAAAATAAAGTACTTATTCTTTTTTATTGAAAAAAAATAGGAAACACGTTACAATGTATATAGAAAACTATATAAGGATATAATAAAATTGAAACAAAAAAATAAAAATTTTAAAAAAACACCCACACCCATTGACAAATGGGGGGGGGGTTGTGTGATATAATAAAAACATAAATAGAAGGGAATAAAAAAATGAAACTAGAAAAATTTAAACAAAGAGATCCAAAGAAAATAGGAATAACGATATTTACCGTAGTATGTGTATTACTAGTAGCAGGAGTATTTTTCTACACATCATTTGCATCATTTCAAACTCAACAAGAATTTAATATTATTCATGGTACAGTAGGAAGTAATGGAGATCTTTACTTTGCATTTTACGTAGACGATGTTATATCAAAGACAATGCCCCAAAAAGGAGAAGGATATGTTTTAGATAAAGAAAAAACAAATTGTACAAAGGGAGCAAGTGTCGAATTTAATGAAAACGATTGGTCTGTGAAAGTCTTAAACATGACAGAAACAAGAACAAAATGTACATTGTATTTTGAAAAGGAACCAACAGCAGCAGATACTATTTTAGCTAAAGGAGAAACAGAAGAGTTAGCCTATGATGGTACAGTTGATAACAATTTAAGATATATCGGAGCAAATCCAAATAATTATGTATCCTTCAATAATGAATTATGGAGAATCATCGGAGTATTTAATAATATAGATGATGGAACAGGAAAAAAAGAAACGAGATTAAAAATCATAAGAGATGAACCTATAGGAAAATATAGTTGGGATAATAAAGCAAGTGGTACTGGATCATCTACTTCATCATCTGGAAGTAATGATTGGAGTGATAGTACCCTACAAATCGTATTAAATGAAGGAGCATATTGGAATCGAACAAGTGGAGAATGTCCATATGGGCGAAACGGAGCTACAACGTCTTGCAACTTTAGTGCTACTGGCTTAACAGAAGAAGCAAAATCTATGATAAGTAATGCCAAATGGAACTTAGGAGGAACAGCAAGTTATACAAGTAGTAGTAATGGATTAGCAAGTCATTGGTACACATATGAAAGAGGCACAACGGTATATAGTGGAAGACCAACAGAATGGATAGGGAAAATAGGATTAATGTATCCAAGTGACTATGGCTACGCAACAGCAGGAGGAAGTACAACAAATAGACAAACATGTCTAAATACTGAGTTATACAATTGGAGTGGTTATGATGATTGTTTCAATAACGACTGGTTATACACAGGATCATATCAATGGACCTTAACTCCCTGTTCCAGTTATGCGCACAGCGTGTTCTTTATGTACAGTCGTGGCGGCGTGAACGTGCTCGCTGCGTACAGCACGAATGACGCGGTTTCCCCCGCCTTATATCTAAACTCTAACGTTAAAATAAGTGGAGGAGATGGTTCTTCTAGTTCACCGTTTATTTTAAGTCTATAGGATACCTAAAAATGGGGGCCCAGCCACGTGTAAAAGTGGCAGGGGAACGACTTCAGTTATCCACATCAAGATCAAGAAATGTAATAATACCTTTGAGTTTTTCAAAGTTATTATAAGGTAAATCTGTTATATAAAGGGAACTCCCAATTCCAGTAATTCGAACAACGTGTTCAATGTGAACAGTAATGGCAACGTGAACGTGAACAATGCGAACAACACGAATAACGCGGATTCCCCCGCCAGTCCTTATTATGATGAGTAAATATAGTTAAGGCTATATTTGAGAGTGAATAAGGCCAAGATTTGTCTTTGGTTTACAACCTAAATATACAGTATGGATGGAGAGTATACGTACAAACCTATACACCATACTTTTTTAGAAAGGATAGAGTTTACTGTGAGTAAATATATTAAGCTTAAAAGAAAAGGAAAATTTTATGAAGTAAAACATGAAGATGATTATATTTTATGGTATTTATTAAGATATAAAATTCATAATAATAAAGTAGGTTTTCCAGAAAGTTCTTTATTTAAAGTATTAGATATTTTAAAAGAAAATCAAGTAGGATATCGTTTATCTTTAGATGATGATTTAGGTTATATAAAAAGTACTACAGAAAATAAATATAAAGAAATTTTAGAAAAAGCTAAAAAAGAATGGATAAAAGAGAAAAAAGAAAAAGATTTATTAGAAAAAATAAAAAAAGCTAAACAAGAAGATTTAGAAAAAGTTTTAAGTTATATAGAAAGTGTCTTATGAAAGAAGAATTAAAAATATTTATTGAAGCAAAATCTTTTTTAGAAAAAATAACAGAATATAGTATCTATTTTTCAAAAAGAGAAAATATTTTTAAAAATAAAATTATGGAAACTAGTTTTTCTTTTTTAGAAAATTTATATATTTATAATTATAAAAAAGAAAAGATAGAAATTTTATTTAAAGATGTAGCTATGTTAAATTATTATATAGAGTATGCTTATAAGAAAAGAATCATTTCTCATAAAATAAATAATGAATTAACTAATAAACTTTCTTTTATTTTAAGACTACTTTATGGTTTAAAAAATGTTTCTTGAATTGTTACATATTTATAAAAAGAAATCAGAAAAAATACAAAAAATAAAAGAAAAGTTTATTTGTTTGAAATATATAAAATGAGTTATATAAAAGAAATTGAAAATATTTTAGAAAGTAGTTATACATATAGTTGTAAATATCAAATCTTTTTAATTTTTGAACCTAAAGTAAGAGTAGTAATGAGTTTACCTATTAAAGATAAAGTATTAAATCATTATGTTACTAGATATATATTGATACCTAAATTGAAAAAATATTTAGATGAAAGAAATGTCGCGACTAGAAAAGATATGGGAGTAGGGTTAGCTAGAAAACTTTTTAAAAAATATTTGTGTAAAATGAAAAATAAAAATTTTTATATTTTAAAAATGGATATAGAAAAATACTTTTATCGTATAGATCATGAAGTATTAAAGAGGTTGTTAAAAGACAAATTAAGCGAAAAAGAATTTACTTTAATAAAAGATATTATAGATAGTACAAACAGGGAATATATTCATAAGAAAATTGAATTTTTAGAAAAGAAATATGGGATAGAGTTACCTAAATATGAGTATGGAAAAGGGTTACCTATAGGGAATATGACAAGTCAATTTTTAAGTGTTTTTTATTTATATAAATTAGATCACAAAATCATCCATGATTATCATTTGAAATACTATATGAAATATATGGATGATTTTGTGATACTTCATGAAAATAAACAGTATTTAGAAAACATATTTTTAAAAATAAAAGAAGAATTAGAAACAGTATATAAATTAAAAATAAATAAAAAGAAAAGTTTAATTGTAAATAGTAAAGAAGGGATTACTTTTTTAGGAATTCATTATAAAATAAAAAAGAATAAAATAGTTGAGTTTTTACCAAATAAAAAGAAACAAGCAATAAGAAAGAAAATCAAGAAAAATTTTTTTGAATTTAAGAATAATATGAAAAATATTGAAAGTTTATTTAGTAGTAGAGAATGCTTTTTACATAGTTATAAAGTGAGTAGAAAGTATATAAAAGAATTAATTTATGAAATGGAAAAGAATTGAATATCTAGAAAAATATTATTATGATAGTGTGATTTTATTTTTAGAAAAAAATAAATTGATAAGTTATGATGAAATATTCTATTTTTTTAAAACAAAAGAAGAGTTAGAAAAATATCAAATTTCTTATATAATTATTGAAAATTTAAAAATTATTCATTTTACTTTTTATAAAGAAAATCAATATTTTCTTTATAAAAATCTATTTTATTTATTAAAAAAGGAAAATGAAGTTTTCTTGGGAATATATAAGTAGGAGGAAAACTTTATGAATGAAATTGTAGAAGAATTAAAAATAGAAAAAATGATTTATGAAATAAGAGGAAAACAAGTGATGCTAGATAGTGATTTAGCTAAACTTTATCAAGTAGAAACAAAAAGAATAAATGAAGCTGTAAGCAGGAATAAAGAAAAATTTCCTGTTAGATTTAGTTTCACAATTAGTGAGAAAGAATATAATCTTTTGAAGTCGCAAATTGCGACTTCAAAAGGAGGCTCGAGAAAAGGTCATAGAGTGTTTACAGAACAAGGAGTAGCAATGCTAGCAACTATTTTAAAATCGAAAATTGCAACAGAAGTAAGCATTAGAATTATGGATGCCTTTGTAGCTATGAGAAAATATATTGGAAATAACTTGATTGAACAAAGATATATTAATCATTTAGTTATTGAACATGAAGATAAGATTAAACTTTTAGAAACCAGTTTTGAAAAATTAGAAACAAAGAAAAATGAAATTTACTTTAATGGACAAATTTATGATGCCTATTCAAAGATTTTAGATATATTAAGTGAAGCAAAAGAAGAAATTATAATCATTGATGGCTATGCAGATAAAAGTGTATTAGATATGATACGAAATACAGAAGTGAAAGTAATCTTAATTATTAAAAACTGTGGGAATTTAAAAGAGCAAGATATTTTAAAATATCAAGAACAATACAATAATTTAAATATTATTTATGATACTTCTTTTCATGACAGATATATCATTTTAGATAAAAAAGTATTTTATCATTGTGGAGCTTCATTAAATCATGCTGGAAGTAAAACTTTTTCTATAAATACATTAGAAGATGAAATGGTTCAAAAACTTTTAATAGATAAGATAGGAGAATTAGAATATGAATGAAATTGTAGAAGAGTTAAAAATAGAAAAGATGATTTATGAAATAAGAGGAAAGCAAGTGATGTTAGATAGTGATTTAGCTAAACTTTATCAAGTAGAAACAAAAAGAATAAATGAAGCTGTAAAAAATAATTTAGAAAAATTTCCATCACGTTTTTGTTTCATCCTAGACCAAGAAGAAATGTTTTTTTTGAAGTCGAAATTTTCGACCTCAAATACAAAGCAACGTGGTGGACGTAGGTATAATATAAGAGTTTTTACAGAGCAAGGAGTAGCAATGCTAGCAACTATTTTAAAATCCAAAATCGCAACAGAAGTAAGCATTCGAATTATGGATGCCTTTGTAGCTATGAGAAAATATATTGGAAATAACTTGATTGAACAAAGATATATTAATCATTTAGTTATTGAACATGAAGATAAGATTAAACTTTTAGAAACTAGTTTTGAAAAATTAGAAACAAAAAGAATAAATGAAACTGTAAAAAATAATTTAGAAAAATTTCCTTAAAGATTTTCTTGGAAATTAACGGATGAAGAAAGCAAAGTTTTTTTGGTCGAAATTTTCGACCAAAAAATAGAACGACGTGGTGGAAGATATAAAGAGCCTAGAGTTTTTACAGAGCAAGGAGTAGCAATGCTAGCAACTGTTTTAAGAACTAATGCAGCAGAAGAAGAAATCATAATCATTGATAGCTATGCATATAAAAAGCGTTTTATCGATGAAATAGTTAAAAATCTTTTAATAAATAAGATAGGAGAATTACAAAATGAATGAAATTGTAGAAGAGTTAAAAATAGAAAAGATGATTTATGAAGTAAGAGGAAAACAAGTGATGCTAGATAGTGATTTAGCTAAACTTTATCAGGTAGAAACAAAAAGAATAAATGAAGCTGTAAAAAATAATTTAGAAAAATTTCCTGAAAGATTTTCTTGGAAATTAACAGACGAAGAAGTAAAAGGTTTTTTAGTCAAAAATTTTGACCGAAAAATAGAACGACGTGGTGGAAGATATAAAGAGCCTAGAGTTTTTACAGAACAAGGTGTAGCAATGCTAGCAACTATTTTAAAATCGAAAATTGCAACAGAAGTAAGCATTCGAATTATGGATGCCTTTGTAGCTATGAGAAAATATATTGGAAATAACTTGATTGAACAAAGATATATTAATCATTTAGTTATTGAACATGAAGATAAGATTAAACTTTTAGAAAATAGTTTTGAAAAGTTAGAAACAAAGAAAAATGAAATTTATTTTAATGGACAAATTTATGATGCCTATTCAAAGATTTTAAATATATTAAGTGAAGCAAAAGAAGAAATTATAATCATTGATGGTTATGCAGATAAAAGTGTTTTAGATATGATACGAAATACGAAAGTGAAAGTAATCTTAATCATTAAAAACTGTGGGAATTTAAAAGAGCAAGATATTTTAAAATATCAAGAACAATACAATAATTTACATCTTATTTATGATACTTCTTTTCATGACAGATATATCATTTTAGATAAAAAAATATTCTATCACTGTGGAGCTTCATTAAATCATGCAGGAAGTAAAACTTTTTCTATAAATACATTAGAAGATGAAATGGTAAAAAACAGTCTTTTAGAAAAACTTGCAAAAATCACTTGACTTAGAGTCTACTTCAAATGTTATGATTTTATTGGGGATGAAAAAATGACAATAAAAGAAGTTTCAGAACAATATAGTCTTTCAAAGGATACGTTGAGATATTATGAAAAAGAAGGCTTGATTGGACCAGTTTTAAAAGGAAGTAATGGGCAAAGAGATTATCAAGAAGAAAATCTTCGCCAAATCGAATTTATTAAATGTATGCGGAGTATCAATATTCCAATTTCAGAACTAAAAAAATATATGGATTTATATGCTTTAGGAGATGAAACATTAGAAAGTCGTAAAGAAATTTTAGAAAGACAAATGGATTCTATTAATAAACAAATGAAAGATTTAGAACTTGCTAAAGAAAGATTAATAAAAAAATTAAAATTATATTACGAAGAATTAATCAAGAAAAGGAAAGGTAAATCATAGACTTTGCCTTTTTTTTCTGCTATAATTTCTGTAGATAGGAGAGTACTATGGAAAAGAAAAAGATAGAAGAAAAAAAGCAAAAAAATAAAAAGAAAATGGAAAAAGAAAAAATAAGTGACGAAAAGAAAATTGAAGAATTTTTCTCACCAAATAAATATATTGTCGTGGGCATTCTTTTGCTGGGTGTAGTATTGGTTGCTTTAACTTTAGCTAGAATTTATGGAAGTACACAAAATATTGATTATTCAAAAAGTTATCTAGTGGATAAAGAAATCGTTCCAGAAATCACTTGTAATGATTTAGCTAACTCTATAAGCGGAGAAAGAAGTTTTATCTTTGTTACTCACTATGACTCTGAAGAAGAATATGAATTAGAAAAGGATTTAAAAGGGGTTATTGGAGAATATCGATTAAAAGATGATTTCTTTGTTTTTAAAGATGACCAAGAATGTGGCTCTATTAAAAATATAGAAGAAGGAAGTATTAAAGAAGCTTTAAAATTATCAGAATCCATTGACACAGTTCCTACCATTTTATATTATAAAGACGGTGAATTTGTTGACTATGTAAAAAGAGAAGATCCTAAGATGATAGAAGCAGCAGATTTTGTAAAATTATTAGATATTTATGAGATAACGAAATAAAGTTATTTCTTTTTTTAAGAGGGTGAACTTATGTTAAATATTGTTTTATTTGAACCAGAAATACCGGGAAACACAGGAAATATCATGCGTACTTGTGTAGCAACGCATACACGTCTTCATTTAATCGAACCATTAGGTTTTTCCTTAGATGAAAAATATATTCGCAGAAGTGGTGTGAATTATATCGATAATTGTGAGTATACAGTTTATAAAAATTGGGAAGATTTTATTAGTAAAAACAATGGTACAATGTACTTTTTTACGAGATATGGTCATCATCCTCATTCAGATTTTGATTATAGTGATACCAAAGAAAATATTTATTTAGTATTTGGTAAAGAAAGTACAGGAATTCCTAGAAGTATTCTAAAGCCTCATTTACAAAATTGTGCAAGAATTCCTATGACAGATAAAGTTCGGGCTTTAAATTTATCAAACTCGGTAGCTATTGTTCTTTATGAAGCTCTAAGACAACAGAATTATTTGGATTTATTTCGAGAAGAACCTAGTGAAGAAGGACATAAAGGAAATCACTTTATTGAAGATTACGAAGGAGAATAACTATGCATTGTAAAAGATGTGGTAAAGCAATTGGAACCGATCGAGGAATTTGTCCTTTCTGCGGGGCTATGCTATCCAAAGACCAAATGGAGATTTATAAACAAGATAAAAAAGAGAATATGTTAAAGCCAGAAATGCTGACCGAAAAATTTGGGGAAAAACCACAATTTTATGAAAAAAGAGAAAACAACACAAACTACTTATGGATATTTGTATTCCTTGGTTTAGCCCTTATAATTGGCTTAATCATTTTAATTTTTGTATGAAATAGAAAAAACTTTCCACACTAAAAGTAAGAGGGATATTATGGAAATATTTTTACTTTGTGGAAAGATTTTTTTTGCAAGAATTTTAGATGTAACCATTTCAACATTCAGACAAAACATTATGTTAAAAGGAAAAAATTTAATTGGTGGCTGTCTAGCTTTTTTAGAAATACTCATTTGGTTTTTTGTGGCTCGTGAAGCCTTACTTATTCCAATCGAAAACATTTTTATTCCAATTTCTTATGCATTAGGCTATGCGACAGGAACCCTTTTGGGGGCTTTTTTATCAAAAAACTTAATTAAAGGAGTTATTGGTATCCAAGTAATTACCGATGAAGATAAAAAAGAACTTGTCAATGCTCTAAAAATAAGAGGATATAGTTTTAATATTCTTGCTTTAGAAAACAATTATAATACAACACCCAAAATAATGATTTTTTTAGAAGTAAATAAAAAAAGTTTAAAAAAAGTTCAAAATTTGATTCAAAAAAATGATCCAGATGCTTTTATAGCTATCAGTGATACTAAACAAGTTTACAATGGTTCATTAAAATAATTTCCTTTTCTCTTCATAAAATGGTAGAATAAGAAAACCAAAGAAAGGAAGAGGCTTAGATGAGTTTGATTTATCAGAATATTGGACTAGATTTAGATGGCGTTTTAACAGAACATTCAAAATTTCAATTAGAAAAAGGAATTCCTTATTTTTGTCACAAATACAACCTTCCAAGGGATAAAGTAATAAAAGATATCAGAGGAATGGATATAGAAGAAATATTCGGATGCACTCATCAAGAACGTTTCTTATTTTGGGCAAAATATATTTGGGAATATTGTACAATAACTAAGCCAAGAAATGGTGCTAAAGAAGTAACCCAAAAATGGTTAGCAGAAGGCAGAAATATTTTTATAATAACTGGTCGAAAAGAAAGAGAAGAATTTTTCTTGGTTTCTAAAATGCTTATGCTTCTGACAAAATATTGGTTAAATCATCAGAATATTGGCTATTCAGAAATTGTTTTTTGCTCAAATTCAAGTTCAGAAATTGAAAAAAAAGCAATTTGCCAAAAATTAAATATTGAAATTATGGCCGAAGATCGCATCAATGTTTTAAATTCTCTTCAAGAAACTTGTGATATAGTATGCTTTGAAAATATGTATAATATGGGTTTAAATGATAAAATTCCTAATTTCAAAACTTTTTACGAAATGGATGAATATATAAGAGAAATAGAGAAAAAGAAAAATATTTTACAAAAAACAAAAAAGCTGTTATAATACGTTTATCAGATTTAAGTGGGCAGAAATTCCCACTTTTGTTATTGGAAAGGGTGAGGAAGAAAAGTGTTAGAAAAAATTAAAGATGCCATTAAAGAGCCTTTAGCCAAAATGGAAATTGTGGTAGACGATATTTCTTTTGAAAAAGAAGGATCATATTATTTTTTACGAATTACATTAGATAAAGTAAATGGATTGGATTTAGATACAGTAGTTGAAGCAACCAATATTATTAACCCAATTTTAGATGAACTAGACATAATTGAAGAATCTTACATTTTAGATGTATCAAGTAAGGAAAGAGGAGGAGTATAAAATGAATGCAAAAGAATTTATAAGAGCATTAGATCATATAACAGCAGAGAAAAATATTAGCAAAGATGTTGTCTTTGAAGCAATGGAACTTGCATTAGCTACTGCTTATAAAAAAAATTTTAATTCAAAAACAAACGTAAAAGTAAAAATCAATCGAGACACAGGAGACATTCGTGTATATTCATATTATGTAGTTGTAGATGACTATGATGATGGAACAGAAACAACCGATGAAGAAGGAAATATCGTAAGAATCCCACCAGAGATTAATGTGGACGCTCAAATACTTTTAGAAGATGCAAAGGAAATTGATCCAACAATTAAAGTGGGAGAAATGATTGAAAAAGAAGTTACTCCAAAAGATTTTGGACGTGTAGCAGCTGGAACAGCTAAGCAAGTATTAACTCAAAAGATAAGAGAAGCTGAACGGGCAGTAATCATGGAAGAATTCCAAGATAAAGCTGGCGAGATGATGGTTGGAATGCTTGCTATGGAAGATCAAAAAAATTACTATGTAGATTTAGGAAAATCAAGAGGAATTTTACCAAAAAGTGAAATGATTCCTGGCGAAGTAGTAAAAATGGGAACAAGCATCAAAGTCTATATTACAAAAGTAGAAGAAACTACTAAAGGGCCTTTAATTCTTTGTTCAAGAAAACATTATGGCTTTGTAAGAAGATTATTTGAAACAGAAATTCCAGAACTTGTTGATGGAACAATCGAATTGTATGCAGTAGTAAGAGAAGCAGGAATTCGTAGTAAAGTAGCTGTCTTCTCAAGAGATGAACGAGTAGATCCAATCGGAGCCTGTATCGGAGCTGGTGGAAGTAGAATTGCCAACATTTTAAAAGAATTAAATGGCGAAAAAGTTGACTTGATTCGCTATTCAGAAAATCCAGAAGAGTTTATCGCAAACGCGTTATCTCCAGCTAAAAATGTTACAGTAAATATTATTGACCCAATGAAGAAAGAAGCACTAGCTATAGTAACAGATGACAATCTTTCTTTAGCAATTGGGAAAAAGGGATCAAATATCAAATTAGCAAGCAAATTAACAAAATATAAAATTGAAATTAAAACTCTTGCTCAAATAAACGAAGAAGGAAATAAAGATAGTGATTAAGCTTTTTACCCATAGGGATGATCCAGATGGCATAGGTAGTGTTATTTTAACACGCATGCTTACAGAAGATTTGATTTTACCTTATGTAAAGGCATAAAAGAGCTAGATGAGCATATAAAAGTATTTTTAAAAAATCAAGAATGTAAAAATTATGATCAAGTTTTATTACGGATCTATGTCCAAGTGATAAAACTTTACAAGAGATTGAAAAAGACCAAAACTTATCTAAAAAACTTAAAGTTTTTGATCATCATCAAAGTTCAATGGATGAAATGACAAAAAAATATTCTTTTGTAACTTCAATGGTCAAGAAAAAAGATACGCCGTGTTGTGGAACAAGCTTGTATTATGAATACTTACTAAATGAAACCAAAAATGCTCTTTTACAAAAGAAAAGTGTCATGGAATTCGTAGAAAAAACAAGATTACATGATACTTGGGAATGGAAAAAAGAAAATGATCTTATTGCCTTTCATTTACAAACTCTTTTTCAAGTATTAGGTCCCTATGGATATTATTATCATTTTTTTGATAAACTTTCTAAAGCTGATGATTTTTCTTATACAAAACAAGAAGAAAATTGGATAAAAACTCAAGAAAGAACAAATCAACAACTAATTGAAGAACTTGCTAAGCAAATATCTTCTAAAAGTTATCAAAATCATCAAGTAGGAATTGTATTTGGAAGTTATAGTGTTCGAAACAATTTGGCTGAGTTTTTAAGAGAAAAAAGAAAAGACTTAGATATCTTAATGCTAATTGCAGTAGATAACCAAAGTGTTTCGTTCCGTTCTTTAAAAGATGATGTAGAAGTAAGAAGTTTAGCTGAAAAATATGGCGGTGGTGGACACGAAAAAGCCGCATCATGTCTATTTCAAGACATTGAACCTCTTTTACTTGAACGAGTTTTAAAATAAAAAACAAGGAGGAACCTTATGAAAACAAGAAAAATTCCCATGCGAACTTGTGTTGTGACTAAAGAAAAATACGAAAAAAGAGAGTTAATTCGTATTGTCAGAACACCAGAAGGAAATGTTGAAATAGATTCTCATGGTAAAAAAAATGGAAAAGGTGCATATTTAAAGCTTTCAACAGAAGTTATTGAAAAAGCCAAGAAAACAAAAGCTTTAGATAGAGCTTTAGAAGTACCTGTTCCAGATAGTATTTATGAAGAATTAGAAAGTATGGTAATAGATGAAGAAATAAAATAAATTTTAGAAAGGATGTGTTATTTATGACGGTTAAAGAATATGCAGAAAGCGTATCATTATCAGTAGCCGAAATTTTAAAAAAGTGTGAAAGTTTAGGAATCGAAGTCCGCGATGCCGAAGATGTATTATCTGATGATGATGTAATTAATTTAGATATTGCAATAAATCTAATCAGTACAGAAAATGATTCGACTTATGAAGAAGAGGATAGCATGGATGAAGTCGTAGAAGATTTAGTAGCAAGTACGAATGTTCATACAATGAATCCAGAAACTAAAAAACAAAAACTAAAAAAACGTAGTGTATTAGAGTCTAGCAAATCTGAATATTTTAACAAGCGAAAAGAAATGTATAAACATAAAGAAAAATTGATGAATAATCAAGTTCGTGAGGATATAGTTCTTTACAAAAATGGTATGACAGTTTCAGATTTAGCAAATGAATTAAATATCAGCGGAACCGATATTATTAAAAAACTTATGTCTTTAGGATTAATGGTCGCATTAAATCAAGAGATAAGTTTCGAAAATGCAGAAATTATAGCTTTAGATTATGGGAAAACATTAAAAAAAGAAGAGACACAAGATATTTCTAATTTTGAAGAGTTTGAAGTAACAGATAATGAAAGTGATTTAATAAATCGTCCAGCAGTTGTTACAATAATGGGACATGTTGACCATGGTAAAACAACACTTTTAGATTATATTCGTCATAGTAAAGTAGTAGATACAGAATTTGGAGGAATTACACAACATATCGGAGCCTATCAAATTGAACATAATGGCGAAAAAATTACATTTATTGATACTCCAGGCCATGCAGCATTTACAGAGATGCGTGCCAGAGGAGCAAGTGTAACCGATATCGTTATTATTATTGTTGCCGCTGATGACGGTGTTATGCCCCAAACAAAAGAAGCCATTGATCATGCTAAAAGTGCTGGAGTTCCAATAATTGTAGCCATTAACAAAATTGATAAACCAAATATCAATATTGAACGTGTAATGCAAGAAATGAGCGAAAGTGGAATCACACCAGAAGAATGGGGTGGAGATGTTCCATTTGTAAAAATTTCAGCTCAAACAGGTGAAGGTATAGACTTGTTGTTAGAAACGATTCAAACCATCAGTGAAATTAATGGATATAAAGCAAATCCAAATAGATATGCGATTGGAACTGTAATTGAATCTAAAGTAGACAAAAACATTGGAGGAGTCGCGTCACTTTTAATTCAAAATGGAACTTTAAGAATTGGAGATCCAATTGTAGTTGGTACGACATTCGGAAGAGTAAGAACGATGAAAAACGATTTAGGAATGTCTATCGTAGAAGCCGGACCATCCATGCCAGTTGAAATAACCGGATTATCAGATAATCCAAGTGCTGGAGATAAATTCATGGCATTCGAAACAGAAAGTGAAGCCAAACATGTCGCAGCTAAAAGAGCAGATGCTGCTAAATTAAACAAGAATAAAAAAGATGTAGTATCTCTTGACGATTTATTTGCGAAAATCAAATCAGGTCAAAAAGAAATCAACGTTGTTTTAAAAGCTGATGTTCGTGGTAGCGAAGAAGCTGTCAAAAATGCTTTAGAAAAAATTGATGTTGAAGGCGTACGAATTAATGTTATAAGAAGTGGAATTGGAACAATAACTGAAAGTGATGTAGTTTTAGCCAATGCTTCAAATGCCATTATTATTGGATTCAATGTTATTCCATCAGCTATTACAAAAGAAGTAGCAAAAGAATACAATGTAGATATTCGTTTATACACAATTATCTATAAAGTTATTGAAGAAATGGAATTAGCAATGAAAGGATTATTAGATCCAGAGTTTGAAGAAAATATTTTAGGAAATGCAGAAATTAGAAAAATATTTACTTTTTCAAAAATTGGCAAAATTGCTGGTTGTTATGTAGCCGATGGTATCATGAAAAGCGGAGCTAATGCTCGAGTTATTCGTGATGGCGTAATTGTTTATGATGGTCGTATTGCTTCAGTTCAAAGAGAGAAAGATTCTGTAAAAGAAGTAAAAAAAGGCTTTGAATGCGGAATTACTTTAGAAAATTTCAGTGATATTAAAGAAGGAGATATCATTGAAAATTATGAAATGGTGGAAATTAAAAGATGAGTATAAAAATAGAAAGAATTAATTCTGAAATAATAAAAAATATTTCTGAAATTCTAGCAAATGAAACCAGAGACAAACTTATGCGTACAATCACAATAACTGCTGCAGACACATCTAAAGATTTATCTTTTTCAAAAATTTATTTTACAAGTATGGAAAACTTATCGAAAGAACAATTAGAAAAAGAAATGAATGAAGCAAGTGATTTTGTACGAAAAAAATTAGCTGAAAAAATGGATTTAAGACAAACTCCAAAACTAAAGTTTATTTTTGATGAATCGATTGAATATGGAAATAAGATAGAAAAAATTATTGAAGAAATTCATAATCAGGAAAAAGCATAGAAAAATTTATGCTTTTTTTTCATTTTCTAGGATATTCGCCAAGTCAATTTTAGAAATTTGGAATAAAAATATTACTGAAAGGAGAAATTTTAAATGAATTTAGAAGAATATGAAACAGAATGTAAAAACGACAGCTTATGCGATGTAGTTGAATGTTTAGTAGACCGTTGTAAAGTAGGACCAACAGGACCAAGAGGACCTATTGGACCAACCGGACCATGTTGTCCAGGACCTACTGGGCCAAAAGGTCCAACAGGAGCAACTGGACCACAAGGACCGACTGGACCAACTGGACCAACCGGACCGCAAGGGTATATGGGGGCAACCGGACCAACAGGACCACAAGGACCAACTGGCCCAACGGGAGCAACAGGACCACAAGGAC
>CAMLWN010000002.1 GCA_946490195.1 uncultured Mycoplasmatota bacterium
TAATACATTCAGTTCTTTTAAATAAGAACTGATTATATTATACAAGGTGAAATAAAATGGAAGATAAAAAAAATATGACTGATGAAGAACTAAAAAATTTAACTGAAGAACAATTGAGAGCACTGATAAACGATACTCTAAATAAATTTGCCTATGTATTTTCATCTGCATCGAAACACATTAGTCAATTAGAAGAATATAGAAAGAAAGCAAGTTTATCAGGCACTAGAATTGATGAAGTAGATCAAATGCTTGATTACGCTAAACCAAAGTTAAAAAAAGCTCTTGGTGATATTCAAGATATTGTTGGTGATGTATATGGAATGGATGCTAAAATATTGACTCAAGATAATAAATCATTAGAAATGGAAAAAAGTTATGTTGAAACAATATCCTCTCAAGCAAGACTGCAACAAGAAAATATTCAACGAAGAAGAGATGAAAGATATGAAGAAATGATATCTGAAGCTGAAGAAAAATTAGGCCCTATTGAATCTCCAATGGATCGATTAAGAAGATAATTTATTCATTTGAATATTATTCTTATTATTTTAATATGATGTAAAAAATTTTTAATGAGTGATATTTATATCATTCGTACTATGCAAGAGTTGTAGATATCTACGACACTCGCACCAGAGAAGATTTTGCTCGAACTTTTGAGCTTTATTATATATTTTAAAATGTAGAATTAAACGGTTCTACATTTTATTTATATATTTTGACATTTTGTCAAAATATATAGGGAGTTAGAGATTTTGCGTTTGAAAATTATTTACAATTAAAGTTAAATTTATGTTTAAAAATAGTTGCTGAAAAGTTGCTGAAAAGTTGCCGAAAGAATTGATAATTTGAAATGTAATGTATATACTATAATTGGTAATAATATTTAAAGATGAATATACAGAGTTAAAAATTCTCAGAAAAAAAGATGATTTTAATTAAGAAATCTAATCATCTTTTTAAGTATTAGGTACTAATTTTTTTACTGGTGATTCTTGTTCACCTTGAGTTGCTATAATCATTAATCGTTCATTGCTATCAATTGATAAAATATTATTGATATTATTTATATTCTTAATATCTATTTTACCAGTTTCTGAATCAATATTAGCAGTTATCATTAAAGGACCAATTTCACCAGTAAGGGTGTTTAAAAATTCACTTTTGTCATTATGAATAATTTGAATAAGATTTCCTAGTGCATAGCATTTATGTTGAACAGAATCTAAAATCATTCCACCATTTGCATTTTGTATAATCGTTCGCAATCTATATTCACCATAACTGTTTACAAAGTGTTTTTTAATACAAATATAATCATTAACAATAAAATAATTAAATTCATGCCAATGAAAATTTAAATCAAATTTTTTATAATCAAAATTGGGAATTATAATATTTAAGTTTTCATCAAAAAAATCCATTTTACTAGTTGAAAAATTTACTCCATAACCATATGGTAATGAAAGATGAAAATGAATATAATCATAATCGATATCTCTTATGCAGCCATTTTCTGCATTTAATAATTGTTTGCGTTCATTTCCATTATCTGATGTTCTAATAACAAACATACATTCTTTATTGCTATCAACACCTTCATATGAATTAGCAGATACTTTTATAATTGGATCAAAAGCAGCATTATAAAAATGATAATCTTTTACTTCTGAATCTATACTATCCTGTCCTATGTATATTGTTGGCTTCCAATATGGATAACCTTCGATACGAATATGAGATATTGATTTTCCTGTATTTAAGTTTATATATAAGTGTTTATTAACCTGTTTTTCATCAACTAGATATGGCAAACAAAGTTTTAATGTATCAGAAACTATCTCGTAATCAATAATTTCTTTCAATTCATCGACAACAAATTTATTTACCAATTCAAAATCAGGAGTATATATTTTTATAATTCCTTTTTCTATAATAATGATATTTCCATTATGATATGTAGGTTTTGAGATTACTTTTTCATTTTTCTCTATAGTTTTCATATCTAATGTTAAATCTTCGTTAATTTTAACAACACATAATTTGTTTTTCTTTTCGATAACTAAGTGATTGTCACTTAATTCTATCCAACCATCAATATCTTTTAAAAGAATTTTGCCATTAGCATTTATCACACATCTTTTATAATCATAAAAATTTGTATAAGAATTACCTTTTTCTCTAAACACATATAAATTATTTCCTAAAGACCTTTCGAACTCATAATTACTTGGGGCTGGTAAATATTTTTTTGTTTCAATATCATAGATAGTATTATTCCCACCACCAATTTTCATAATAATATGTAATGTTCTATCATCTTGTTTACTTACATGATAGGATTTTTCATCTTCAAATAATACTTCCATAGTCTTTAAATCTACAACACATTGTGAATATCCTTTTGTCATAACTGCACAAAATTTATCTCCCATGTTAAACATATCTGATAAATGACTATAATCAGAAACATCATATAAATCCTTACCATCGGTTAATATTTTTTGTCCGTTATCTAATATTATAAACAAATAATTATCTACTTTATCCATATCAATTATTTTTATATTTTTGGTGCTAAATTCTTTATTTGGAATATTTTCTAATTCATTATTTAACATGATATCACCTGTATCTAATACTATTATACACTATAGTTGTTAAATTTGATTTATATTGTTCATTATTTATAAATTTGTGAAAAAGTTGGAGATTACTTTCTCAACGGCACCAGAGAAGAATTTGCTCGAACTTTTGAGCTTTATTATATATTTTAAAATGTAGAATTAAACGGTTCTACATTTTATTTATATATTTTGACAAAATGTCAAAATATATAGGGAGTTAGAGATTTTGCGTTTGAAAATTTTTTACATTTAAAGTTAAATTTATATTTAAAAATAGTTGCCGAAAAGTTGCCGAAAGACTTGATAATTTGAAATATAATGCATCTAATATATTAGAGAGACTTGCTAACCAATGTCAAGTCTCCTTCCACTTTTAAAAGTAAAGGAGAATAGGACCCAATCTAATTAAGTATTCCTAAGTCGATTATGACAAACATTTGTTCTCAAGACAATAATTTATACTAAATTTATGACAATTTAAAAAACACACTTGTATAATGACATAATCATTATACGTGTGATAGTAGAAATTTTTCTTCTACTATTTTTAAATAATTTCAAATAGTATATAAATATTGTTCATGCTTAACATAGAGTATCAACTCCTTGAGATAGTATTTTTTGTAAAACCTAAATAGAAACTCCTATACTCATAGGATTTTTTTCTTGCAAATTTTGTCGAACACTTTTTTTAAGAAAAAAAAGGAAATTCATATTTTTTCTTGAATGTATTGATAGAAGGAGAAAAAATATGAAAAAATTAAGTATTTTTCTTTTATTCCTTTGCTTGTTAGGAATAAAAGAAGTATATTCGGCTACTATAACCGATCAAATAACAAGCACGTTTTTAGGAGATTATCATTACGTATATTCGGATGGTAAATTTGGAGATTTTGAACTTTTTAGAAAAAATAGTAATCAAGATATTGCTTATTGTATTGAGCCCGGTGTTTCAAGACATAAGGGAGATTATACTGGGTATTATGGTTTATCTAATGCCGAACTTGCTTTAAAGGCTGGAATCAGTACTCAACAATTAGAAATGATAAGTCTGTTATCCTATTACGGATATGGCTATAAAAATCATACAAGTACAGATTGGGTAGTCGCGACTCAGTCTAAAATTTGGAATGTATTAGGAAAAGAATTTCAATTCACAAGTAAAAATTATTCTCCAAATCCATGGCAATACGTTATAAATACTCCATCAAACATTCAGGAAAAATATAATGAATTAGACGTTTTAATAGAAAGACACTACACTAAACCTAGTTTTGATCGTCAAACGATTTTAATTCCTTATGGAGAATCTTATATCTTGGAGGATACAAATGGAATTTTAAATGAATTTGAAATTAAGAGTTCAACAAATTGTACAGTAACTATAGAAAATAATTCACTAATAATCACTCCTAACAATTCAAAAAGTGAAGGTGTTATATACCTTATTAAAAAAAATGATGCTTGGAATCGGGAGATTATCCTTTTTCATCATGATACAGGTCAGGATCTTTTAGCAACGGGCGATGTGAAATCTGTAGAAAGCACAATTGTTTTTAAGGCTGTCACGGGAAAAACCACTTTAAAAAAAGTGGATAAGAGCACTAAAACATGTACACCTCAAGGAGAAGCTTCTTTAGAAGGTGCGGAATATGGTTTATATAAAGAGGATGGTACTTTAGTACAAAGTATCAAACTTGAAAACTGTGAAGCTACTATAAGTAATTTGGTTTTAGGAAACTATTATGTAAAAGAATTAAAAGCTCCTCCAGGATATCAGTTAGATGAGAATAAATACCCATTTTCTATTACTAAAGAAAACTTTCAAAAAACTCAGACTATTTTGGTAGAAGATGAAGTGTTCACAACTGATTTAGTTATCAACAAACACTATTTGACTAGTGAAGGATTGCTACCAGAAGAAAATACTGAATTTGCTATATTGAATAAAAAAACTGAAAAAGTTCTATATACTTTTAATACAAATGAATTAGGACAAATTCATGTTACTCTTCCCTATGGTGAATATATTATTAGACAAATTTCTGGTTTAGAAAACTATTATAAAAGCGAAGATATTTTTTTAAATGTAAATGAAACAACTCCTAAGGAAACAACAATTGATCTAATTAATGAACCTTACACTTCAAAGGTTAAAGTTATTAAAAAAGATAGTACTACAAATGAGAAAATTTATTTAGAAAATATTTCTTTTAAAATTTATGATGTAATCAATAAGAAATACGTTTGTCAAACTGAAGATTGTGTTTTTAAAACAAACCAAAATGGCGAGTTTATAACAGAAGAACTCTTTCCTTCAACCTATCGTATTGAAGAAATTAAGCAAAATATTAAGGGATACTTATGGAATGATGAAACTATTCTTTTTACTGTAGATAAAAATTCACCAGATATTATTGAATTAGAGTTTTTTAATAAACCAGCAAAGGGAAAAATAAAGCTTCAAAAAACTAATCAAAAAGATGAGCCTCTAAGTAACGTTGTTTTTACTCTTTATGCTAAAGAAGATATTCTCGAAAATGGGAAAATTATTTATAATAAAGATGAAGCAATTAAAACATTTCTTACAAATGATTTAGGACAATTTGAAACCAATTTACTTCCTTTAGGAGAATATTATTTTCTAGAATCAAATTCATTGGACGGATATATTCCTTTAAAAGATCCTATTTTTGTTTCTTTAAAGTTTCGAGATTCTTTTACAGAAGTAGTTGAATATGAACTTTCAGTTGTTAATAAGCCTAATTATAAAGGAAAAATTGTGTTAACAAAAACAGATAATTTAGGTAATCCTTTAGAAAATGTCGGGTTTACTCTTTATGCTAAAGAAGATATTTTTGAAAATGGTATAGTTATTTATTATCAAAATGAACGAATTGGCGATTTCTATACGGATTCTTTAGGCCAACTAGAAACATCTTTACTTCCTTTAGGAAAGTACTATTTTATTGAGTCAAATCCTATAGTTGGCTATATTTCAACAAATGCACCAATTTTGGCTGAGCTTAAATATAATGATGAAGAGGATTTTATAGTGATTGAACAAATAGAAATTATAAATGAAATTTTTGAAGTTCCTAATACACATTTAGACGCTACCTTTTTTCCTGCTATTCATGTTTATTTAGAGGAAGACAGTAATGAAAAGAAAAATAAGCATTTTAGTTTTGTTGCTCGTACTTTGTAGTTTTTTACAATTTGAAAAAAATGTAAATAATACAACAATTGGAACCTCACTTCCGCTTTACATATCAACTATTCCTATAAAAAACACAAAGCAAGAAACAGAAAAAGAAGCAACTTTAGAAATTAGCAAAATTTCTTTAAAACAACCTTATTATCCGACAACATCTTCTTTAAATACTGTAGATAAAGGTATTGAACAGCTTAGTAATTGTAAACCTAGTGAAAATTGTACTATTGTCCTAGCGGCTCATTCAGGAACAAGTAAAATTTCCTATTTTAAAAATTTAAATAATTTAACTAAAAACGATGAAGCTAAAATTTATTATAAAGATAAAACATATTCTTATCGATTAATAGAAATTCTTTATCAAGAAAAAACTGGTTTTATTACGATACCCAAAAACACTTATGATTTAGTCTTAACTACTTGCAATACAGAAAAAGAAAATATTCAAAACATCTATTTATTTGTAAAAACAAACTAGATGTTTTTTTAATAACAAAAGTGTAAGAAAGTTTTAATAAAGTTTTTGCTATAATGGTAATAACCAAACAAGTGCACATTTGGCTGAAAGGAATTTGATTATGAAAGAAATATTAAAAATCAATCATTTAAAAAAATACTATGGTTCAAAAACAAACATTACCAAAGAAAAGGTTTTACTGGGAGTAACCGAGCAAAAAAATATGCCACAGGTATGGGATTATATTTAGCTAAAAAGTTATCAGAAAGCTTAAACATTCATTTAAAAATCGAATCAAAATATCAAGAATTTACAAAAGTTATTCTAGAATTTTCTCTTCAAAAAAAATAATAACTTAACATATAATTTATGATATAATATAAATGTCAAAGATATTGACATAAAAAAGGGAATACTTAACATTCGATGGTTGAGTACTCACCTTAAGGTTGATAAGTACTTAATTCATCACGAATTGAGTACTATTTTTTTATTAAAATTATCAATAAAGATAAAATCAACAACAGATTAGTTAAGAGTAAAAAGGTAATTAGTAAATCCTTTTTCTTCATAACTTCTCTTCTCCTTTCAAAAAGAAGATAAGTACTCATGTGCTAAATATTCCCTTAAGCCAAATATAACATATACCTTCTATAATTGCAAATAGCAAAAAAATAGAATAAAAACAAAGAATTTATGATATAATGAAATTGTCAAAAGAAATGACATAAAAAAGGGAATACTTAACATTCGCTGGTTGAGTACTCACCTTATAGTTTAAGTGAAGTACTTAATTCATCACGAATTGAGTACTATTTTTTTATCAAAATTATCAATAAAGATAAAATCAATAACAGATTAGTTAAGAGTAAAAAGGTGATTAGTAAATCCTTTTTCTTCATAACTTCTCTTTTCTCCTTTCAAAAAGAAGATAAGTACTCATTTGTTAAATATTCCCTCAAGTAAAATATAACATAAACAAACTAGGTTTTCAAATTTATAGAAAGGACATAATATGTTAGAAACAAATGAAATTTTAGAAAAATTAAGTAAATCAAAATTTAGAAATAGCGTTCACCTAAAGGATAAAGAAAAAAATTATATCAAAGAAAAAGGAATGGATACAATAGAAAGACATGCGAAAGATTTTATCTCAAAAAGACTAGCCCCAACAAATCCTTTAAATGATGGAAAACAAACACCTATGAAAGGACATCCTGTTTTTATAGCTCAACATGCTACAGCAACATGTTGTCGAAGTTGTCTTTACAAATGGCATCATATTCCTAAAAATAAAGAATTAACGACCTCAGAACAAACCTATATCATAAATATAATTATGACTTGGATAAAAAAAGAATTAGCTCATAAAACAAGCTAATTCTTTTTGAATACTTTTATAAAATAATTGAGAAGAATGTTAATAAAATAACATTAACAATTGCAATAGTTAATACAACTTTAAATGCCCATTTAAACCAAGTTGAATATTCTACTTTAGCTAAAGCAAGTCCTCCCATAATTGCCCCACACGTTGGAGTAATTAAGTTTACAAGTCCATTAGCTGCTACCATAGTCATAACAGTCGTTTCCACACTATAATTTAATTGAGTAGCTAAAGGTCCAATAATTGGAGCTGATAATGTTACTAAACCTGAAGATGATGGAACTAAAATAGATAGTACTACATGTAAAACATAGTTAAGTGGAGTAAAGACAAATGCTGGAACATTTCGTAATAATTCAGCTGCATTATAAATAATATAATTATCTAAATGTGTAGTTTGCATTAATACTGATGCTCCGCGAGCAATTGCAATAATTAAAATAACTCCAACCATATCATCTGCACCATCTACAAATGTATCAACAAAACTTTTTTCTCCTGTATGATTTATAATTCCAATTAATACAGCCATTATTAAGAACCATAAAGCTGCTTCAAAGAAATACCAGCCACCTAATGGTGTTCCTGTTAACCATCCAGTAAACTTAGTAAAGAATGTAACTCCAAAGTCTTCCCATGGAATAAATCCAATAATCATAACTAAAAATGTTAAAGCAAATAACCATAAAGTAACCTTTTGATGAAAATCTAAATGAACAACTTTACTTTGAGCTTCTTCATCTTTAACACCATATTCTTTTTCCATATTTTTTTGTTCTCTCAAAGAAAGAATTGTTGAGCCTTTTTTCTTAATAACTCTTTTTGCATACATCATAACAAAGAAAATAGAAATTGCTAAAGTTGTTAACCATAAAGCTACACCAATACCTATAATTAATCCTTGATTAACTACTGTTCCCTCTGGTAAGGCACTTATTGCAGCCCCTACTGCAAATGGGTTAATTGTTGAGCCTAAAACTCCACTTCCTGCACCAAGTAAAACAATTGCTGAGGCAACTACTGTATCCATACCTGCCATAACCATAGTTGCTGATAAAAGTGCATAAAAGCCAACTGTCTCTTCAAGCATACCATAAGTAGTTCCACCTAAAGAGAAAATAAACATTAAAATTGGAATTAAAACAAGTTCATGTCCTTTTAATTTTCGAACTAATACTTGTATTCCTGTTTCCAAAGCTTTAGTTCTTGATACTACAGCTAAAAACCCTCCTAAAATTAATACGAAAATTCCTACATCAATCGCATTTTCAAATCCTAAAATTGGAGCCATTAAAATATCTGATAAACTTGCTCCAACAACACCACTACCGTTGACGATTTCCTCACCAACAAATTCTGCTTTTGGTAAAAAATGCGAAACAATACCAAGAACAAAAATTAAAATTAAAATAATTGAGAATGAGGTTAAAAACCCCTTTTTCTTAGATTTTGCCATTTTATCCTCCTATACAATCCAAGTACCCGTTTTACCATTTAAAGCAGGTAACGCTTTTTCAAGCGATGTAATAATCGCTACTTTTTTTGTATTTTTTACAAACTCAACACATGCTTCTACTTTTGGCTTCATACTCCCTTCTTTAAACTCTTTATTATCCATATAGATAAGAGCTTCCGACACAGTCATCTCATCAAGCTTTTTCTCATGCTCTGTATTAAAACCAATGCAAACTTGATCAACAGCTGTTAAAATCACGAAAACATCAGCTTTAACATCCATTGCAAGTCTAGCGCTTGTTTTATCTTTATCAATAACTGCATCTACTCCAACTAAATGATTCCACTTTTGAACAACGGGAATACCACCACCACCAGCTGCTACAACAATATGTCCTTTATGTAAAAGATCTTTTATTACACCTTTTTCAATAATTTTTAAAGGCTTTGGGGATGCAACTACTCGTCTATATCCTCTCCCAGCATCCTCTTTCATTACCCAGCCATTTTCTTTTTCAAGTTCTTCAGCTTCTTCTTTCGAATAAAAGCTACCAATTGGCTTTGTTGGATTTGAAAAAGCCTTATCCTTAGAATCAACTAAAACCTGTGTTACAACAGTTACACAACTCTTAGCAATATCATTTTTATAAAGTTCTTGTTGAATAGCTTGTTGCAAATGATAACCGATATACCCTTGACTCATTGCGCCACATTCTGCAAAAGGAACTTCAGGAGTATTTTCTTCCTCATGCGAATACTCTAAAGCCATATTTATCATTCCAACTTGAGGTCCATTTCCATGAGTAACAACAACTTGATAACCTTCACGAACCAAAGATACAATACTTTTTGCAGCTTTCTTAACCAGCTTTAATTGTTCCTCTGGGGTATTTCCTAATGCATTACCACCTAATGCTATAACAATTTTTTTACACTTATTCATCTTTTAAAGTTGCAAGCATAACTGCTTTAATCGTATGAAGTCGATTTTCTGCTTGATCCATAACTTTTGATTGACTAGACACAAATACATCATTAGTAACTTCCATTTCATTAATTCCAAATTTTTCAGAAATCTCTTTTCCAATTTTAGTATTTGTATCATGAAAAGATGGTAAACAATGTAAAAATATAGCATTAGGATTAGCGTAACTCATTATTTCTTTATTCACTTGATATGGTTTTAAAAGACGAATTCTGTCTTCCCATAAAGATGCATCTTCTCCCATAGAAACCCAAACATCAGTATAAAGAACATCAGCATCTTTAACACCTTCACGTGGATCTTCAGTAAGTAAAATTGTTGAACCTTCTCTTTGAGCAATTTCTTTACAGATAGAAACTAAAGTTTCATTAGGAAATAATTCTTTAGGAGCGCAACAGGCAAAATGAATTCCAAGTTTTGCACAAACAACCATTAAAGAACATGCCACATTATTACGAGCATCTCCTAAAAAAACTAATTTTCTTCCCTTAACTTCTCCAAAGTTTTCTTGCATTGTTAAAATATCTGCAAGCATTTGAGTTGGATGAAATTCATTAGTAAGTCCATTCCAAACTGGAACAGAAGAGTTTTTAGCAAGTTCTTCTACAACGGTTTGTTCAAATCCACGATATTCAATTCCATCATACATTCTAGATAAAACTTGAGCAGTATCTGCAATACTTTCTTTTTTTCCCATTTGAGAACCAGTAGGACCTAAGTAAGTAACACCCATACCTAAATCCATTGCTCCAACTTCAAATGCACAACGAGTTCTTGTAGAATCTTTTTCAAAAAGTAAAACAACATTTTTACCTTTTAAATAAGCATGATTTTCATGATTTTTTTTCTTTTCTTTTAAAACTTTCGCTAATCCTAAAAGATATAAAATTTCTTCTTGAGAATAATCTAACAATTTTAAAAAATCTCTTCCTTTTAAACTAATATTCATTTTAATCTTCTCTTTCTAATGGCATACTCATACATCTAGGACCACCACGTCCACGAGATAACTCTGCCCCGTGAAGCTCTAAAACAACAAGTCCTGCTTCTCTTAAAACTTGGTTCGTAACTTCATTACGGTCATAAACAACTACAACACCTGGTGCAATACATAAAGTATTTGAACCATCATTCCATTGTTCACGTTCACTACCAACTTTATCTCCTCCAGCACATGGAATTAAAGTAACAGGAACTCCTAAATAATGTTCCAAAATATTTCCTAAAGAATCATTAATTTCACGAACATTTAAATCTTCTTCACTACTTGGATCATTGCCTTCAGTAATTTCAAAAACTTGTAAAGTATCTAAAATTCCAGGATGATATGTAAAAATATTGCGGTCAATTTGTGTAAATACTGTATCCAAATGCATGAAAGCTCTTGAATTTGGAATATTAAAAGCTAAAACCGTATCAATTTTACATTTTTTATCTTTAAATAAATTCTTAGCAATTTGGTCAATTGCTTCAGCGCGTGTACGTTGAGAAATACCAATAGCTAAAGTATGTTCATTTAAATTTAAAATATCTCCACCTTCAATATGATAATCATAAGTACGATTATAATATTTTGGAACATCTTTATATTCTGGATGATAAGTAAAAATATACTCAGCATATATAGTTTCTCTATTTCTTGTAACGGAATACATTCTATTTAAAGAAATACCATTTCCAATACTTGCAAAATTATCTCGAGTAAAATACAAATTTGGCATTGGATCAGCTAAGAAATTTGTTTCATCAGTAACTAAATCAACTAAAGATTTTTCTGTTTCTCTTTTACGACGATTAATTTCTTTTACTTGAATTCCCTCCATAGTTTTTAAAACAAGTTCTTTTGTATCTTTAAAACTCATTAAATATTCAAAAACCAAATCTTTGTATTTTGGAGTACAAATACCAGCTTCTTCAATAAACTGTCTTAAGAATTTTTCTTTAATTTCTTGACTAATATTTAAAACATCAGTCATTAAATCTTCCAAGTAAACAACTTCAACGCCGTTACTTTTTAAAATTCTTGCAAATTCATCATGTTCATCTTGAGCATCCTTTAAATAAGGAATATCATCAAAAAGTAAATCATGAAGAGTGTCCGGTGTCAAATTTAAAAGTTCATTACCCGGACGGTGTAATAAAACTTTTTTTAGTGGTTTAATTTCACTAGTTACATGAATAGCATTCATTTATATCCCTCTTTCCTTCTAATGTTTTATTTTTCCCAAAAAAACTTTCAACCGCTCCGACTTCGGATGATTGAAAATTTCTAAAGGAGTTCCCTCTTCTAAAATTTTTCCTTCATCCATAAAAATCACTCGGGTTGCAAATTCTTTAGCAAAATTTAATTCATGAGTTACAACGACCATCGTCATTCCCTCTCTTGCAACATCCATCATCAAATTTAAAACTTCATCTATCATCTCCGCATCTAAAGCACTAGTCGGTTCATCAAACAAAATGATATCTGGATGCATCATTAATGTTCTAATAATCGCGACTCGTTGCCTCTGTCCTCCAGATAAAGAGGAAGGATAAACCTCACTTTTATCTTCGAGATGAATTTGACTTAAATATTTTTTAGCATTTTCATTAATAGTTTTCTCATCTTCTATTTTTCTTGATAATGGAGCAATCGTTATATTTTCCCAAACAGTTAAATTTTCAAATAAATTGAAACTTTGAAAAACCATTCCTACTTTATGTCTCATTCGTTTAAATTCATTTTTAGTAATATCTTTATCTTCAAAAAAAATCTTACCTTGAAAACTTTCTAACCCATTTAAACATCTTAAGAATGTAGATTTTCCACTACCACTCGGGCCAATAATAACGACTCTTTCCCCTTTAGAAATTTCTAAAGAGATATTTTTCAAAATTTTATTTTTTCCAAAAGATTTAGATAATTTTTCAATTTTATACATATCGATTTAACCTCCTTTCTCCAAAGGAAATTAACTTCGTTAATATAAAGGTACAGAACAAATAAATAATTGCTGTGATAATCAAAGGAAAGAAATAATCATATGTTCTAGAAGAAATAATATCAGAGGCTTTAATCAGTTCAACAATACCAATATAACTTGCCACTGAAGTTTCTTTCAAAAGAGTAATGACTTCATTTCCTAAAGCCGGGAAAATCTTACCTATAGCTTGTGGAAAAACAATACTTTTCATTGTTTTAAAATAACTAAGTCCTAAAGTTTTTGCCGCTTCTTTTTGTCCTCTAGAAACACCATCAAAACCAGCTCGGATAATCTCGGCAACATACGCTCCTGAATTAATCCCAAAAGTAAGGACGCCAACTGTAATAATAGAAATATCTACACTTCGAAAAACTACATAGTACAAAATCATTAATTGTAAAAGCGTTGGTGTTCCACGAATGATATATACATAAATGTTGGAAATAGCATTTAAAATTTTTAACTTACCAGTCTCTTTATGATAATCCCGAATAATAGAAACAACCGTTGCTATAACAAAACCTAATATTGCTGCAAAAAAAGCCATCAATAAGGTGTTTTTCAAACCTTCTAAAAAATATAAATATCGTTCATCATAAATGACACTTTGATAAAAACGATCTCCTAATTCACTAAACCACTCAATCATTTTACTCCCCCATTATTCTGTATATTGTAAAATATACTCCTCAATTTTCCCTTCGTTCATCAATCTTGTTAATACTTCATTAATTTGATTTAATAATTCTGTATTTCCTTTTTTGACAACCATTCCATATTTATCGGAAAATAAAATACCATCCATAATTTTTAGTTCTGGATTAGATTGAACAAGTTCTTTAGCAGGAAGTTCATCCATAACAATACAATCTGCTTTTCCACTTTTTACATCTTCGGCTGCTGCCAAATATTTTTTTTGAGAAACAATAGTAGCATTTGGATAATTTTCCTCTACATATCCTTCACCAACGGTTCCTAATTGAACAGCGATTTTTTTATCTCCTAACTCATCAAAACTTTGAATGGAACTATCATTTCTTACAACAACAACTTGATTAGATACTGTATATTCAATAGTAAAATCTACTTGTTCTTTTCTTTCATCAGTAATACTAATTCCTGCTGCTCCAAAATCAGCCTTTCCACTCTGTACTTCATTAATAATAAAATCAAAAGCAACATCTTTAACTTCTAATTCTTTTCCTAAAGCTTTTGCAATCTCCTTAGCAATTTCAATATCTACTCCAACAACTTCACCGTTTTCATAGAACTCATAAGGAGCAAAACCTGCTTCAGTTGCCATAATAAGTTTTTGGTCACGATCACTACCACAGCCTCCAAAAATTAAAATAGAAATGATTAGAAGAAGACTATATAAAACTTTTTTCATTATTCTACTCTCCCACCTATTATAACCATTGTATCATAAAAAAAGTTTTTGTAAATCCACAAAACAGAAAAATGTCAAATAAAAAATGCGATTTTTCAATTTTTATCGCATTATAAAAACAAATTTTATATTTTTCTAGTCTATTGGTTTTAATACCCTTTTTGGACAATTTAATAATTTTGCAGACTTATCAATTGGTCTTTCTTTTGCTCGATAAGTAACACCATCATAAAAAATATCATAAACAACGTTTATATAATCATATGAAGATGTAAGTATCGTTGCCAATTTTTTTCTAGCATAAGAAACATTCTGTGGTAAAAACAAGATACCTGACCGATAATTTTCTTTTTGCTTTGAAGTATCTATAAAAACGATATTTCCTTCTAAAACTATTTTAATTGCAATCATATTTCTAGTATTTTGATATAAATCTTCCAAAGTAACCGTTCTATATGTTTTTTTAGAAAGATACTCTTGCCAATATTCTAAATGATTTTGATAATTTGAATTTCGAAATAAAATATCAATAGCTCCATAAATTGGTTTAGAATTATGAATAACAAATATTTTAATATCTTGAATGCCCATATTTCTGTCGTCTAGCTAAATAATTTTGTATTGCTACTGAACCATTTTCAAAATACGTTTCTTTAATATTCTTTTCATAATCATAATATTCTTTTACTTCTATCTCTCTAAAATAATTAACATATAAATCAAGTTCCTTCAAAGCTTCATTTTGAGCATCAGTAGGATTTATAGGAATTAATAATTGTCCATGTATTCCATTTATAAAAAATGTTGGTCCTTCATATGTAGTGGTATTATTAAACAAAATATTTCCATCTTCTAAAAATTCATAAATAGGTGCATAAATATTACCCTGCTTAATTTTTTCTAACAAATCTATTTTATCAGGGAAAAAATTTTCAACTAATTTAGCTAAATAATGTTGATGTTGATTACAAGTTATCTCTTTATTAAAAATAGAAATAGTTTTTCCATCATTACTCATATCCGAATATAAAATTGTCCCATCTGGACAAATAAGAACAAATTTTGGATGACTTTTCACATTGTCTATCGTTCCCGGTTGTTTAGAATAAACACACTCATTCATAAAATCAATTGCTTGCATAATACTACCTCTTTCTTAAATACCATTATACAATATTAAAGAAAAAACAGCAAATTCTAAAATTTACTGTTCTTGAAATGCTTTAATTGCATCATACTCATTATTCTTTTGAGTTTCTAAAATATTTTTTAATTCTTCTTCATTACTACTTCCAAAACCAACCATTACTTCTTCACCAATGAGAACAGTTGGTGTACCTTCATTTTCTCTATCCAAGAAAGACATCACATCATCCATAAGTTTTGCATTCTCTTCATCTTTCCAAGTTTCAAAAGAAAATATTTGATAATCATTTTTCCATAAGTTGGCATTGTCTTCTAAAAAAACACGTAAATCTTCACAATGAGCACAACCATTGCCCCAGAAAATATAAATGTTTTTTTTATCGTCCACATAAGTAACATCACTAATATGGTCATTTTTTAAAACTTCAACTTTAGTCATATTATCATATACAACTAAACCAACTATAAAAACAATAAAAACTAAACAAAAAATTCCAAACGCTTTTAATACTTTTGTATCCATAATTAAAACCTCACATATTGCTCTGTATCATATAGTATACCATCAATTTTTAAATAAATCGAGTATTTTCCACTTAAACCTTCCTGATTTATATATTTTGTTACCACAATACCATTTTCAGTTTCTTCTTCAGTAAACACATCCACACATAAAGCTGTATAAGGTTTTTTACTAATAGGTACATCATATCTTTTTGCTAAACCATTTTGATAAAGAATAACTTCTACATCAGTTCCACGTAAGAAACGTCCAGAAAAAACAAATCGGTCAGCTTCTTGAGTCATTTGAATTTCATGAGATTCTTCTATTTCTTCAAAATCATGAGCACCAATACTAAAGAAGATAGATTCATTATCCACTTCTGTTTTTCCAAGACTCCCTACTTTCGAAGGTTCTCCTAAAGAAAAAACTTCATTTTCATATAAATCCATTTTTTCTGCACGATAATTATTTGTAGGCAAAACAATTTCAAAAATCACTTGATCATTTAAAAGTTCAACGGTATCAGAAGTAAGTTTTACATCTCCACTTGTTAAACCGGCTGGTTGATTAGAAGGTTTTCCATCTACTGAAACAATTCCACCAGAATGAACAATATAATGATTTTTATCTAAATAATCAACATCAGAAATATATGGACTGTAAAAAGAACTTCCTCTTTCTTTTCCATATTCCCAAACTTGTTCAATAGTCATCTTTTCCGTATCAATTTTATACATAACTCCACGAGTATAGCTTTCACTTGCCGGAACATATTCACTAGAAATCTTACTCTTATTATTTCCGTTATCTAATATAAACACATAACCTTCAGGTGTAATCATCGCTGCATGTTGACTCCATTGCCATTCAAAATCTTCACCCACTGGTGTAAAGAAATATTTTTGATATTCTTCACTCCAATTTGTCGGGTCTCCAATAATCCAATTAAGTTCACCAGTTTCATAAGAAATATTAATTACAGCGTCCATATGTCTTCCAGATAAAGTAATAGAATTCGTATTTTCATCATACCAAACGGAATTATTATGAAACCAATCATATTGGCTCCAGTTCTCACTTTTTCCATCTTCCTTATTTAAAATTTTTGTTAAATCAAAAGTTTTAACAATATCACCAGTCTCACGATCGACTTCAACAATATAATCTTCTACAGTTCCAGAAGAAAAATTATCACTAGCTACTAAAAAGTTTCCATTAGGCATCTCATAATAATCATGATGATACCCACCTTCCAAACTATATTCTTTCACAATTTTTCCAAGTAAAGTTATCTCATACATTCCAGTCATATAATATGGAGAATTAACAAGTCTTTCAGTACTAACAAGCAAATTCCCATTTTCTAACCGGTCGATTCTCCACAACGCATAATTAGTTAAATACCAACGAACATCTCCATTCACATCATACGCAACAGTATAACCAGAACTTGAAGGTGTGAAAAAATAAAGTTCATTCCCTAATTTACTTTTATCAGCTTTAACACTTGTAGGTAAAATCATATCTTCTGGTAAAGCTTCAGTTTCAATAACTATCTTTTTTGTTTGGTCTCCAACTTTTAAAGTAATTTCATTTTTCTTTCCCGCATAAAGTCCATAAATAGGTAAATAATGCTCCCTTGTAGCTTCAAACGTATGTGTAAAAGTAGTATTTTTATCTTTACCAGGAATAGTAACAGTAACTTCTACTTCTTCATCAGTTTGAAAAATTACTAAAGCAGTTAAAGGAGAATTTCCATAAGGATTCACAATCACATTAGGATTATCAATTGTATATCCTTCAATTTGAAATTCTTTTTCTTTTTCAATTTGACTATCCATCAAACTAACAATTTGTTCTACTTCCTCATGATTTTGAGAAAACAAATCTAGTCCAACATAACAAACTAATAAAAGAATAACAAAACATAACAAACCAATCCCTATCATTTTTTTCTTTTTTTCCATTCTACTTCCCTCCAACAAAAATTCTACAAAATTTTTTTTCAAAAAAAAAGAAACGTTTAGTTTAATCAAACTAAACGTTTCGTTTACTTAATGAACCATACAACTTGTAAGTTCTAAAGGAACAATATACGTTTCCGTTTTATTTTCTTTAGTCAAAGCATGAATAGCCAAATAAAGATTACTTTCACTCAAATTCTTACAACTAATTTCAAAAGAATCAATATGAAATTCAATTTGTTTTAAAAATTCATTCAAACTTTGTACTTTATCACTTTGAATAATTCCACTTTCTCCAATTTTTCTTTCAACATTTCCATCAGCTTCATATAACAAGCATTCAATCGAAACATATTCTTCATGAGTATTTTCTTCATCTAAATAAACAATATCCGAGATAAAAATTGAACTTTGTTCATCAGAATAAGCTGCGACACCTTTAATAGAAAAAGATTCATTTGAAGAAACAACATCAGAAAAAGAAAAACCTTGATTATTTTGAAAGAAAAAATAAAAAACAAGAACGATACAAACCAAAATTCCTAAACCAAGAAAAAGAAAAATTTTTTTATCTATCTCTTTTTTCTTTTTCTCTTCGCCATTCAAAAGAGTTTCTAAATCCACATGAAAAAGTTCACTAATTTGTTTCAACATTTCAATATCCGGTATTCCTCTTCCATTTTCCCATTTAGAAACAGCTTGACTAGTTACCATTAACTTTTGAGCAAGTTCACTCTGTGTCATTCCATTTTTCTTACGCAAAGAACAAATAAACTGACCTATTTTCTGTGGATCCATACTTCACTTCCTTTCAAATTTACTGCGACATTACTGCGACATTACTGCGACACTACTGCGACATTACTGCGACATTTTATTTGATAACATATACTTTTTGTGGATCTTTTATACTTGTTCCAATCCATGTAACTAAACCTAAATCTTGTAATTTTTTTAATTTTCTCTGAACTGTTTTTCGATCTCTATGAATAAGTTCAGCTAACTCAGAGGTAGTCATTCGTCCACGATCATGTATTGCTTGAATCATTTGTTGTTCCAGCAAATTCAAACCATCCCAACTTTTATTTAAATCATCATTTTTTAATAAAGTTTCATTTTTTCTTTTATTTCTCATTATAATATTATTTTTTAAAACCAATTTAACTGCTCTTCTTTGAGGTTCAGAATACTCAGGATCATCTAAAAAATAATCCTTCATTTCTTTATATATTCTTTTAACACCTTCATTTAATTCACGCACAATATTTAAGTCATATAACACTCTAGATATTTTAGGATTTCTAGAAAAACGTTCTGTCATCATAGTTTCTAAAGTAATAAGACCTGGCAATTTTCCTGGACTAATAATTTCCATCCGATCATCATATAACATAATCTTAATATGCTCACCACTTATAGAATAATCACGATGTGTAACTGCGTTTACAAGTCCTTCCTTCCAAGCAAATTCAGGATACTCTGGAATAGAAACAAATTTTCCATCTTCTCCTAAATGACTAAATTCTCTTAACTGCGTTTCAATAAACTTTTCTGTTTCTACAATAACTTTATAAAGTGGTAAAGCAAAAGTAACATCTTTAATAATATTCATACCAGTACCAGTCAACAACATCGTACCATCAATTTTTATAACACGTACCCTAGCACTTGGTAAAAATAAAGACGGATCCTTAGCAAATAACAAAACTGCAGCGTTTGTTAAATATTCCTTATCATGTTCTTTAACTAAAAATTTACGAGCTTTTAAAAGTTCCCTAGCTTCTAGATTTGTATGAATTTTTTTACGATATAAATCTAAAACTTCTTCATCCAAATCTTCTAAAGTCGCTCTCCTTACTAATTCATCTTCAAAAACAGATTCATTTCTTTCATATTCCAAAATTTTAATTTGTTCCTTATCTGTAATTTTATTAGAAGAATCGCCTTGTCTTAAATAAACCTCTCCCTTTGCATTATAGATTACCTTATTTGTACTTGCATAAACATGAAAAAGCAAAATAAAATCATCTAAAGCATCTATTTTTTCTATCATACAAACTGGAACAATTTTAAAATAAGAAGAAGAAAGTATTTTTTGAAATTGATTATATTTATCACTATGAATATTTTTAAAACCACTAATAGTTCCATCATCTTCAATACCAACAGCAATTACTCCACCATTAGCATTTGCAAATGAACAAATTGTATTTGCTAAATTTCTTAAATCTATTTTAGCACTTTTTCTATCAAAAAAAGAATCTTCTACATGATTTTGTAAATAATCTAAAGTCAATCTTTTATCAATTTTTGAAACCAATTTGTTCACCAACTTTCTAAAAACATTAAATCTATTATACTAAAATTTAAAACAAGAAACAAGCAAACTAAAAATCTACTAAGGCAATCGCATAAAAAATAATTTGTAAAAAATGGTACAATATATTTTTTACAAATTATTTTTTATGCGATTGCCTTACAAACACTACGTGGTATTTGCAATTCCACTTCGTGTGTGCTAAACTATTTACGTCCACTTAGGACACCTCCTTTGATTTTTAGTGCATTCGATAAACAGCATCTATTCTATCAAAGGAGGTTTTTCTTTGCAACGCTAAAGCTTTTTAGAACCCCCAGTTTTACTGGGGGTTTTCGTTACACAATAAGGTTCATGATAAAGATTTTGATAAATTTCCAAAGCCCTTTGTACTCCAGCATCAGTTATTACAATCGACTTACTTTTATAACTATTAAAAACATATCCTCGTTCATCTAAAATTTTTAAAACACCATAAGAACAATCTTTCCAAGTTCTTCGAAATTTCTTTTTAACAAACTTTTCATTATCATCATAATCAAAACCAGCATTTTTTTCAATCTTTTCAGCAACAGATTGCAAAACAGCATAATTTTTTTCAAAGTAACTCAAAATATTTTCCTTTTGTTGAATCAAATCTTCTAAAACCAATTTATAACATTCTTTATTTTCATTTTCATATAACTTTTGAACTTTTAAAATTTGTTCCCATATATCAAATAGTTTATAAACATTCTCCATAGTATTCCCCCGAATAATTCTATTATAAAAGTGAACAAATCAAAAAACAAGAAAAAAATTCTTACAAAAGTAAGAACTTTATTAAAATTATAAACTCAATTGATAAGGATTACCTTGAGACCCATCTCCTCCACTTATTTTAACATTAGAGGATAGATATAAGGCGGGGGAAACAGCGTTCCTGATGGACACATTGTTGGGGTAGACACGGCCACGACTGTACACAATGAACACGTAGTTCGAAGCACTGGAACTGGGAGTTAAGGTCCATTGAGAATCTGAACTTTCATGTAACCAGTCGTTATTTTTACAATCACTTACACCTGCACCATCCCAGTAGTACAACTCAGTATTTAAGCATGTCTCTCTATCTGTACTACTTTCTCCACTTGTTGCATAGCCATAATCACTTGGATACATTAATCCTATTTTCCCTATCCACTCCGTTGGTCTATTAGTACATACATCTGTGCCTCTTTCTCTTTCATAAAACATACTTGCTGTTGCATCAGTATATGTACTACTTCCTCCTAGATTCCATTTAGCATTACTTATCATAGACTTTGCTTCTTCTGTTAAGCCATTATTCGTAAAATCACAACTTGTTGTTGCTCCATCTTCTCCATATGGACATTCTCCACTTGTTCGATTCCAATATGCTCCTTCATTTAATACAATTTGTAAAGCTGAATCACTCCAATCATTACTTCCATATGATGAAGTAGATGATCCTGTTCCACTTGCTTTATTATCCCAACTATATTCTCCTATAGGTTCATTTCTTATGATTTTTAATCTAGTCTCTTTATTTCCTGTTCCATCATCTATATTATTAAATACTCCTATGATTCTCCATAATTCATTATTAAATAAAACGTAGTTATTTGGATTAGACCCTATATATCTTAAGTTGTTATCTACTGTGCCATCATAAGCCAATTCTTCTGTTTCTCCTTTAGCTAATATTACATCTGTTGCTTTTGGAAATACACATTCCCCTAATTCTCCTATAATGGTTCCACTAAAACTTTTTCCCATATCTGCTGTCTGGTCTTCATCTGTATTTTGATAAGTTACAGTTAAAGTAAATGTATCTGTTGTACTAGATTCAATTCTTGTTCCTTCTAATAACATCGTAGTTCCACTAGTGGTTGCAGGAAATTGAGCATCTTCTACAAGTACTGTTCCATCACTTTTTTCAAGTTTTACTCGTAAATCTTTTTGATTTACAAATGTATTCGTTGTATTATTCCATAATAAATTATAACATACATCTATGTTATTTGGATTTTGAACAGTAAAAGTATACGTAACACTATCTCCTGGTATCATATTGCTACTTACGACATTCGCCGATTCACTGATAATCAAATTTTGTAATGTATTCGTTTGACCTTGGGACTGATTATTCTCTGTATTTCCTGTTCCTTCTACCCTTGATGTAAAATAAGAATACGTTCCTTGATAGGTCAAAGAAATCATAATGACTAAAGCTGATATGATAACTACAAACATTCTTTTTTGTTTCATCTTTTATCCTCGCTATTCTATAAACATTATAAAAGAAATTCCAAAATATTTCAACGTAAAAAAAACTTAGGATAAAATCTCTAAGCCATTTTTTGCAATATGTTCCATAAATTTTTCTTTAAATTTATCAATTTCTTTTGTTTCTAAAGTTTTTTCTTCACTACCTAAAACATATCTCATTGTATATTTTTTAACTTCTTTATCTTCATAAGTTCCAACTAATCGATATTCTTTAATATATTTATTATTAAAAGGTTTTAAAACTTTCAAAAGCTCTTCATATTTAAAATCTTTACTTGTTAAAATCGTATAATCTAAAGTAACATTTGGATACTTACTAACATTTTCATAAAGAATTTCTTGTGGGTCTAAAGATACATACATGTCAAAATCAATATCAATAGCAACAAGAGCTTTTTTCTTACCAATATATCTAGTACATTCCCCATTAAAAACATGAACATAACCTAAAACATTTTTATGAATAAGAATTTCATTACTTAAATTCTCATCATAATAATCAAACATTCTTCCTTTTTTAAAATCCACTTTTATATGTTTCAAAGATTTAAATAAAGAAACCACAATTTTCTTAGCTTCATAATAAAGATTCATCATCTTACTTTCATCATCCGCTAAAAGAATGGATAAACGTCTTTTATTTTGATTATCAACAATAACTGTTCCTATTTCAAAAATACCTAACTTATCCACATTTTTTAAATTATTTTTAACAATAGGTAACAAACTCAAAGATAAATCATCACGAAGAAGATTATTTTCATTTTTACCAAGTAAAGTAACACCACTTTTTTCTAAATGACAAGTTTTTAACAAAGAAGTTTCATACCACAAATAAGAATGAACTTCACGTAGAGAATAACGAGTTGCCAAATATCTTTTCACATCATATTCTTTATTCCAAACCGTATCTTCTTCTTTTCCTGTTAATTCAAGTTTTAAAGGAATTTCTTTAATATTTTCATACCCATAAAGTCGAACAATTTCCTCAATGATATCTGCATCCATAGAAACATCCTTCGTAGCTCTGAATGTTGGAACAATGACTTCATAAGCATCTTCTAAAACCTTGACTTTAAAATCTAAAGACTTCAAAGATTTTACAACTTCATCATCAGAAAAATCGATAGCCGTATAAGCTTTTAATTTATCTTTTTTTAAGATAACCGTTTTTTCTTTCAAAGGTTCAGGATATACATCTGTTAAATTAGAAGCAATAACCATATTAGGATTTTCATTCTTTAAAAGATAAGCAAGTCTTTTAAGGGCTACATCACACATATTTGGATCTAAACTTTTCTCATAACGAGCACTTGCTTCAGTTCGTAGTCCTAATCTTACCGCACTTTTTCTTATATTCCCAGCATCAAAACACGCCGATTCAAGAAAAACACTTGTTGTATCAGGTAAAATTTCACTATCAAGTCCACCCATAACTCCAGCAATACCAAAATAAGCATCACCATTGGTAATCATTAAAGTATCCTTAGAAAGTAGTCTTTCTACACCATCTAAAGTAGTATAAGTATCTTTTTCTTTAGCAAGCTTCACATCAATATTTTTTACAACTCGTGCATCAAAAGCATGCATAGGTTGACCAAGTTCTAACATCAAAAAGTTCGTTAAATCAACAAATAAATTAATAGAACGCATACCTGCATAATGCAAGAAAATTTGCATTTCAAGTGGCGTTTTATTATTTTGTAAATTCTCAATTTTTAAGCCACAATATCTCTTACATAACTCTTGATTAGAAACCTTAATATCTAAATCTTTTTGATTATTTGGAATATCCAATAAATCTAATGGAAGTAACTCATGATCTGTAATTGCACAAACCTCACGAGCGATTCCATAATGTCCCCACAAATCTGGACGATTCGTTAAACTCTTATTATCAATTTCGACAATAATATCTTCTACGGGATACAATTTTTTAAAATCCACACCAATTGGAGTATCACTAGGAAGTTCCAAAATTCCTTCATGATCCGTACCAATTCCTAATTCATCTACTGCACACATCATACCTTCAGATGGGTATCCAGCAAGTTTACGAGTCTTAATTTTAAACCCACTTACCATTCCTCCATCACGTACCAAAGCACCAATAAGCCCGACACGTACATTAGGCGCTCCACAAACAATATTGTATTCTTTTTCTCCATCACTTACCTTTAACAAAGACAATTTATCACTTTCCGGATGCTTTTCACAAGAAACAATTTTAGCCGTGACAACATTATCCATATCATTACCTTTGACTGTAACACCTTCTACTTCAGCAACCCGTAAAGTAAAATCATCCCAAATATGTAAAAAGTCTATATCTTGAGCATTTTTAATATATTTTTTTAAACGATTACATGAAATTAACATACCAAAACCTCCTATTCAATCTCAAATTCCTGTAAAGACCGAACATCTCCACTATTTAAAACTCGAATATCCCCAATTTTATACTTCATCATCGCAATACGTGTCACGCCAAAACCAAAAGCAAAACCAGTATATTCATCTGGATCAATTCCACTTTCTCTTAAAACATTTGGATGAATCATTCCACAACCACAGAATTCAAGCCATCCAGAATTTTTACAAGTTGGACAACCTTTTCCACCACAAATTAAACAAGAACAATCTAATTCAAAACTAGGTTCTGTAAATGGAAAGAATCCTGGCCGTAAGCGAACCTTTACTTCCTTTTTAAAAGTTTCAGAAAGTAAACTACGCATAACATAAATCAAATTAGAAATCGAAATACCTTTATCAATAACCATTCCTTCTAATTGAAAAAAAGTTGTATCATGATTTGCGTCCATATCCTCATTTCGAAAAACTCTTCCAGGTGCACAAACCTTTAAAGGTGCACCATACTTTTGCATTGCCCGAACTTGATTAGGAGATGTATGTGTCCTCAAAAGCTTACCATTACTTAAATAATACGTATCTTGCATATCACGAGCCGGATGATCCTTAGGAATATTTAAAGCTTCAAAATTATAATACTCTTCTTCCATCTCTGGTCCACTAACTACAGTAAAACCCATTTTTTTCATAATATCCGTCATCTCTTTAATAACTAAAGTAATCGGATGCATTGAACCAGTTTCTACATAAATTGGTAAGGTTTCATCAAAATCATAAGAAACTTGATTGTTAATTTCTTCCAATTTTTGACTAAAAGCCTCTTCAAGTTCTTTTTTGGTTTGATTAAGTAAAGGTCCCATAACCTTCTTCTCATCAACAGAAAGCTCTTTTAAAGAACTTAAAAACTCATTCAATTCACTTTTCTTACCTAAATATTTAGCTTTACAATTTAACACATCTGCTTCTTTAGAAAGTTTTTTTACTTCTTCTAAAGCATTTTCTTTTAACTTTAAAACTTTTTCTTTCATCGTTTCACCTTCCTACAATAAAAAAACTTCTAGAACATTGGGACGAAAAAATCCGTGGTACCACCCAATTTCTAGAAGATATCTAGCACTCTAAATCTTTAACGCAGATTTACGATTAAAACTCCAGTATCGAAATTCATTTATTTTTTCTTCTTAAAAGTACTCTCAGCTTATAATACTTTCTCTCTACAAAGGAACAAAATAAACTACTTATATACCTTCCTCGTTTACATAAATGTATTTTAACACTTTCTTTTTTACTAAGCAAGCCCTATTCTGTAACTTCTGGAGTTTCTGAAGTATCGATAACCTCCATTAATTTTACACTAACAAGTTGATAATTATCATCTTTTTTCTCAAAAACATATTCATAAGTAGTTCCATTATCTAAAGATGCATCAATAGTTGCGTTATCATAAGGACCTACTAATGTATCATCTATCTTATAAAGATTATTTTCTACCCTTTTTAATACATTAACATGAAGAACAACTCCAACATCATTGTAAGTATAACCAATCATTTTTGAATAATAATTATCTGTATGACAAGCATTAGTGTCAGCCAAATTATCAATAGTAACGGTCTCTCCAACACCTAAATCCCAAACTAAAGCTCCACTACACTCACTTGTTAAAGTAGAATACATATCCTCAGCTTGATCAGGTGCTACCTCTTCTATTGGATGATTATCTAAAATTGAATCATCTGGATCTTCATTCTTAGGCTTAGCAAATAATAAAATTCCTCCTCCAATAATAACGACTAATAAAAGAAATATTCCCACAAACAACACTTGTTTTTGCTTCTTACTTAATTGTTTCATTTTATCCCTCGATTCTAAATAAAAGTATATCAAAAAAAAAGAAGTATTTCCATACTTCCTAATAATTTTCTGCTTTAATTTCCATAAAACTTTGTGGATGTTTACAAATTGGGCAAACAGCAGGTGCAGTTTCTCCAACATGAATGTGTCCACAGTTGCGGCAAATCCAAATTTTTTCCTCGCCTCTTTGGAATACTAAATTATCTTCAATATTTCCAACAAGTTTTAAGTAACGTTCTTCATGAGATTTCTCGATTTTTGCAACACCTTCAAAAAGGAATGCAATATCATCAAAACCTTCTTCACGTGCAACTTCAGCAAAATTCTTATACATATCTGTCCACTCATAGTTTTCACCACTTGCAGCATCTTTAAGATTTGTTAATGTATCAGGAATACTACCTCCATGTAAAGCTTTAAACCAAAGTTTAGCATGTTCCTTTTCATTATTAGCTGTTTCTTCAAAAATAGCAGCCATTTGTTCATATCCATCTTTTTTAGCTTGAGATGCATAATATTTGTATTTTGTATGAGCTTGACTTTCACCTGCGAAAGCAGCCATTAAATTTGCTTCAGTTTTACTACCTTTTAATTCCATAAATTTACCTCCTTACTACAAAAATATTATACTAAAATTTTTTTAAAAAGTAAAACAAAAAGCAAACATACCGTTTACTTTTTATAACTGACTTTTTAATAATTTTGTAAGTTCAATAATGAGCTTAGAATCTTCTACTTTAGAAACATAAATATCTTCATTTTCTTTTTCTTCCTTAAAAATTGCTACTTTAGAAGAAAGAATTTCACGATTTGCATCTACACCCATTACTAAAAAATAATGATTATTTTCAAAAAATGTCTCATTTAAAACCATATACTGCTCATCATTAGAAAGTGTAATGATTGAATTAATTTGTATTTCCATTCTCATCACCTTCCAATAAGTTATTAAAACTTATATACTCATCATCACTATTCTCTGTACCAGAATCTAACTTTTCCACATCTCGAGTATCTAAAGATAGAGGCTCAACTCGAATTACTTTTAGACGATTATCATTTTTTTCTTTTGGTTCTTCAGAAACCACTTTTAAATTTTCTTCGACATCCTCTATTACAGGAACCTCTTCTTCTTTTATAGGTTCAAAGATTATAGAATCATCATTTTTTTCTTCTATAATAGGTACCGAATCAGGTATTTCCTGAGGCTCTTCGACAAGGATAGGTTCTGGAATAGTAGTTTCTTCAACACTACTTTCAGGTACAGAATCATCACTTGAAGAAAGATCGATTCGATAATCACTTAAATCCACAAAATCATCTGGCTTCAATAAAGAATCTTTAGATGTTTCCAAAGGTGTCATCGAACCTAAAAGTAATTCAATTTCATCATAAATTTCATCAGGCATTTTATCAAATTCTTGACGATGAGCAATAGCTTGTACATCATCATTTAATTTCTTTAATTTTTCTTTATCTTTTTCAGCCGCCAAAATATCTTTTGAAGAATTCATCAAAACTTGATTCTTTTGAATATCTTTGATTTCACTTTCAATTTCTTCCATAGATTCTGATAATTTTTGCAAAGTTTTTTCTTCTAAATTACGTGATGTAATAACTAAATCTTCTAAATCTTTTTCAAAAGCAAGCACCAATTGATTTACAAAAGCATATTCTTCTTCTTTCTTTTTTAAAGCAGCACGCAAACTCGCTTCTTTTTTTGGAGTTTTAAACTCTTGATGAGAAGAAATAACCTTCTTATATTCAAGAATATCTTCTTGTAAAGAATCTCGACAGGCTTTAGAATCACGAACATATTCCATAAGCTCTTTTACAGAAACAACATCGATATTTTTAATTTTTTCTTGCAAAGAATGAATTTCTTCTGAAAGCGATTTCTTGCGTTCTCTTAAAAAACTCAATCTTGTTTCCACTACCATCATTTCTTTATTAGAATAAATCTTATTTTCAAGTTGAGTAGCCAAACCATCACGTTCATTTATAGTTCTTTCAAGCAATTCTTCTAAATCAGCTTTATCATACTCCATAAATGGTTTAGTTTTAACAATAGTCACTAATTCTCGTACTTTTTCTAAGGCTTCAGCTTCTTTTTCATCAACCATAAGCATAACCGCATCATGAGCAATAAAAGAAGGATCAGTTAAAATTTCCAAACGACGACGTTCCATTTCTTCTAATTGAGAAGTTAATTGATCAATCAATTTCTCATCGTTTTGCTTAGCTTTTTGATCCACATAAGAATTTGGACTAGCTAAAAATTGATTGATTTCTTTTAAACGTTCTTGTTCTTTTTGTAATTTTCCTTCTACATCTTCCCGACGATTACCAAGTTGATCCAATTTATCACAGGCTTGTTCATACTTCGTTTGATAGTCACTTAAAAGAGAGTGATTCTTTTCTAAATCGTTCTTAGTTTTTTCAATTAACTCTTCATAAAATTGATAAACACTTTTATCTTTATTTCCAATAGTTTTTAACTTCAATTCTAACGATGAAAAGAAACTTTCTAATTGTTTTTTTTCTTCTTCTAAAGAAACAATGGAAGAATGAATAGACGTTTCATCTTGTGAAACCCCTTTCAATTGAGAAAGTAAATCATCTAAACTATCCTGATAATACTGAATTTTATTTTCAATACCAATCTTAATATTTTCATCAATAATTCGATCGCTTGCTTTAATATATGTATTTTCAGAAATACTTTTCTTCAAATTACGAACTTGATTTTTTTGATTCTCAATCTGTTTTTCAAGTTGAGACAATTCTTCTTGTAAAGGTTCATAACTATTAGTTGTTCCTGACATTTTCACTAATAAATCAATTTTTTCAATCACATCTTTTTGCATAAAAGATCAACCTCTCTTTTATTCTTTCATTCTTACTATCTTATCATACCAAAATCTTCATCTAAAGTAAATGAAAAAAAAGAAAAAAATACCCAAAACATATAGGTATTTTTATTGAAAAGTGTATGTAGTACCTTCTCGAGTATCTTTTAAAATAACATTTTTTCTTAATAATTCTTCACGTATTTCATCAGCCAATTGATAATCTTTATTTTTCTTAGCTTCTGCTCGTTCTTCAATTTTCTGTAAAATATATTTTTCAAACTCAGAATCAACATTTTTTGAAACAGTTAAATCTAAAGAAAATACTTGATCCCAGCTTTCTATAAGAGCATATTTAGTCGCATCATTTGTAGGACTTTTTAATACATCATACACTAAAGTTAAAGCATTCGCAATATTCAAATCATCTCCAAGATATTCCTTGAATTTTTGATCATATTCTTCAAAAACTTGTTTTTCTACATCTCCAGTTTTTTCTAAACTTTGAACTCGAGATTTTAATTTTTGATAACTTTGCATTGCATTATCTAAAATTTCAAAACTAAAAGTTAATTGCTTACGATAATGACTAGTTAAACATAAATAACGATACGCTAATGGATCATATCCTTTTTCTTCAAGTAAAGAAACGGTCAAAAATCCTCCCTTACTTTTACTCATTTTGCCACTGGTATCATTTAAATGTTCACCATGCATCCAATACTTACACCATTTATGTCCTAAATATCCTTCACTCTGAGCAATTTCATTCGTATGATGAGGAAATATGTTATCCACTCCACCACAGTGAATATCTAAATATTCTCCCAAATTAGAAATCGCGATACCCGAACACTCAATATGCCATCCTGGATATCCAACACCCCAAGGGCTTTCCCACTTAAGCTCTTGACTATCAAACTTAGATTTTGTAAACCATAAAACAAAGTCAGCTTGATTTCTTTTGTTGTTATCTTCTTCTACTCCTTCACGAACCCCAACAACCATTTCATCGGGTCTATGATTAGTAAGTTGATAATAGTCATCTAATTTTGAAGTATCAAAATACACATTTCCGCCACTTATATAAGCCAAATCTTTTTCTAATAATCTCTCAATAATTTTAAAATACATAGGAATATTCTCAGTTGCAGGCGATACAATCTCAGGCCATTTTATATGTAATTTTTCTGTATCTTTTTGAAAAGCATCCGTATAAAATTGGGCAATTTCTAAAACAGTTTTATTTTCTTTTTTAGCTCCTTTAACCATTTTATCTTCACCAGAATCCGAATCACTAGTCAAATGCCCGACATCCGTAATATTCATACATCGTAGGACCTCATATCCTAAATATCTTAAAGTTTTTTCTAAGATATCTTCAAATATATACGTGCGAAGATTCCCAATATGTGCATAATTATACACAGTAGGTCCACAAGTATACATTTTTACTTTACCTTCTTCATAAGGAATAAATTCTTCCACTTGATGGGATAAAGTATTATAAATTTTCATGTTACTCAGTCCTTTCAATCTGATTATACCATACTTTATGACAAACAAAAAGGATAGTTTCTCTCTAACGAGTCTATCCTTCAAAATATTTCAATGCTTTGACCAAAGAAATACAAAATTTTGTAATATAACAATTCACTTGTGTACACAAAAGCATTATATATTACGAAAACATCGTACCACAATTTTATAAAAAATTCAATAACTCACACCTAAACGCATTATAAATATTCAACAATAGCTACATTCTTAGCTAGTTTTTCAACTAAATCATCACGATCATATTTATTAAAAATATTAACAAAATTACTATGATCTAACAAAAACAATTCATAATAATTTTGAAAAATTTCTTTAAAATTTGTAACTCCTAATTCTAACAAATAATTTCCATTAGCTAAAACTAGTTTTCTAGCATCTTCTAAAGTACGTAGCATAACATCAGCTGTATTATTTTCAAAAGCATTTATTTCATCCTTTGTAAAATTAAATTTTTCTAAAAATTTCATCTTAACGACCTCCCTGATTCTTTATAAAATGAACTACTCTTTTATATAAAACATCAGGATTTCTTAATTCTTCCATATTTTCATGATTTTCTTCACAAGAATTCCAGAAAGAACTTAAAGAATCAGCCACTTGAAACAAACGAGCTGTAGCAAGAAAGTTAGAAGTATCTATTCCCTTTTCATTGCAAAAATTTAATACATCAAATGCCCCACCAGATAAAGATGCATCAATAGTTGCCAAAGAAACTTGAGTTGGTGTACATTGTTCATTACTTCTAATTAATCGAATTGCATTTTCCATAAATCTTTCCTCCTTTAATAAGCCATCAATGGAATTTCTTTCGGATCCATTCCATTAGCTGCGATTACAGACACAACTCGTTCCAATTGATCACATGTATATTTTACTAAAACATTTGGATTCAAATAAATATCCATCGCTTCTTTACCAACATTAAGTAATAATTCTACTTTTCTTCTTAACTCTTTATCATACATCATAGAAATATGATGAATAAATACATCTAAAGCAATATTTTTTGAATTCATAAGTTCAATATTATCACGAACAACTTGTTCATCAAAATGCGCAAGTAAATCATCCATTTCTTCACTTGTAAAATCTAAATAATCAATTCCACAATCTTTTAATGTTTCAATAACTTGACTTTTACGTTCATCTTCCTCAGTTACTTCAGATACTTCATCAGTTACTTGAGGTTCTGCCACATAATTATCATTTTGAATATCTGGTGTATTTGTTACTTCAGGACTCATAGATTTAGCTTCATGAATAACCTCAGAAATAGATTTTCCAGCTTTATCTTTTGCTTTAACCTTTGAATCATATGCAAATAAAGCATCTTCTGGGAACATCAAAATTTTTGCAGTTTCTCTTTGCTCAGCTTCATTAAATCCAAATTCTTCCAATAAAGAAGTAATAGAATCACGCGTGATATTAATATGTCCTTCTAAAGCAAGCTCAAAATATTCATTCAATTTTTCTTGATTAGCAAGCGCAGCATCTTTACGAATACCAAGTTCTTCAATAGTTGTGATTGCTGTATTCATTTCTTCCTCAACTTTAACTAATTCATCTTCAGCTTTCTTTGTATCGCGCTCAACATTATCTATAGTTCTAGGAAGATTCTTGTCTAATTTTTCTAAAAGATTTTTTGGATCAAAATCAATACGTAAACGATCTAAAACAGTAGCGTAGTCTTCACGATGAATTCCTTGCAAAACTTCTTTAAATTTCTCGCCTTGATCTTCTAACTCTTCTCTTTGTTTTTTTAAACTTTCTATATCTTTTTGAAGTTTTGCTTTCTCTTCTGTTGTTCTATCTCTTGTTTGCTCGGCTTTATTTTTTTGACGATCCATTTCTTTTAAAATGTCACTATCAGAACCACGCAAATTATATAATTTATCTAATAGAACTTCTGTATTTACTGTCATGACTGAGTCACACTCCCTTTATTCTGAAAATATTATAGCAAAATAAACTTTTTTTGTAAACAACTTTTTACAAAAAAGGACTTGACAAATTTTAGTCGATAAATAAAAGAAAAATTGAAAAACTAGACAACATAACCCAAAAAAAGAATGTCTAAAAATGTAAAGAAAAATGCGTTTTACACTACTTTTGTCATGAACATCAAAAGACAAATTACATAAAATACCATGGAAACAAAAAGGAGGAATTTGTTTTGAAAAAGAAAATTATTGCAATAATCATCGGGGTAATTTTAATTGCCGGAATGATTACTATTTATGTACTATTTAAACCAAAAGATGAAACCACAAATTTAACAAAAATCAACTTAGCTGAAGTAACTCACAGTGCTTTCTATGCCCCACTTTATGTTGCTATAGAAGAGGGATATTTAGAAGAAGAAGGAATCGAAGTTGAACTAATATTAACACCAGGTGCAGATAAAGTAGCCGCAGCTGTTTTATCTGGAGACGTGAAAATTGGTTTTGCCGGAACAGAAAGTGCAATTTACGTTTATGATGGAGGAGAAGAAGATTATTTAGTAACATTTGCTGGTCTTACAAAAAGAGATGGGCAATTTATTATTGGAAAAGAAAAAGATTTTGATTGGAGTAGCCTTGAAGGAAAAGAAGTCTTGGTAGGAAGAAAAGGCGGAATGCCAGCCCTAAATTTCTTGAATGCATTAAAAAACGCTGGAATTGATGCCTCAAAAGTAAATATTAACTACTCAATTGACTTTGCTTCATTATCTGGAGCATACATCGGTGGAACAGGAGACTTTGTAAACCTATTTGAACCAAACGCAACACTTCTTGAAAAAGAAGAATATGGTTACGTAGTTGCATCAATTGGAGAACTATCAGGAGAAATGCCTTATACAGCATTCTATGCAAGAAAAAGTTACTTAAATGAAAACAAAGAAACATTAATAAAATTTAATAACGCAATAAATAAAGGATTAGAATTTGTCAAAAACAATGATGCTCGTACCATTGCCGAAAAAATACTACCACAATTTCCTGATACAAGCTTAGATGATTTAGAAAAAATTGTTCAAAGATACAAAGATAGTGACTCTTGGTTAGAAACAACATATATTCCAGAAAAATATTTTACAAACTTAGAAGATTTAATGATTGAAAATGATTTATTAGAAGAGTATGTACCATATACTGATTTAATACAAAACTTAAACAATGAATAATTTATTAGAAATTAATCAAATCAAAAAAAATTACATAACGGATAGAGAAGAAATAAAAGCCATAGAAGATATTACTTTACAAATTCACAAAGGAGAAATCGTAACTTTAATTGGTTCAAGCGGATGTGGAAAATCTTCGTTATTAAGCATTCTAGCTGGAATTGATAAAGAAACAGACGGTTTTTTCTTTTTTCATAAAGAGAATCCTGTAATTGGCTATATGTTACAAAACGATGCCCTATTTCCTTGGTTAACAATTTATCAAAATGCCCTCTTGGGTTTAAAAATTCAAAAGAAAAAAACAAAAGAAAGCGAAAATTATGTTAAAGACTTATTTAAAAAATACAAATTAGAAGAATTTATGAACAAATACCCTCATGAATTATCAGGAGGAATGAAACAACGGGTGGCTTTAATTAGAACTCTCGCAATTAAACCAGATATATTGTTATTAGATGAACCTTTTAGTGCACTAGACTATCAATCAAGATTAGCTGTAAGTGATGATGTTTTTAATATAATAAAAAAAGAAAACATCACTACAATTATGGTTTCACATGATATTGCTGAAGCAATATCCATGTCAGATCGAATTGTCGTTTTATCAAAAAGACCCTGCTATGTAAAAAATATATACGATATAGTTTTAACCAACAAAAAAAATCCAATTGAAAATAGAAAAGCCAAAGAATTTTCGGATTACTATAATAAAATATGGAAGGATTTAGATATCAATGTCTGAAGAAACAAAAAAAATCATAAAAAAGAAAAAAAGAAAAAAACTTTTTATTATCTTAATTCAAATCTTAATCGTAATTACTTTTTTTGTTGGATGGGAAATTCTTGCTAATAACAAAATACTAAATCCATTTATCTTTTCAAGTCCAAGCCGTATATTTAACACTATATATGAACTTATCATAAGTGGTGAACTATGGAGTCATATTTTTACAACTCTTTATGAAACAATATTAGCGTTTACAATAGGCATATCTCTAGGATTTATAATCGCGATTATTCTATATGAATGTCCAACACTAGCTAAAATTATTGATCCATTTTTAACAATGATTAACAGTTTACCAAAAGTAGCCTTAGGTCCAATCATCATCATTTGGGCTGGAGCAAACACAAAATCAATAATTGTCATGGCTTTATTAATCAATTTAATTGTTAGTATTATGAACATCTATAATGGGTTCCAAGGAGTAGATCCATTAAAAATTAAACTATTAAAATCTTTTGGAGCTACCAAAGGACAAATTTTAAAATATTTAATTATTCCAGAATCAAAAAGAACAATTATTTCTTCTTTAAAAATTAACATTTCCATGACCTTAATTGGTGTAATCATGGGCGAATTCTTAGTAAGTAAAAAAGGAATAGGATATTTAATCATATATGGAACACAAGTATTTAATCTAACCTTAGTCATGGCTGGAATTATTGTTTTAATTATACTATCTTTTATCATCTATGAAATTGTATCTTTCATTGAAAAAAAATTATCCACTTAACAGGATAATTTTTTTTTATAGTAAATCATTTGCTTTCAAAATAATCAATTTGCATAGCTTCTTTTACATCATGCATTGTTTCAATAGCTATTTTTCGTGCATCTTTAGTTCCATTTTTTAAAATATCTAAAACTTCCTCAGGATGATCACGATAATATTGCTTCTTCTCACGAATTTCTTTTAAAAATTCATTCATTTTAACAATTAATTCTTTTTTACACTGTACACATCCACGTGCACCTTTTTTACATTCTTCACAAACTGTATTTAAATTTTCTTGATTTACTAATTTGTGATAATAATATACCATACATACATCTGGATTAGCCGGATCATCTTTTTTTATTTTTTTTGTATCTGTCACTGCACCCATAACTTTTTTAGTAATAGTGTCTTCATCATCTACTAAAAAAATAGCATTTCCTAAACTTTTTCCCATTTTTTCATTACCATCTAATCCCTTAATTCTAGGAGTTTTAGAAAGATAAGGCTCAGGTTCTTTTAAAATATTCCCATAAATCGAATTAAACTTACGAACAATTTCACGACATTGTTCAATTAAAGGAAGTTGATCTTCTCCAACAGGAACTAACTCACCTTTAAAAGCTGTAATATCTGCCGCTTGACTTACAGGATAACCTACAAACCCATAAGTAACAATTTCCCCATCATTACCAAACAAAGCCTTTTTTTGAGCAATTTCTGTCTTAACAGTAGGATTACGATACAATCTTGCCATGGTTACTAAATTTGAATAAAAAACAGTTAACTCAGCAATCTCAGGAATCTGTGATTGAATAAAAATATGCACTTTTTTTGGATCAATTCCAATAGATAATAAATCACTTGCTAATTCAAAAACATTTAAGTGAACTTTACTAGGGTTATGAAAATTATCAGTTAAAGCTTGAACATCAGCAATTTCTAAATAAAAATCATATTTATCTTGCAATTCCAACCAAGTTTTCCCGGCTCCAAATAAATGACCAAAATGCAAATTTCCAGTAGGACGTATGCCAGTTAAAATTGTCCTTTTTTCCATAAAAATCACTTTCTTTCATCTATTAAAGTATAGCAAAAGAAAGAAAAAACTGCAATTATAAATAAAAATTAAAAATATTCTCTTAAAATTCTTTATTCACCGAAGTTGCCATTTTCTGCAGCTCTTTTATATTTATATTTGTCGCTTTGGAGATAACTCCTAAATCTACTCCTGCTTTCACTAAATTATAAGCAGTTTCTGTTTTTCCTTCATCTCGTCCAATATCAATACCTTTATCCATTCCAACTTCTTTTCCTAATTCATATGGATCATAATATAATAAAGCATCAAAATTTTCCATTATTCTTTCGGCTTCTTTTTTTACATCCATCATCAGTTTATCTCCTTCATATATTTCTTTAATTTTTTTTTCATCTCTTTCTACTAGCAAATAAAGCAATCTTCTAATTTATTTTTCTTGATATCATTATAAGCTACATATTTTAGATAGTCAAGATTGATATCATATATCTCTATCTCTTCATTTCTTTTTACATAAATATTCTCTTCTATTAGACTTGTCTTATATATAAATTTTCCTTCTTTAAATCGATCATAATTGTCTAAATTTATTTGTATAACCTTCTTTGTTTGATTATATTCTTTAGATTTTTTTATACTTCGTAAACTTAATTGATGCAAATAAGCTAAATTCTTTTTATCTAACTTTTCCGAATAATCTTTATTGATTTCAATATTGTAGTAAGTATCTTCTGTTTCATGTACAATATCTACTTCACTATTTACAATATTTTTATTTATTCCAATACTAGGATGAACAAGCTTTACTTCTTCTTCAATTTTCCTTCCGGTTACTTCTTCAAGTATTTCTTTTACATATTTTTTTAAAACAGGTGTATTACCTGATAACAACTTTTTGATTATTCGATCATTTAAAAGAACAAGTTTCAGTCATTTTATTCCTCCTTTTCGAGGAAGTATTCTACATACTTTTTGTTTTCATGCAACACATTCGACAAAATATATCAAAAATTGTCATAGGTAAATAGTTTAATATCTTCTCCATAAAAGTAAAAAGTTTTTGCATAAAAATAATAATAATTAATTTACTTGAATCTTTTATTTAAAAGAATAATTTATTGAAGATGATCTTTGATATTCTCTCATTCTTTCTAAAATTTCGTCTTTTCTTTTTATTAATTCATAATAAAAGTTTGTTTCAACCGTATTCTCTTTATTTTCAAGCAAATCCATTAAATAATAATAATTTTGCCCTGAAAAATATTGTTCAAAAACATTAATCAAAATATTTAATTCATCAAAATTTTCTTTACCAACAGCATCCCAAATTAACTGAACATTTCCTTTTTGCCTACTTGCAATTATAATAGGTTTAAATTCTTCAAAAAATTCTTTAACAAGAAAGAACTCGTGTTCATAACTTGTTACATTTTCAGATTGAAAAGTGGTCTCATCATCAAAAAGAAAGCATTTTTCTTGTTTCATAATTCCACAAATTTCTTGGCTAATTAACTCATTTACAACCTCATTAAACAACTTATAAATTGGAGCACTTTCATTTTCTTTGTCTAAAAATAAAGTAGAATCATCCCAACCACTAATAATTTGAAATTTTTCTTCTTGAGAATCTATCAAATAAGACTCATAAATATGATTTAATTCATGAATCAAATAATGATCTAAGTGATTAGAACTTCCATTACTATCTATAACGCATAAAGACAAAAGGGAGAAAAGTCCATACCCTTCTTCTGTTTTTTGAATATTTGGAGAAACTGAAGTACTATCAGTTTGATACAAATCAAAATCAAAGCCATGATTAGGAAATAACAAATTTAAAGAATGAATTTTTTCTAACCACTTTTTATTACACGCTAAACGACCAAAATAATCTTTTTTTAACTCTCCAATATATTGCTCACGTATTTGAAAAAATTGTGAAATCATTTCTGAAGAAGGCCATATTTTTTGAGCTTCTGAAGAAGAAACATATTGCTCGTAATCATCCCCTAAATCTAATCCTAAATGATTAAAATAAAAAATTCTATTCATTTTTACATAATCAGCATCCCAGGAATCATTTTCTAAACACTCTTCTTTTTCCTCCTGAAAAAACTCAAGTAATGAGGTGCCAAATAAACTATCGCCAAAAATACTTTGAACACTTTGACTTAAAACTGAAAACTCTTTCTTTCCTTCAAGATATTCTTCAACACTTTTTCTTTCTTCTGGTTTTACAAAATGCAAATTAGCTCTTAAATATTCTTTAAAATATTTATCTGATAACTGATTGTATAAAGCTTTTGAATCTGAGGCAACCTGATAATAAGGTTGAAAAAAATTTAATTGATTCTGATATTCTTCTTGAAGAGCATCTAATTTTTCATTGAAGCTTAATAATTTCTGAAAAGGTTCTTCTTCTAGCTTTTCTTCAAAATTATTGGAATCTATTGAAGGATCAATTTTTCGACAAAAAAATATATTTTCAATAAAAGTATTCAAATACTCTTTCCGACAATTTTCCTCATTAAAAAAATAATTTATATCATGACTTTCTTCTGAAGTAATATTTTCCAAAAATTTTGGAACTCGATGTTCATGAACACATGTACAATACTCTTCAAAAGACATATTATCTAAAAAATCTTTTAACCTAGAATATCCTCGACGATAAAAATCTTGAAGTCGTCCATCTAAAGAAGCCTTATGCATCTTATATAATTCATGAAATTTTTTAATAGGCATAAATTGAAGTTGTTTTAAAGAATAATTTTCAAACAAAAAATTATAATCTAAAGATAACTTTTCATCAACAAGAAGCTGATTTAACATTTTTTTAGACAAATCTAATTCAAGACTATTCAAAAATTTTTCTAACGCTTGAGGAGAATAATAAGGGATTATAAGTGCTTTTTGAAAGCTTTTTACAATATCTTCACGAGCATCTTCCCCATAATATTGAACAAAAAGTTCAATAAGTTTAGGAAAGTTATTATCTATCAGTTCTTGTGCATTAAAAATTTTACGATAATTTTGAATCATATAAATCACCTAACAATTCCTTTAACTGTAAATATTTTAATGGGAATTTTCCTTTCCAAGAAAATTTTTCGACTTTATCGCTTATTATAGTTATTCTACACTCTTCAGCATCAATAACATTTCTAGAAGAAACAGAGTTAGAAAAAGAAGAAAGAATACTCAGCAATTGTTCTAAAAAACTATCTGATATTGAATAAGATTTTTGATTTAATAAACACTTCTTACTTGAAAAATCAATTTTTGCTTCCATTTCATAATTTAAATGATTTGTAATAAATATATGAATTTGTTTAATCATAATAAACACCCTTTTATTAAAGATACCATACATTTTTTAAAAAAAATTTATTTTCTACTTTAATTGACAACAAATTAACAAAAAAACTCAAGTTTCCTTGAGTTAAACTAATTCTAAACGAACTTGTAATGCGTCGTCACCAATACGTTCTGTAATCTTAATAATTCTTGTATATCCACCATTACGATCTTGATATTTTGTAGCTAATTCATTAAATACTTTACTAACTACTTCATTATCATTATGTACAAAAGCTAAAGCTTTTCTACGAGAAACTAAAGTTCCTCTTTTACCATAGGTAATTAACTTATCCACAAATTTACGAACTTCTTTAGCGCGAGCTTCTGTAGTAACAACACTGCCATTTAAAATAACAGTTTTTGTTAAACCAGCAAGAATACTTCTTCTCTTTTTAGAATCTCTACTTAATTTTCTATAAGCCATTTTTAAATACCTCCTTAATCGCGGAACTTAAGTCCCATTTCTTCAACTTTATCTAAAACTTCTTTTAATGATTTTTTACCTAAATTACGAATCTTCGTAACTTCCACTTCTTTTTTATTGATTAAATCTTGTACTGTATGAATTCCAGCTCTTTTTAAACAGTTATAAGCACGAACAGAGAACTCAATTTCTTCAATAGGGGTTTCTAGTGTTTTTGTAATTGTATCAACTTTCTTTTCACTCATAAGTCCTGCAACATCACTAATTGAATTTAAATCTGCTACAATACTAAAATGTTCAATTAAAATTTTAGCTGCTAAAGCCATACACTCTTCTGGTGTAATACTTCCATTGGTTTGAACTTCCATAATTAACTTATCAAAGTTTTCATTATGTCCTACACGAGCACTTTCAACATCAACAGCTACTCTTTCAACAGGACTATATAAAGAATCAATTGCAATAACTCCTGGTTTATCTTCAGCAAATAATTTTTGATTTTCTTTAGAATCAACATATCCCTTACCATTATTGCATGTAAGAGTCATGTCAATTTTTCCACCTTCAACTAAGTTACAAATAACAAAGTCAGGATTTACAACTTCAATATCTGCATCATGCTCAATCATTCCAGCAGTAACTGGACCTGGTGTATTAGCAACTAAATGCATTGTTTTAGCTTCTTCTGTATGATTTTTTAAAACAACACCTTTTAAATTCAAAACAATTGCTGTTACGTCTTCATAAACACCATCAATTTTTTGGAATTCATGAAGTACACCATCAATCTTTACAGTTGTAATTGCACATCCAGGCATGCTTGATAACATAACACGACGTAAAGCAGTACCAATAGTGGTTCCAAATCCTCTTTCAAGAGGTTCTAATTCAAATTTTCCATAGTGATTGCTTTCTTGATACTCTGTAATTTTATAATCTGGTTTTTCAAATTTAATCATAATCTAATCCCCTTCCCCTACTAATTTCTTGGTCTTTTTGGTGGACGGCATCCGTTATGTGGAATTGGTGTCTCATCAACGATACTTGTAACTTCTAGTCCAACAGCTTGTAATTGACGAATCGCATTTTCTCTACCAGCACCTAATCCTTTAACGTGTACTTCAACCTTCTTAACACCACAGTCTAATGCAGCACGTCCAGCAGCTTCAGCACTTGTACCAGCTGCAAAAGGAGTTTTCTTTTTAGAGCCTTTATATCCTATAGTTCCAGCACTTGCCCAACTTAATACATTTCCTTCTTTATCTGTAATTGTAACAATGGTATTGTTATAAGTTGAATGAATATGAGCAACAGCTTCAGGAACATTCTTTTTAACTTTTCTTTTTCTTCTATTATATGCCATAAACACTTACCTCCTATTTACCTACTTTTTTCTTATTAGCAACTACTTTACCTTTTCCTTTACGAGTTTTAGCATTTCTACTAGTTCTTTGACCACGTACAGGAAGGCCTTTTTTATGACGAATACCTTGATAAGAGTTAATTTCCATTTTCTCTTTAATGCTCATTTGCACGTCACGACGAAGATCACCCTCAACAGTATATTGATCAACTTCTTTACGTAACTTTTGAACTTCATCATCTGTTAAATCTTTAACTTTTTTTGAAGGTTCTACTCCTGCATTCTCGCAAATAGTTTTAGCTAAAGGTCTACCAATACCATAAATAGCTGTTAAACCGATGCAAATATGTTTTTCATTAGGTAATTCAATATTCTTAATTCTTGCCATATACTAATTTCACTCTCCTATTTCCCTTGAGTTTGTTTGTGTTTTGGATTTTCACAAATAACCATAACTTTTCCATTTCTTTTAATTAATTTACATTTTTTACAAATTTTCTTTACAGATGGTCTAACTTTCATAATATTTTACCTCCATTATCTTTTATTCCATACAATGCGCCCACGTGTTAAATCATAAGGAGAAAGTTCTATGGTGACTGTATCACCTGGTAAGATACGAATCATATTTACTCGCATTTTACCAGAAACGTAGGCCTCTACAGTATAACCATTAGGAAGTTCTACAATGTAGTCTCCGCCTTTTAAAACATCTACTACTTTTCCTTCCACTTCTATCTTATCTGACCTACCACTGCTGACAGGTCTTTGTTTTACAACATCTTTACTTTGTAAATTACTTTTTCGATCATTTTTTTTAGCCATATTTTTCTATTCTCCTGTTAAAATTTCATATCCGTCCTTTGTAACGCAAACGGTATGTTCAAAATGTGCTGATGGACTTCCATCTTCAGTTACAACAGTCCAATCATCATCAAGCATTACAACATCTTTACTTCCTAAGTTAAGCATTGGTTCAATTGCTAAAGTCATTCCTTCTTTTAAAACTAAACCAGTATTTGCTTCCCCATAATTTGGTACATCAGGTGCCTCATGCATATCGGTTCCAATACCGTGTCCCACAAGTTCTTCAACAACAGATAAACCATGAGCATGAGCATAAGAACTAATCGCATGTCCAATATCCCCTATTCTAGCACCAGGTTTAATAACTTTCAAGCCCTCATATAAAGCAGCTTCAGTATCTTTAACCATTTGCTCTATTCTAGGGTCTACTTCTCCTACTAAATAGGTTCTTGTCATATCACTTTCATAACCAGCCTTACGAACGGTAAAATCAAGTTTAACAATATCTCCATTTTTTAGTTTTCGTTTTCCAGGAATACCATGAACAACTTCATCATTAATACTAATACAAGCACTTCCAGGAAAACCTTCATAACCTAAACAAGAAGGATAACCACCTAACTTAGTAACAAAATCATAAATATGTTTATCAATTTCTTTAGTAGTAATTCCAGGCTTCATATACTTTTCCATTTCTTTATGAGCCAAATAATTAATATGACCAGCCTCTTTCATCAACTGAATTTCGCGAGCACTTTTAATTGTCATGAACTACCTCCATCAACTCATGAAGAGCTTCTGTCTGATCTTCTGAATTATTAGTAATTTTAATAAGCAAATCCTTTTGTTCATAAAAATCTAAAATAGGTTTTGTTCTATCTAAATATTGTTGATATCTTTTCAAAAAAGCTTCTTCCGTATCATCCGTTCTTTTTTTCAAAAGAACTCCACAATCATCACAATAATTTTGTTTTTTTGGACAAAAACTTTTAAAATAAAGATTATAGTTTCGATCACAATTTGGACAAACCAAACGTCCTAAAACTCTTTTTAATAAAATATCTTTATGAACATCTAAATAAACAACAATCAAATTTTGATAATCTACCAAACTTTCTAAAGTTTTTGCTTGTTCTAAAGTTCTTGGCACACCATCTAAAATAAACAAATCAGTTTCTTTTAAAGAACGCAACTTTAAAGAAACAAGATTCATTACAAAAGCATCATCAATTAAACTTCCTGATAAAAGTTTTGATGCAAGCTCTTTATTTGTAATAGCCTCATCACGAAGTAAATCACCTGTTGAAATATGTTGATAACCATATTTATCTGTTAAAAACTCACTGAACGTTCCCTTGCCTGCGGCAGGAGGAGCAAGAAATATTACGTTCTTCACGAATTTCTTCTCCTACTTGAATACTTTCTTGAAACAAGTCCACTTTGAATTTGTTTATAAGTTTCAATAGCTACACCTACAACAATAAGTATTCCAGTACCTCCGATAGCAACAGACTGAGGTAACCCAGTTAAATTAGATATAAGAATTGGCATTCCTGCTAAAATAGCAATGAACAAAGACCCAACTAAAGTAAGTCTTCCAACAACATTACTAATATATTTAGTTGTTTCAGCACCAGGGCGAACTCCAGGAATATAAGCTCCACTCTTATTTAAATCTTTACTCATCTCTTCTGGATTCATTGCCATAAAAGTATAAAAATAACTAAAGAATACAATTAAAGCAATATATAAGATAAATCCAGGAACAGATGTATACATAATATAATTATTTACAAAATTTATAGCATCTTGATTACCAATAATTGTTACGATAATTGATGGAATTGTCAGTAACATTGATGCAAAGATTACGGGCATAACACCTGCGTAATTAATTCGTAAAGGCAAATAAGATTGTTTTTCTTTATATGCACTTACGGTTTTATTTGCATATTGAATAGGAATTCTTCTTTCAGCTAAAGTTATCCACACAATACCTACTATAACAAGTAAATACATGATTAAATAAGCTGCAAAGAAAATTATACCAACCCAATTAGCATATGTACCAGCACCTATAAATACCTCATAAGCACCAGTAAATACTGCAGGTAAACTAAGAACGATACTAGCCATGATTAATAAAGATTGACCATTACCAATACCTTTACTCGTAATTTGATCTCCTAACCATAAAAGGAAAGAAGTACCAGCTGTCATAACTAAAGTGATTTTTAAAATCATTCCTACATCATTTACACCTAATAAGAAAACGGTTAAAACATAAGCTTGAACAAAAGCTAAAAGAATTCCTAAATATCTTGTAATTCGATTAATTTTTTGTCTACCAACATAACCTTGTTCTTTTAATTCTTTAAAATACGGAATAATATCCATAGTCAAAAGTTGTGTAACAATCGATGCATTAATGTATGGGGTTACTCCAAGTCCAAAGATTGCAAACCTTTCAAAACCCCCACCACTCATTAAGTTAAAAACACCTAGAAAATCTAATTCACTAAACAAAGTTCCTAACCAAGGAGTGGCCCAAACAATTGTAATACCTGTTCCTAAAGCATAAATGCCTAGAACAAATAAAGTAAAAAATATTCTCTTTCTTAAATCTTTGGCTTCTTTTGAAAATAACTTGAGAGACCCAGTAGCCATCTTAGATCACCTCAGTATTTCCACCTGCATTTTCGATTTTAGTAACAGCAACACTTGAAAAACGTTGTGCTTTAACAGTTAACTTTTTCGTTAAATTACCATTAGCTAAAACTTTCACGCCATCTAATTGTTTTTTGATAATTCCTTTTTCTTTTAATACTTCTGGAGTAACTACATCTCCATCATTAAAGAATTTATCTAAATCACTTAAATTGATAACTGCGTATTTAGTTTCAAAACGTGTATTTTTAAAACCTCTTTTAGGAATTCTTCTATATAAAGGAGATTGTCCACCTTGAAACCATGCAGAAATACTTGCACCACTTCTAGATTTTTGACCATTCTCTCCATGAGTTGAAGTTTTTCCCATTCCAGAACCAGGTCCACGTCCAACACGTTTTACATTTTTTAATTCTTTTGTTTTAGGTAAACTTTCTAATCTCATATTACAACTCCTCAACTTTCTTACCACGTAAAGCTGCGATTTTAGCTGGAGTACGAACAGATTTTAAAGCTTCTAAAGTAGCCTTAGCAACATTAACTTGTGAATTACTTCCTAAACTCTTAGAAATAATATCTTTAACACCAGCAAGTTCTAAGACAGCACGAGCAGCACCACCAGCAATTACTCCCTTACCAGCAATAGCAGGTTTAATTAAAACAACAGCTCGTCCAACTTTTCCAGTAGCTTCATGAGGAATCGTACGATTATCTTGTAAAGCTACACGTACAACATTCTTATTAGCAGCTTTGCTTGCTTTAGAAATTGCATCATTAACTTCATTAGCTTTACCTGTACCAATACCAACTAATCCTTTACGATTACCAACAACTACAGTTGCAGAGAAACGAAAATGTCTACCACCTTTAGTAACTTTAGTAACACGACTTAAGTTAATTACTTTTTCTTCTAAAAGTTTTTTTCTTGAATCATTATTTTGTGTTCTAGCCATAAACGTTTCCTCCTATATCTCTAAGCCGTTTTCACGTGCAGCATCAGCTAAAGCAGCTACACGTCCATGATAAAGATATCCACCTCTATCAAAAACGACTTTTTCAATTTTTGCATTTTTACATTTCAAAGCAATATCTTTTCCAACAGCTTTAGCGCCTTCAATATTGCCTCCGTTTACTTTTAATACTTTAGAAGAAGAGCTAACTAAAGTAGTACCAGACTCGTCATCAATAACTTGAGCATAAATTTCTTTGTTAGAACGGAAAACATTAAGTCTTGGTAAACTTGCAGTTCCACTTATATTCTTACGTACTCTTGCATGACGTCTTTGACGCATTACATTTCTTGATTCTTTCTTTATCATACTCTCACCTACTTAGCCGCTTTCTTTCCTTCTTTACGACGTACATGTTCGCCTTTATAACGAATTCCTTTACCTTTATAAGGTTCTGGGCTTCTTATTTCACGAATCTTAGCCGCAAATTCGGATACTTTTTGTTTATCAATACCTTCAATACTAATCTCTGTATTACTTACAGAAACAATATTTATTCCCTCAGGAGCAGTAACTACAACTGGATGAGAAAAACCAGCACTGATATTTAATTTATTACCTTGAACATTGAAACGGTAACCAACACCGATAATTTCAAGACCTTTTTTATAACCTTCACTTACACCAATAAGCATATTGTTAATAAGTGAATTCATTGTGCCTTGTACAACATTAGCACGAATTGTATCTTCACGTTTATTTGTTTCAATCACACCGTCAGCGATAACAACCTCGATTAATGGATCAATATTTAAAGTTAAAGAACCTTTGCTACTTTTAACAGTTAAAACATCACCATTCATCACAGCTTCAACGCCAGTTGGGATTTGTAATTTTCTTTTTCCTATTCTACTCATAAATCCTCTTACCAGATATAGGCAAGAACTTCGCCTCCTAACTTAGCTTCGCGAGCTTCTTTATCAGTCATTAACCCTTTTGAAGTGGAAATGATTGCAATTCCAAGTCCATTAAGAACATGAGGAATTTCTTGAGCTTTAGCATATACACGTAAACCAGATTTACTAATTCTTTTCAAACCAGTAATAACTCTTTCTTTACGATCACCATATTTTAATGTAAGAGTAAGTTTATCGCCATTTGTATGTTTTTCATAAACAAAATCACTAATATAACCTTCTCTTTTTAAAATTTCAGCAATACCTAAAGTCATTTTTGTACCAATTACAACAACGGTATCATATTTTAATTGATTTGCATTACGAATTCTTGTAAGCATATCAGCAATTACATCTTGTACCATCTAAATTCCTCCTTCCTACCAACTTGCTTTCTTTACGCCAGGAATTTTTCCTTCATTTGCTAATTCTCTAAAGCAAATACGGCATAAATGATATTTACGTAGAACACCATGAGGTCTTCCACAACGTTCACAACGAGTATAAGCACGAGTGCTAAACTTTGGTGCACGAGATTGTTTAACTTTTAAACTAGTTTTTGCCATAGTGTCCTCCTATCCTCTAAAAGGCATTTTAAATTGTGCAAGTAATGCCTTGGCTTCTTCGTTCGTTTTAGCTGTTGTAACAAACACAACATCCATACCACGAATCTTTAAAATATTATCATATTCAATTTCTGGGAAAATAAGTTGTTCTTTAATTCCCAAAGTATAATTTCCATGACCATCGAATGCAGTTTTTGATACGCCTCTAAAGTCACGAACACGCGGAAGAGCAACCCGAACAAGTTTTTCAAAGAAAGTATACATTCTTTCTCCTCTTAAAGTAACTTTAACACCAATAGGTTGTCCTTCACGAATTTTAAATCCTGCAATAGACTTATGAGCTTTAGTAACAACAGGTTTTTGACCAGTAATAAGCTCCAAATCTTTTAAAGCAGCATCAATATATTTTTCATCATTGTGTCCTTCACCAACACCAATATTAATGACAATTTTTTCTAATTTAGGAACTTGCATAACTGAATCGTAATGAAATTCATTCATTAATGCAGGAATAATTTCCTTTTTATATAAATCTTTAAATGTACTCATAAATTCCCACCTTAATCTTTCTTAGCTTTCTTTTCTTCTTTTTTTGCTTTTGCATCAGTTTCTACTTTTTTTACATTAGAAACATGAATAGGTGCTTCCATTTCAAATATTCCGCCGTTTTCATTCGCATTATTAGGTTTTTGATGTTTCTTAATCATATTGATTCCTTCAACAACAACACGGTCTTTTTTTCTTAAAGTTTTCATTACTCGGCCAGTTTTTCCTTTATCTTTACCAGCCAAAACAACAACATTATCATTTACTTTAATCTTCATAAGTACCTCCTAAATAACTTCACTAGCTAAAGAGACAATCTTCATGTAATCTCTTTCACGAAGCTCTCTTGCTACTGGACCTAATACACGAGTACCTACTGGAGTTTTATCATCTTTAATAATAACGCATGCATTATCATCAAATTTAATATAACTTCCATCAGCACGACGAACACCTTCAACACTTCTTACGATAACAGCTTTAACAACTTTTCCTTTTTTCAAAGTTCCATTAGGAATAGCCTTTTTTACAGTACAAACAACAACATCACCAATATTAGCATACTTTCTCTTACTTCCACCTAAAGGACGGATAACAAGTACTTCACGAGCACCAGAGTTATCAGCAACTTTAAGTCTTGATTCTTGCATTATCATGAGATACCTCCTATAAAATAACAGCTTCAATTAAGACTTCAACAAGTTCATATCTTTTAGTTTTAGATAAAGGTCTTGTTGCTCTAATTCTAACTGTATCTCCTACTTTAGCAATATTCTTTTCATCATGAGCAGCATACTTTTTAGAGTATTTTACTCTTTTTCCATATAATGGATGCATTTTATGAGTTTCGACTAATACGGTAATTGTTTTATCATTACTAGCGCTTACAACTTTACCAACTAGTTCTTGTTTTCTTTTTTCTGCCATTATTTGTTACCTCCTACAAGACTTTCATTTTCTCTTTCCTTTAAAATTGTCATCATTCTTGCAATATCTTTTTTTAATGTGTTGATTTTAACAGGTTTTTCTAATGCACCCCTTGCATTTTGCATACGTAAATCTAATAATTCACTTTTAGAAGATTTAATTTTTTCTAAAATTTCTTCATTAGATAGCTTACGAATTTCTTGAGCTGTCATTATACTTCACCTTCCTTTTTAACAAATTTACATTTAACAGGTAATTTGTGAGAAGCTAAACGTAAAGCTTCACGAGCTGTAGCTTCATCTACTCCAGAAACCTCAAACATGATTTTTCCTTCTTTAACTACAGATACCCATTCTTCAACGTTACCTTTACCTTTACCTTGACGAGTTTCTAATGGTTTTTTTGTTCTAGGCATATCAGGGAAAATATTAATAAATACTTTGCCTCCACGTTTCATATAACGAGTCATCGCTATACGAGCTGCTTCAATTTGACGAGCACTTACATAATTTCCTTCTTTAGCCATTAAACCATATTCACCAAAGTGTAGTTCAGTATTTCCCTTAGCATGTCCTTCATATGATCTACGATGTTGCTTACGATATTTAGTTCTTTTTGGCATCAACATGTTGGTCACGCTCCTTTACATTTTTTTTAGCAGGAAGAATTTCACCTTTATAAATCCAAACTTTAACACCAATTTTTCCATAAGTAGTATCAGCTTCTGATTGAGCAAAATCGATATCAGCACGGATTGTATGAAGAGGAACTGTTCCTTCAGTATATCCTTCACTACGAGCCATCTCAACACCACCTAAACGTCCAGAAACTAAAGTTTTAATTCCCTTAGCACCAGCCTTCATAGTATTTCTGATAGCTCTTTTTTGAGCACTTCTAAAAGGTGCACGATTTTCAATTTGCATTGCAATATTATCTGCAACCAATTGAGCATTTAAATCAGCTTGTTTAGATACATCAACAATTGATACATAAACGTCTTCTTTAACTTCACGAGATAAAGCTTTACGTAATTTATCAATATCTTCTCCACCACGTCCAATGATTACACCAGGTTTAGCAGTGTTGATTGTAACTTCACAACGATTTTTCTTACGTTCAATAATAATAGAAGCAACAGCAGCATCTTTAAGATGTTTCTTTAAATATTCACGAATTTTTAAATCCTTATTTAAAGTAGTTCCAAAATCTTTCTTATTAGCATACCATCTAGAATCCCAATCTTTATTAACACCTAAACGATATCCAATAGGATTTACCTTTTGTCCCATTATTTGTTGCCTCCTTTCTTCTCATCACTTACTTTAACGATAATATGACTTGTTCTTTTATCTCTTCTGTCAATATTTCCACGACTAGCAAATTTAATTCTTTTATAAACTGGTCCTGGATTTACCATACATTCTGAAATATATAAATCATTCTCATTCGCTCCGTTATTGTTTACTGCATTTGCAACAGCACTTTCTAATACCTTACGAATTAGACGACTTGATTTTGTATTTGTAGTATCTAAGATAGCACGAGCAGCAAAAATATCTTTTCCACGAATTAAATCCATAGTCATTCTTGCTTTTCTTGGAGCTACCATAGCACTTTTATGAATTGCATATGTTTCCATGTACTACCTCCTACTTCTGACCTGCATGTCCGCCGAACTTACGAGTTGCAGAAAATTCTCCTAATTTATGTCCAACCATTTCTTCTGTTACATATACAGGAATAAATTCCTTTCCATTATGAACAGCAAATGTGTGACCAACAAAGCTAGGGAAGATTGTAGAACGACGAGAATATGTTTTAATAACTTCTTTTTTATTATCTTTATTTAATTTTTCAACCTTGTCTAATAAATGCTTATCAGCGAAAGGTCCTTTTTTTAAACTTCTTGCCATATTTCCCTCCTATTATTTCTTTCTACGACTAACAATAAGTTTGTCAGAAGCCTTCTTATTTTTTCTTGTTTTATACCCAAGAGCAGGTTTACCCCAAGGTGTCATTGGACTCTTACGTCCGATAGGCGCGCGTCCTTCTCCACCACCATGTGGATGGTCATTAGGGTTCATTGCACTACCACGGTTAGTAGGACGAATACCCATATGTCTAGTACGTCCAGCTTTACCAATGTTAACAAGTTCATAATCTTCGTTACCAACAACACCAATAGTTGCCATACAGCTTCCTAAGATTTTTCTTGTTTCACCAGATTGTAAACGAACTAAAACATATTTATCTTCTCTACCTAAAATTTGAGCAGAAGTTCCTGCGCTACGACATAAACTTGCTCCGCTTCCAGGATTTAATTCAATACAGTGAATAACTGTACCAACTGGAATGTTTTTTAAAGGTAATGCATTACCAACTTTAATATCAGCATTCTCACCATTTTCAATAATCATTCCAACTTTTAATCCCTTAGGTGCGATAATATATCTTTTTTCACCATCTAAGTAATTAATTAAAGCAATATTTGCATTACGGTTTGGATCGTATTCAATACTTGCAACACGTCCTGTAATACCAATTTTATTTCTTTTAAAATCAATTACACGATATTTTCTTTTAGCTCCTCCACCAATGTGACGAACAGTCATTTTTCCTTGATTATTACGTCCACCAGTTTTACGAGCCTTTTTAAGTAAAGACTTTGTAGGAGTAGAAGTAGTAATTTCTTCATTCATTAATGCAGACATTCCACGACGACCATTAGTCGTTGGTTTAAATTTTCTAATTGCCATTACAAATTCCCTCCTTACATTTCAATTGATGAACCTTGAGCTAAGGTTACAATTGCTTTCTTATAAGTTTTTGTTTTACCAGTGTATCTTCCAACACGGCGATCTTTAGGTTTTGTATTTAATGTATTTACATTAACTACTTTTACACCAAAGTGACGTTCAATTTCACTTTTAATTTGTGTTTTAGTAGCTCTTTTATCTACTTTAAATACATAAACACCATTTTGATTTCCAGTAATACTTTTTTCTGTAATAACTGGCCCTAAAATAATATCTGGATTACGCATGTGAGATACCCTCCTCAATTACTTTAACAGCAGCTTCATCTAAAACTAAAGTATCTGCATTTAAAATGTCTAATACATTAATTTCATCAGCTAAGATATGATAAGCATATCCTAAATTACGACAAGCCATGTATAAGTTCTCGCAGTCGTCTGCTGTTACAAATAATACTTTTCCTTCTAAATTAGCTTTCTTAATCATTTCTTTAACATCTTTTGTTTTTAAACTAGGCATTTCTAAATTTTCAAAAACAACAATTGCTTTATTAGCAAGTTTATCTGCTAAAGCACTCTTTAAAGCTAATACTCTTTCTTTACGGTTAATTTTGAATCCATAATCACGAGGTTGAACACCGTGAGCGATTCCTCCACCAACCCATTGAACAGCTCTAGTAGAACCTTGACGAGCACGTCCAGTACCTTTTTGTCTCCAAGGTTTTCTTCCGCCACCAGAAACTTCACTACGATTTTTTGTTTTATGAGTTCCTTGACGAGTAGCAGCAAGTTGTAAACGAACCATCTTCTTTAAAGCATCATCATTTACTTCAATTTTCCAAATAGAATCATTTAAAGAGATGTCGCGTACTTTTTCTGCTTGTAAATTTTTCACTTCAACTTTTGCCATTTTTTCATTTCCTTTCTATGATTCTATTCTGCTTTTTCCTCTGTAGTTTCATTTTCTACAGTTTCTGTAGTCTCAACTTGAGGAGTTTCAGAAGTTTCTTCAACTTGAGCTTCTGCAGTAACTTCTTCTACTTCATCTACTACAGGCTCTTCTACGTAAGAAATAATTTCTTTTGGATTTTTCTTACGATTATTTTTAGCAGCGCTTCGAATAAGCACCATACCATTTTTTGCACCAGGCACATTTCCACTTACTAAAATATATTGTTCTTTTTCATTTATTTCAACAATCTCTAGGTTTTGAACAGTAACAGTTTCAGCACCCATATGTCCTGGTAAATTTTTACCCTTTAATACTCTTTTTGGAAGCATTGTTCCAAGTGACCCAGGTCCACGATGATAATTTGAACCATGAGTTGTAGGTCCACGTTGTTGTCCATGTCTTTTAATAGAACCTGCAAATCCTTTTCCTTTGCTTGTTCCAGTAACATCAACAATATCTCCTACTTCAAATACAACTGCGCTTATTTTGTCTCCAACTTGATAACTTCCTTCACAATCGCGAATTTCTTTCAAGAAGCGCTTAGGAGTAGTGTTTGCTTTTTTCGCGTGGCCAACACTCGCACGACTAGCATTTTTTTCTTTCTTGTCGATTACGCCAAGTTGAACAGCATTATACCCATCAGTTTCCACAGTCTTAACTTGCATTACAGTATTCTCTGGAACACTAACAACTGTTACAGGAATAAGTTTTCCTTCTTTAGTGAAAACTTGAGTCATACCGACCTTGCGTCCTAAGATTCCTTTCATTTCCATTTCCTTTCCTTATTATTATAATTTAATATTGATATCAACACCACTTGGTAAGTCAAGTCTTGTTAAAGCATCAACAACTTCTTTACTAGGATCCAAAATATCAATTAATCTCTTGTGAGTACGACTTTCAAATTGCTCACGAGCGTCTTTGTATTTGTGTACAGCTCTAAGTACTGTAACTCTTTCAATTTCAGTTGGAAGAGGAACAGGTCCAGAAACAGTACCTCCTAATCTTTTCACGGTTTCAACAATTTTACCAGCAGCTAAATCTAAAACTTTAGAATCAAAAGCTTTCAAATTGATACGAACCTTACTCTTTGACATAACATATGTCCTCCTTTCGCCTATATCTTGTATAGACTTGCTCCGTACAAATTCTCTGATTTAACTCAACAACTCCGCCAAGTGTATCAGTAACTTCGCACATCCCAGCCGTCATACAAAGTCAATTTTACTATAAAGAATGCGCTTTTGCAAGCAAAAATTCACATTTTTCTAAATTATCTGAATTCCGAAAGTAAATGCAAAAGAAGGTATACTTTTTGCATTTAGTATCA
>CAMLWN010000003.1 GCA_946490195.1 uncultured Mycoplasmatota bacterium
TCTACAGTCTCAAAGGAACTACTTATGTGTGCTTGAAACAACTGCATTTGCACTGTTTGTTATGCTGGTTTAATCCTAAGAGTTACAGGAAGTCTGCAACTCCTCCTACCGTGCTTTATAGTACACACTCCTTCATGACTGATATTATATAGAAAAATAAATTTAGTTCAAGGTTTTCGTTCCTATGTGCGCCTTGAACTAAGTGAAAGGAATGAAACTTGTTATGAAAATAAATTATCCTATTAAGTATGCCGCTATGCCGATAATTGAGCAAGTTGGCTGGGTTCATGGATTAAATGAATTAGAAAGAGATTATGGTGTTGTTTGTTACATTGTATCTAAGTGCTATCTATTAAACGATTCGACGAAATATATGGCAAACGGAAAAAGTGTTAAAGAATATGAAGTGGTCTTTCCATATCAATCAAGTATCAATGGTAAATGGGAAAAAACAATACCTACGTTTAATTTATTTAATTATGTTTGTACAAATTCAAATAAAACCGATGGTGTATTTGATACGTATGAAGAAGCACTAATACACGCAACAGAAAAAAATGAAAAATTATGTAAAAAAACGTGGAGGTGGCTACCTTGTTCATCTGATCTTTTAGAAAAAATTCACGAAAAAAAAGAAGAGTTTTCTGGTAGATTGGCAAAATATAAAAAATTAGAACGTCAAATGTTACTTTATACTAAAGATATGGAAGTAAATAAAAAAACAATGTTAAATGAAGTAATAGGTTTTGAAAATAATAAAGTTAAAGTATTATCCTGCAATTTATATGAAGCAATCCATATGTTTAGAAATACAGGGTTTGTAGTTTTTTCAGTAACTCAAGAACAATATGAAAAGTTACTAGAAATAGCTCGATTAAAGAGTGTTGATGACATTCGGTTTGTAGGTCCAACTAAATGTTTATTAATGCATGAAGAAACAGGTTCTGAGGTGTATGTCATAAACCAAAATGCAGAAGGAATTTATTATCTAGATGAAAATGAATCATTACATTATCAAGATAAAGGTACACTACCTGAATTTAAAAGTATTGATGAAAACACTTATGTTTTATACACTACAGAAACATTTGAAGATATAATAAATAGTTATAAAAGTCACAAAGGCATTGATTTATCAAAAATCAAGGGCCCTTCATTAAAAAAAGTTCAAAAAAAATAATATAAACGTTTTATGAGACAAACTTAGTATAAAAAATAAAATCAAAAAAATTGGGAGGAAACGCATGGCAAGAATCGCAATTATTGGAGGAGGAGCATCCGGATTAACAGCAAGTATTTATGCTTCTAAAAATCATAAGGTAACTATTTTTGAAAGAAACAATGTTTGTGGGAAAAAAATCACAATTACAGGAAATGGAAAATGCAATTATTGGAATGAAGATCAAGAGTTAAAACATTATCATAGCCACACTCCAGAAGCATTAAAAAGTTTCTTTGATACCTCTATACAAAAAGAAGTTGAAACTTTTTTTAATAACCTAGGAATATTTCCAAAAATAAAAAATGGCTATTATTATCCATATTCCATGCAAGCGACAAGTATCAGAAATGCTTTAGTAAAAAAAGCTCTGTCAAATAATGTGAAAATCTTATATGATTTTTTAGTTGAAGAAATAGAAAAAGAAAATGATATATTTATTATTAACCCAAAAAAAGAGCACTTAGTTTTTGATAAAGTGGTGCTAGCTTGTGGATCAATGGCAGCTAAAAAAACAGGATCAGATGGAATAGGCTACGAATTAGCTAAAAGTTTTGGGCACAAAATAGTCAAGCCAGAACCAACTCTTGTGCAATTAGTAAGTAACACCACATTTTTAAAAGATTGGCATGGTGTTCGATGCGAATCAGTGGTGTCTTTACACATTGAAGATAAATTATTTTGCCAAGAAAAGGGAGAAATACAACTTACAGATTATGGAGTAAGTGGTATCTGTATATTTAATATAAGCCGTTACGTAAAAGAAAATTTGCATGCTAAGAAAAAAATACTATTACATATAAATTTTCTTCCAGAATTTCAAAATTCATCTTCTAAAGAATTAGCAAATTGGTTAGATAAACGTGCTGAAAATTTAAAAGGCTATAGTCTAGAAGAAATGTTAGAAGGAATTTTACCATATAAACTCCTTTTTGTGGTTTTAAAAGAAGCTCATCGAAAAAAAGAAGAGCATTGGTTATCATTAAAAGAAGAAGAAAAAATAAACTTAATTCAAAAAATAAAAGATTTTACTATCCCAATTATAGATACTTTAGACTTTGAACACGCCCAAGCTTGTTCAGGCGGAGTATCTTTACAAGAAATAGATATGAATACAATGGAGTCAAAACAAATTAAAAATTTATATATTCTAGGAGAGCTATTAGATGTAGACGGAGATTGTGGGGGATATAATCTGGGCTTTGCCTGGATGAGCGGGATAAAATGTGGAAAAAATTTATGAGTGTGAAATAAATTGGATAAATCATAATACTAATTTCTATGAACTCCTTTTTTAAAATACAATAAAATAGTATAAAAGTTTTAATAATCTATATCATATTTGCATTTTTTTTGAAATATGATATAATGATAAAGTCCGAGGTGAAAAGATAATGAGTTTGAAAAAAGCTTATGAATTTGACCAGATTGTAAATGATATTGCAAATCATGAACAATTTTTGCTGTTAAAACATGAACTTCATCATGGAATCAGTCGATATGAACATTCGATGCGAGTTGCAAAAATGACATATTCCGTAACAAAAAAAATGCATTTGGATTATGAAAGAGCAACGAGAGCAGCATTACTTCATGATTTTTATACCGATAAAGATACGGAAAGTTATACAACAAAAGAAACGTTTAAAGTTCATCCTAAAATAGCAGTTATGAATGCTAAAAAATATTTTGATATAGATGCAAAGCAGGAAAATATGATTGAATCTCATATGTTTCCAGCAGCGTTGACAATGCCAAAATATACAGAAAGTTGGATTATTACAGGAGCAGATAAAGTAATTGCTTCTCATGAGATGTATCGATATAAAGCTCAAATGGTTTTAGGAATATGGTTAATATTTTTATTTAACGTGATAGCGATTCAAAAATAGTTTTTTTGGATTGTTATCCGTCTTTTTTTTTGATATAATATTGAAAGAATAGGGGAGTAAGTTATGAATCGTAGGGGTCAAGCTTTAGTAGAGTATGTGTTAATTATTGCTTTAATCAGTGTAATAACAATCAGCATTGTGTCTTATTTTGGAGGCTATTTAAAAGATGCTATAACAAAATCTTCATGTGGCATTGCCGACAAAGTCTATGTTGAAGGAGAAAAACCAGGAGAAGCTAAATGCGTTTCTGAAAGCGAGTTAGAGGAAATGCAAAAGGAATGATGAAACATGAAAAAGAAAAGGGGTCAAGCTTTAGTAGAATTCGTTATCATATTGCCAATTTTTGTTTTTATGGTACTTGCAATTATTGATATTGGAAAAATTTTGTTCATGCGAAACGAACTAGAAAATGAATTGAGTGACGTGATTGATTTATATCGTAACCAAAAAACGTATGATGAAATAACTAACGAATTAAAAAAACAAGATGAAGATATTTTATTGGAAGTAAAAAATAATGATAATGAAACAGTAACATTTTATTTAAAAAAAGAAGTAGAAATAATCACACCTGGATTAAATTTGATTTTTGAAAACCCTTATACCTTAAAAGTACAAAGAGTGATAGGCTATGAATAAAAAAGGACAAACATTAATTTTATTCGTGATTTTAATTCCGATTTTAGTTACTATTACAGCAGTAGTGGTTGACATTGGCACTTTAGAGTTTACCTACCAAAAACTAAAAGGAATTGTTGATGAAAGTATCAAAGAATACTATCTGAAAGATGGAAGAAACTCTATGGAAGCCACTTTAGAATACAATGATTTATCTAAAGAACTTTATAAAATTTCGGAAAGCGATAATGAAGTAAATGTATATTTGACCTATGAAATGGATTCCATTTTTGGACGTCTTATTAATATTCCTTCCTATGAAATAATTGTGAATCGTAAAGGAAGAATAGAAATGGACCAAATTATTATTGAAGAAGGAGACTAAAAAATGAAAAGAAAAACAGGAAAAAGCATTTGTTTATTCTCAGGAAAAGGTGGAGTTGGAAAAACCGTTTTAACTTTAAATTTAGCAGGAATATACAAAATGATTGGCAAAAAAGTATTAATAATGGACTTAGATTTATCTAGTGGAGGAATTTCCCTAGCCACAAACAAGCCTTCTGAAAAAAATATTTACACTTTAGTGGATGATCATAATAACAATCGTTTTCGTAATTTTCAAGATTATGTCGTAAAATATACAGAAAAAATAGATATACTTGCTAGCCCTAAAGATCCAAGACAAGCTTCGAAAATTGACTCAAAATACATTGAAATAGCCATTGACAAAGCTGAGTATTTATATGATGTAGTATTAATTGATACAAATCATAATTTGAATGAAGTAAACCTAGTCATTTTAGATGCGGTAAAAAGCATTTTATTTGTAATGAACAATGACCCTATGGATTTAAAAAACATGAAAAGTCTATTATCGATTTTCCGCGACTTAAAAAAAGAGAATTACAAAATCGTTTTAAATAATGCAAGAGACCCAATGAAAAAATATTTTACTCTTTTTGATATGAAAAATATTATTAAAGCAAATATTGATTATGTAATATCAGAAGAATTCTATGTAAAAAATATAGACAATTATATTATGAATGGAGAAATCATTACCTTGCAAAAAAAAGCAGCAAGTGTATTTAACAAAGATTATACCACTCTAATGAAAATCGCTACGGATTTATATGGAAAGGAGGAACAAGAAAGTCATGAAGAAGAGCTTAGTTGAAGCCTTTAATATTGAAAGAAAACCCCAAAAAACAGTTTATGTATCCGATTATGAAATATTCCCAGATAAAAAACTTCTAGATGATTTAAGAACCAAAATTGTTGAAAATTTAATTGATAAAGAAATACCCGAAGATAAGTTATTAAATCAATTTATTAATGACGAAATTGATAGAACGATTGAAGGATACGATTTGTCCAATCTAGAACGTAGCCATTTATACAATTTGATTGATAACGAAATCAATGGCTATGGACCTTTAACAGAGCTTTTAGAAGACAAAAACATCACCGAAATCATGGTAAATAGTCCAAAGGAGATTTATATTGAAATTGATGGCCAAATTATTAAAGACGAAAGTGTTTCATTTATAAATGACGAACACATTATAAGAACGATTGAAAGAATGATCGGACCAATGGGAAGAACAATAGATGCCACCAATCCAATGGTTGACTCGAGATTAAAAGATGGTTCTAGAATTAATGCGGTTATTCCTCCTTTAAGTACAAAAGGACCAGTTATTACAATAAGAAAATTTAGAGGAGAAATGACTAAAGCAGACGACATGATTCGTATTGGTTCCATGACTCCATACATGGCAACATTCTTAGAAGCAGCAGTTAAAGGAAAATGTAATATCATCGTTTGTGGAGGAACTGGTTCAGGAAAAACAACTCTATTAAATATTTTAAGTAGTTTTATTCCTGATGACGAACGTATCATAACAATTGAGGATGCTGCAGAATTAAAATTAGAAAAAGAGCATGTAATATCCTTAGAAACACGAGTAACAAATTACGACAACGAAGGTGAGATTACGATTCGTGATTTAGTTATCAATGCACTTCGAATGCGACCAGATAGAATTATTGTTGGTGAAGTAAGAGGAAAAGAAGCATTCGATATGTTACAAGCAATGAATACTGGACATGAAGGTTCACTTACAACACTACATGCAAATGGACCAAAAGATGCTTTAAACCGTCTTGAGACAATGGTGTTAATGAGTGGTTTAGATATACCCATTAGAGCAATTAGAGAATACATTGCAAGTGCGATAGATTTAGTTGTAAATATTGAAAGAATGAGTGACGGAAAAAGAAAAATTACAGCCATTTCAGAACTTGAGAAATTTGAAGATGGTGAATTAGAACTTCGAGATATTTTTGCTTTTCGTCAGAAAGGTTTAACATCATCCGGAGAAGTAGATGGTGAATACATTCTTTACGACCAACAATTACCTAAAGTTTATAAAAAAATAGTTACTAAAGGAATAACAGATATTGATTTTATGTTTCATCAAAAATAAAAAAGAAAGGAGCAGGACATGGAAAACTATTCATGGCAAATATTAATTACTCAAAGCATAGTAATTATCATTTTACTCATATTAATTATTTATTTATTTCGCCAGAAAAGAATTATTCGTTTAGAAAAGCGTTTTGAAGATTTTGCTTTACTAAGCGTCCATGATCATGAAAAATCTTTCTTTGATGGAGTTTCAGAAAGGTTATGGACTTGGATTCATAAGTTTGCTAAAGTCCTAAATAAAAGTGCCTTTTTAAAAAAATACAGTCTAAAATACGAAAAACATATTAAATATGAAGATAAAGATTCAATGAGCGGAATGGATTATATTGCAATAAAATTTCTAGTAGGTATTGGTCTTATTCTTTTAAACATTTTAACATTTATGTTCCAAGTTATGGTTATGACACCTATGAGTTTTTTGATTTCCTTTTTGATTGGCTTTTTTCTTCCAGATATCTTTATCCAAATTGATTATCAGAAAAAAAGAAAGAAAATTGAAGAAGATTTATTAAAAGCAATTATTATTATGAATAACAGTTTTAAATCAGGAAGAAACATTATGCAAGCTGTTCAAATTGTTAAAGAAGAACTTGATGGACCCATCAGTGATGAATTCAAAAAAATCTATTTAGATATGACCTACGGACTAAGTATTGAAGTGGTTTTTGACCGTTTCTACAATCGAGTAAAATTAGATGATGCAAAATATATTACAAGTTCATTAACTCTTTTAAATAAAACAGGAGGAAACATTGTTAAAGTTTTTGGAACAATTGAACGATCATTTTTTGACAAGAAAAAGCTAAAACAAGAAATGCAAAGTTTAACAAGTGCATCCATTTTTGTTTTTAGAACTCTTTGTTTCTTACCCTTGTTATTTATCGTCATTATTTATATTTTGAATCCAACTTATTTTGCTCCAATGTTTACAACCAATTTAGGAAGAATGATACTATTTTTAGTAATCTTACTCTATATTCTTTATATTTTAGTAATTAAGAAAGTATTGAAGGTGAAATTCTAATGAAAGAAAGAAGCTTAGTACGAAAAATTTATTCGGAAAAATCTATTCAAAAAATCGAAAAGAAAATTAAACTATTAGGAATTCATTGTCATTACAAAGCAATTGACCTTTTGAATTATCGCTTACTAATTAGTCTTGCTATCTTTTTTCTTTTATTAGCATTTAACAAAAATGGATATATTTTAGCTCCAATAGTGGTTCTTATTTTTCACTATTTAAGTGAATATGTAGTTCTAGATTATCCAATTAAAAAAAGAGAAAAAAAATTAGAAGAAGAAGCCATATTCTTTTTTGAAGTTCTTGCGTTAACTTTAGAAAGCGGAAGGAACTTAACACTTTCTTTACAGATAACTTCCAAAAATATTCAATCAGAATTATCTGAAGAATTTCAAAAATCTTTACAAGAAATAAGTTTAGGTAAAACGTTTGCTGAAGCAATAACGGATATGAAACAAAGAATACCAAGTGATACAATTAACAATGCTTTATTAAATATTGTTCAATCAAGTATTTTCGGAAATAATATAGAAGAATCATTAAATAATCAATTAGACTTTTTACGAGACAAAAGAATATTAGAAGTAAAAAGTCAAATTGGAAAATTACCAACCAAAATCAGTATCATATCTGTAATCTTTTTCATTCCAATTATTCTAATTGTGATTTTAGCTCCAGTAGTTATTGATTTTTTTGTAGGATAAACTAGTATTTATTTTAAAAATTCGTTATAATAAATATAGAATAAAGGTGAAAAAATATGAACGATAACTTAAGTTTTAAAAATATATTTAAACGAGAAACCAAATTAGCAACATATATTGTTATTTGTATGACGATTGTTGTACTAAGTCTTTCATATGCCATGTTTTTCAAAGTAGATGGAAATAGTAAAAATCAAGTAGTTGAAGCAGGAGATTTAGTATTTACCTATGAAAATTCATCACAAACAATTACATCAGAAGGAAAAGAAAGTTGTTTCATGCCAATGAGTGTAGAGGAAACGAAACTCTATTTAGGAACATGTGATTATAAATTAAGTGTCCAAAATACAGGAAGTTTAAAAGGAGCATACACATTAAGACTCATAGCTAATGAAGCAAACACAATAGAAGCACATAAATTAAAAGTGGTTTTAAGAAGACAGGAAGGAGAAAGTTTTCAAGTCGTAAATGGATATGAAAATGGGAAAACAGTAAGTGAATTAACAGATGGAATACTTATAGAAGATGAAGAAATGGAACAAAATAGTACCACAGTTTACAGTGTATCCCTAATTATAGATGAAAGTGTAGCAACAGAAGAAGACACATCCAAAGTATTATCCTATAAAATAGAAGGAACAGGATTAGTACATGAAAGTCAAGATATTCATACTGATCCGACTTATTGTGAGAAAAATCCACAAACAAGCGCATGTGAAATCTTAGCCAAAGGAGAAACAGATGAATTAAAGTTTGATAATACACCAGATAACAATTTAAGATATATAGGAGCCAATCCAAATAATTATGTATCTTTTAATAATGAATTATGGAGAATCATCGGAGTATTTAATAATATCGATGATGGAACAGGAACAAAAGAAACTAGATTAAAAATTATAAAAAATGAACCATATAACACGGGTACAGCAACAGTATGGGATAGTGAAAACTCAAACGATTGGACAACAGCAAGTTTACAAGAAGAATTAAATGGAAATTACCTAACTAGTATAGAAAATTCATATCAAGAAATGATAGGAAATGCTAAATGGAACCTAGGAGGATTATGGAGTTCAACATATATCCCATCAAGTATCTATACATCAGAAAGAGGTACGACAGTATCCAGTGGGCATGCAACAGAATGGATAGGCAAAATAGGATTAATGTATCCAAGTGACTATGGATATGCAACCAGTGGAGGAAGTACAACGAATAGAGAAACATGTTTAAATACAGAATTACTCAGTTGGCGTGAATATGATAATTGTTTCAACAATGATTGGCTATATGATAGTTCAAGTTGGCAATGGACCTTAACTTCTGATTCATTCTATTCGGACAACGTGTACGGTGTGAGTAGTAGCGGCGCTGTCACTACCCTCAAAGCGTTCCGCTCGGGTAATGCTGTTTTCCCCGCCTTATATCTATCCTCTAACGTTAAAATAAGTGGAGGAGAAGGAACGGAAGATTCACCGTTCACCCTAAGTCTATAGAATACCTAAAAATGGGGCCCAGCCACGTGTAATAGTGGCAGGGGAGCGCACTCAGTTATCCACATAAAAAATCAAATTTTTTCAAGTACAAGGAATAGTGATGTTATGAATAAAAAAGGATTTATTTTTATTGAAACGATTATTGTGACAGCTGTTTTACTAGCATCTTTGATGCTAGTTTATTCCTTGTATGTTTCATCTTTGAGTGCTGAAACTATAAGGATTCGTTATGATGATCCAGTAAAATTATATGAAACTTTTTATGTAAAAAAATATTTAGAAAGTTTTAATTTAAATCTTTTAAAAGAAAGAATCAATAATGGAGAACCATATCAAATGATTTATCGAGGTCAAAGTGATATCTTTGGAAGTTCTTACACTGCTGAAAAAGTATTTTTTGAAAATTTATGGATGGAATTAAATATTCGTAGTATTATTCTAATTCCATATAATGTATCTACGTTAGTGGAATGTACATCTTCAAATACCGCGGCTATTTGTTCAAATTCAAGTTTGCTAGGCTATCTAAAAACTTTAGACGATGGAGATGAAAATTCGTATCGTTTAGTTATTGAATATGCGATGGATGCATCAGGTAATAGCTGTACAAGTAACATTGGGTGCTTTTATTACTATTCCAGCGTAAAGGTAGGTGCATGACATGAATAAAAAAGGTATGACTTTAGTAGAGGTTATTATCAGTGTAGGCTTAATTTCCGTAGTTATGTTATTTTTATTTAATTTGCTTTTAGATATGCAATATGAAAATAGTCATGCTTCCTATTTAAAAGAAAATCAAGTAAACAGAGCAACGATTATTAAGACTGTGGAAGAAGATTTAATGAATAATACCTTGAATGAAGTAAGAATAGAACGTAACGAATCCAATTCAATTATTCGTTTTGATTTTACCACTTTTGTTACAGAACTAACTGTTATGGCAGACAGAATTTCTTATGAAGGAGAAACTTGGCTACTTGAAGCGAACGGGAATGATGAAGCATACTATGATTTCGAAAATGTAAAAGTAAATCCGGAACGAGACATAGAAAGTTGTTCATATAATTTAAATGTCGATTCTGATGGAGATGGAGTGTGTAATTACAACTGTGATACAAATAATAACGGAATTTTAGATGAAAGTGAGCGTTCAACTGTTAATGAAACTTTTAAATCCTGCTCTTCATTTAAATATTATAAAGTCATTGTTCCAGCTATTACTGGTTCAGAAGATAACATCATTGATGACTTAGAATTTTTCTATATCGGAAGAACATTATAATTAACAAAAGAATCTCTTAAAAAACAGAGATTTTTTTCTTTGTCATATACCAAAGCAATGTTTTTAACATAAGAATTTTTGAAAAAAGTTTTCTAAAACTTTAATTTTAAACATATGTATGATATCATTAATGTGGTGATAATGATGTATAGTTATATAAAAGGAATTGTGTGCGATCAAGAATCTAACTATATTGTGTTAGATAACAACGGGATAGGTTATCATATTTTTGTTGCCAATCCATTTCAATATAAAATAGATGAAGAAGCAAAAGTTTATATCTATAGTTATATTCGTGAAGATGAATATTCTTTATATGGTTTCTCTTCTAAAGAGGAAAAAGAACTTTTTTTAAAACTTTTAAATGTTAAAGGAGTAGGTCCTAAACTTATTATGCCTATGCTCGCTACAGGAAGCGTTAATGGAATTATTGATGCAATAGATAGAGAAAACATTTTATATTTAAAGAAATTTCCTAAAGTAGGCGATAAAGTTGCAAGACAAATTATTTTAGATTTAAAAGGAAAATTAACAGCATCGAATGATACAGCGAATATTGGTGGATTTGATGAATTAGTTAGTGTATTAGAAGGATTAGGATATAAAACTATAGATATCAAAAAAATTCTTCCAAATATGGATGCAAACTTAAAAATTGAAGAGCAAGTAAAAGAAGCATTAAAACTTTTATTGAAGTAAAAATTAAGAAAAATTCGCGATGAGAAAGGAAGATTTTTGTGGAAGATGAAAAAATATTAGATGCAGAAGAACAAGCAAGTGATGGCTTCGAAGCAAATATTCGTCCTCAAAGTTTAAAAGAATATGTTGGACAGGAAGAAATCACAAGCAATTTAAAAGTTTTTATTGAAGCAGCAAAAATAAGAAATGAATCTTTAGACCATGTTTTGCTTTATGGACCCCCAGGATTAGGAAAAACAACGTTAGCTCACATCATTGCTAATGAGCTAGGCGTATCTATTAAAACTGCAAGTGGGCCATCAATTGAAAAAAGTGGGGATTTAGCTGCGGTTTTATCGACTTTAGAACCTGGAGATGTTTTATTTATCGATGAAATTCATCGTATGCCAAAGTTTATTGAAGAAATTTTATATCCAGCAATGGAAGATTTTGAGATGGATTTAGTTTTAAATAGTGATGGAAAAAGCAGGAATTTAAAAATAGATTTACCACCTTTTACTTTGGTAGGAGCAACAACGAGAGCAGGGGATATTTCAAGCCCATTACGTGATCGATTTGGTATTGTTTCAAAATTAAATTATTATTCGGAAGATGAACTGCTAAAAATTGTAAAACGAACAAGTCGAGTATTTGAAATGCCTATAGAAGATGACGCAGCTAGATTAATTGCTAAGAGGTGTAGAAAAACGCCACGAATTGCCAATCGTTTATTTAAGCGAGTTCGTGACTTTGCCTTAGTTGGAGGAAAAGAGATTATCGATTACGAACTAGCAGATGAATCTTTGAAAAAATTAAAAGTGGATGAATTTGGTTTAGACGCAATTGATATTGAATACCTAACAAGCTTAATTACAAAATTTAACGGAGGACCTGTAGGAGTCGAAACAATTGCCACATCTATTGGTGAAGAGCCATCTACATTAGAAGATGTAGTGGAACCATTCCTGCTTCAAGAAGGATTTATTAAACGAACTCCGAGAGGGCGTGTAGCGTGTGAAAAAGCCTATAAGCACCTAAAAATAGATAGGCAAGGTACATTATTTTGAAAAATTTGTGTAAAATAATTGCTCCAAGTACAGAAAATGAGATTTTTCTTCCATATTACTTATTAGAACAATATTGTCAAAACATTGTGAAAGAATACTTAGAAAATTCAGAAATTTCCGAAAAAGAAAGATTAGAAAGAAAAAAAACATATTTTCTTCATCAAAAAAATTATAAAACATTTTCTCCGTATTTTGACTTTGTGTTTATAAAGTTAGGGTATATTTTAGAAAATCCCATGTTACTTTTAAATACAAGATTAGAATGGAATAAAGAAACCGAAGAGTATTATGTAAAGTATTTAGGAAATAGTAAAGAACTTCCAGTTTATTATCGAATTTCTTTAGGAAATCCAATTTTTATTGAAGGATGCGAATCAAATATTGTATGCAATAATCTTCCTGAAAATTTAGAAGAATTACCAGAGTGTTTTCTTGATGAAGACTGCCATATCATATATTTAAATAATGACTTTGCTTTTCATAATTTTTGGGCAAATATGTGGATTCATCAGATGCTTATGTCAGATAAAAACTTTTGTTTAGAATATATGAAAAATATTGATGAATATGGCATTCTAGAAAGAGACTCTGCTTCGTTTTTAATGGAATTTTATCCGTGGATGAGATTAGCCAGAATAGCTTTAAACATGCATGAAGAAACAATGCTTCTAGTTTTTAATTCACTACATGCATCTTTAAAACAAAAAAATCTTATTCATGAATTGCAAGATAAAAAATTATTATTAAATAGATTTTTGAAAGATATGAACGATTAACATAGAAAGAAGGGTTTTATGGGAATAATTATAGACGGAAAAACTTTAGCTAAAGAAAAAAGAGAAGAGCTAAAAAAGAAAGTACAAGAATTAAAAGACAAAGAAGAAATTGTTCCGGGTTTAGCTATTATTCGTGTAGGAAATGATCCGGCTAGCGAAATATATGTTCGAAATAAATTAAAAGCATGTCAAGAAGTCGGGATTCATGCGGTAGAACAGCATTTTGATGAAAACGCTAGTGAGCAAGAAATTATTGAGAGGATTGAATTTTTCAATCAGGAAAAATCTATAGATGGAATTTTAGTTCAAAGTCCTTTACCTAAAAACTTAAATGAGAAAAAAATTGTTTCCTTTATTTTAGGTAGTAAAGATGTAGATGGTTTTGGAATAAATAATCTAGGACATTTATTAGCAAATCAAGAACAAGTCTTGGCCGCGACACCATTGGGAATTTTACACCTGCTAGAAAAATATGAAATTCCGATTGCTTCAAAAAATGTTTTGGTGATTGGCCGAAGTCAAATTGTAGGAAGACCTCTTGCCATTATGTTTTTAAATCGAGATGCAACGGTGACTATTGCTCATTCTAAAACAAAAAATCTAAAAGAGCTTACTTTACAAGCAGATATTTTGGTTTCTGCAGTTGGGCGCCCTCATTTTATAACTGCGGATATGGTTAAAGAAGGTGCTGTATGTATCGATGTAGGAATCAACCGGGAAAATGGACATGTCATCGGAGATACGGATTTTGATACTATAAAAGAAAAAGCGTCTTTTATTACACCAGTACCCGGTGGAGTAGGACCAATGACAGTTGCAACCTTATTAGAAAATGTCTACGAGTTAGCCTCAACAAGAAAGAAGGAAAAATAGTGGATTCAAAGATTACGGAAATTTTAAAAAAAGAAGAAAAAAGACAAAAAGAAAACATTGAATTGATTGCTTCAGAAAATTATGCTTCAGAATATGTTCGAGCTTTACAAGGAAGTATTTTTACAAATAAATATGCTGAGGGATATCCCGGAAAAAGATACTATGGTGGCTGTGAATATATCGATGAAATGGAGAATTTAGCTATCTCTTATGTATGCCAATTATTTAATGTGAAGTATGCAAATGTACAACCTCATTCCGGTTCAAGCGCGAATATGGCTGTGTATCGCACATTACTAAAAAAAGGCGATAAAGTATTGGGAATGAATCTATCTAACGGAGGACATCTGACTCATGGTCATAAAATGAGTTTTAGTGGTCAGGACTATGAAATAGTCTCATATGACATTGATCCAGATACAGAAATGCTTAATTATGATGAAATTCGTAAACTTGCTTTGCAAGAAAAACCCAAAATGATTATTGCAGGAGCTAGTGCTTATTCTAGAATTATTGATTTTAAAAAATTTCGGGAAATTGCTGATGAAGTAGGTGCATATTTATTTGTAGATATGGCTCATATTGCAGGATTAGTTGCAGCAAGACTTCATCCAAATCCTTGTTTGTATGCAGATGTCGTAACATCAACTACGCATAAAACTCTACGAGGACCAAGAGGTGGAATTATCTTAACGAATAATGAAGAGCTTGCCAAAAAAATAAATAAAACCGTTTTTCCAGGAATTCAAGGAGGACCTTTAGAACATGTAATCGCTGCCAAAGCGCAGTGCTTTTATGAGGCTCTTCAACCAGAATTTATTGATTATCAAAAGCAAGTTTTAAAAAATATGCAAGCTTTAATTGGAGTATTAAAAGAAGCAGATTTTAAAATAATTTCAAACGGCTCTGATAATCATTTGATCCTTGTTGACGTGAAAACTTCTTGTGGTTTAACCGGAAAAGAAGCCGAAGAACTTTTAGATAAAATACATATAACCGTGAATAAAAATACAATTCCAAATGAAACAGAAAGCCCAATGATTACAAGTGGAATAAGAATAGGAACTCCAGCGATGACTACTAGAGGATTTAAAGAAAAAGAATTTAAAAAAGTGGGAGAAATTATGGTAAAAGCTTTAAAAAATAGTCAAGATGAAAAACAATTACAAGAATTAAAAAAAGAAGTTTTAGACTTAACAAGCCAATTTTAATGATAGTAGAAAGTGAGTTTAAATAAAATAATGAAAAACAAATTAATTATTGTAGAAGGACCTCAAGGAACGGGAAAAACAACATTAACAAATTACTTAAGAGAAAAATTATCTAGTTCAAATTTATACCGACTTAGTGGGCAAAAAGATAAGTCTAAAAAAGGAAAAAAATACAGTTATGAAATGTATTCTGCTTTGTTAGATTATCTTTCAAAAATGCAGGAAATACCTATGGATCTTATTTTCGACCGAACTTTTTTTACAGAAGAGATTTATGCTCGGTTAGGTTACAAAGATTATAGCTTTTCAGACATTTATGAGGAACTTTTAAAAAAATTCAATCAATTAAATTATGATAAATATTTACTTATTCTTTATTTAAAAAATACAGAGCTTTATCGCAAAAGATTAGAAAGGGATTTTCACCATAATTATCAAACATTTAGTATAGAGAATAGTGAAAACCAACAACAAGCATATATGATTTTAGGCGAGGAAATAATGCAGAATAAAGAAAATACGGTTAAAGTAATTTATTTGCCTATGGATGATTTTGAACAAGCTTATAATCAAATTGACCATCTTTTTGGAGGTGAAGATAGTTGAGTACAGAAGATTTTAATTATGATTTACCAGAATACTTAATTGCTCAAACGCCATTAAAAGATCGATCTTCATCAAGACTTTTAGTTATGGATCGAGATACCGGAGAAATTGAGCATAAACATTTTACAGACATTATTGACTACTTAGTTCCTGGAGATGTTTTGGTAATTAATGATACAAAAGTTATACCAGCAAGATTAATTGGTGAAAAAGAAGAAACCAAAGCGGTAATTGAACTTCTTCTTTTAAAAGAATTAGGTAACGATGAATGGGAATGTCTTTCTAGACCGTTTAAAAGATTGCACGTAGGAACGAAAATTTCTTTTGGTAATGGTTTATTAGAAGCAGTTGTTACAGAAAAAATGAGTGAAGGAATTGTCCATGTAAAATTTAATTATCAAGGAATCTTTTTAGAAATTTTAGATAAACTTGGCGAGATGCCATTACCTCCTTATATTCACGAAAAATTAGAAGATAAAAACCGTTATCAAACGGTTTATGCAAAGAATGTAGGAAGTGCAGCAGCTCCAACAGCAGGACTTCATTTTACAGAAGAACTGCTAAAAAAAATTAAGGAAAAAGGAATCATTATTACAAATGTAACTTTACATGTTGGCTTAGGAACATTCAGGCCAGTTGAAGTTGAAGATGTAACAAAGCACCATATGCATAGTGAATTTTATGAAATGAGTGAAGAAACCGCGGATATTCTAAATCAAGCTAAAAAAGAAAAAAGAAGAATCATTGCAGTTGGGACTACTTCAACAAGAACACTTGAAACCATTATGCATACCTATCATGAATTTAAAGCTTGCCATGGTAATACGGATATTTTCATTTATCCAGGCTTTGAATTTCAAGCGATTGATTGTTTAATTACCAATTTTCATTTACCAAAAAGTACATTGGTAATGCTAGTAAGTGCATTTTCATCCAAAGAAAAAATTCTTCATGCTTATGAAGAGGCTATAAAAGAGGAATATCGTTTCTTTTCTTTTGGAGATGCAATGTTTATTAAGAAAAATAATAAGAAAGGAGAAAAATAATGGATATTTCACAATACTTAATGATATTAATTCCATATAATCAAGAAGATGAAATAGAAAAACAGCCTTATAAAATAGGTAAGCGTGAACATCGAGAATTTTGTCAAGAAATGATAAAAAAATATAAAATGGTTCACATGGGAGGAGAAAGTCACATTGATTATGCAAGAACTTTTAATTCATACGGTTTTACTGTAGTTTTTAGCTCTGGAGCAAAAGTGAATGGTAAACTTTTTGCATCAATTTTTCTGCCTGAGAATATGAGTTCGTATCAAATAGATTTTCTCTATGAAAGTAAAGAAGACTTTCAAAAAAAATACCATGAAATAGTAAATTTATTTGAAACCTTAGTTTTTACAACCAAACCATTATCATATAATAGTGGCTATAAAGATTTTAGAAACCTAACAATAGAAGCAATTATAAATCGCAATCCGAATCAAAAAAATGGTCAAATTTTGTTATATGAAGAACTAGCAAAAAGAAAAGAAGAAGTGTTAAAAAGATAATCCTTTTAACACTTCTTTTTGTTAACTACTTTTTTAAACTCGATAACTTAGTATTTGCACATGTTCGAACACGTCTTTGATTTTGAATACTTGTAGGAATGTATGTATCTCTTGTACCATGTAATTGAGTTAAAAATGGTAAATCAATTTCGCTGTATGCTGCTTGATTCTCGATAAAACCAGTATGTTTATTTATTTTCCAAGGTAAGGACTTATGAGCTTCGTACAACAAAATAGCGTCTTCTAAAACTTGTATGCGAGCAATTCTATGAGTTGAATAATGCTTTAATATATTTGGACTTCTATTTGTTTTTAGTTCCTCTAATAGGTAAATACTCCCAATTATTCTCGATTTTTGCAAAAACTTTATTATCACAAAGTAGAATTTCTAATGGGGAAACCTGAGTTTGCTCTTCACTCATATTTTGAAAATGATGATTTTCAAATTCGCTTAATGAATTTTGCATGTAATATACCTTCTTTCCAAGAATATGTTACTAAAATTTTACTAAAAATACAAGTTATAAGTATTGGAGCTATGTAATGAATATGATATAATTTTATTTAAAGGAAGGGTAGTATGGTTACATTTGAATTACAAAAAACAGAAAAAAATACAAAAGCTCGTTTAGGAAAAATTACTTATAATGGAAAAACATATGAAACACCAATGTTCATGCCAGTTGGAACACAAGCAACAGTGAAGACATTAAGTCCAGAAGAAATAAAAGAAACGAAAGCTGGAATTATTTTAGCAAACACTTATCATTTATGGCTTAGACCTGGAGATGACATAGTTGCTTTAGCAGGCGGACTGCATAAATTTATGAATTATGATGGCCCAATTCTTACGGATTCTGGCGGATTTCAAGTATTTTCATTAGCCAAACCCAATGATATTAAAGAAGAAGGCGTTTATTTTAAAAATCATATAAATGGGGATCGTTTATTTTTAACTCCTGAAAAATCTATTCAAATTCAAGAAAATTTAGGAAGCGATATCGTTATGAGTTTTGATGAATGCATTGGTTACCCAGCAAGTTATGAATATGTATCTCAAAGTGTAGAAAGAACTCTTAGATGGGCTAAGAGAGGAAAAGATGTTTTTAAAAAAAACAATCAAATTTTATTCGGAATTGTACAAGGCGGTGCATATGAGGATTTAAGAAGACACTGTGCAGAAGAACTTGTGAAAATGGATTTTGATGGATACTCAATTGGTGGAACGAGTGTTGGAGAAGATAAACCTACACAATATAAAATGGTAGAGTATTCAACAAAGTATTTACCTGAAAACAAGATAAGATATTTAATGGGTGTAGGAGATCCAATAGATATCGTTGAAAACGTAATTCGGGGAATTGATATTTTTGACTGTGTTTCGCCAACTAGACTAGCTCGTCATGGGCATGCTTTAACAAAGTATGGAAAAATCAACTTAAAGAATGCCAAATATAAAACAGATTTTACTCCAATTAGCGCAGAGTGTGACTGTTATGCCTGTAAACATTACACAAAAGCATACATTAAACATTTAATTAATGCAGAAGAAACTTTTGGAGCAAGATTATTATCCATTCACAACATTCGCTATTTAGTGCATTTAATGGAAGAAATTCGTGAATCTATTAAAAACGATAATATATTAGAATTTCGTGAGCAATTTATAAAGGATTATTATGGAAAAAGTGATAAACAATAGAAACTGTATTCTTTTTACGATATTTTTTTCATTGCTTCTTATTATAGGACTCACAATATATAAAGTTTATGATACACATTTAAAAAGAAACTTTTCAGTTGTTGAAAAAAGAATAATTGAAGGTGCTAAAGAATGTGTATGGGATGAAGTTTGTACTGAAGATAAAATTACTCTTGGAGAATTAATTACTCTTGGATATGCCAAAGAAGAAGTGAATCCTCAAACCAAAATGTATTATAATCATAATTCTTATGTATTAATCGAAAATAATAACTATTCCTTTCACGAAGAAAATTCTTAAAATTTATAAGTGAAAAATTAAATAGATTCACGAATTATAATGATTTAAAGTGTATTGTGATAAAATTATCTTAGGAAACTAGGATAATTTTTTTGGATAAGAAGAGGTAGAAAAAATGCCAGAATATTGATATAATATGATAAGAGTATAAAGGCTAAAAAAGACCATACTACATAAAGAGGGATGCTATGAAGAAGAAAGTTTTGTTCATTCTATTAGTATTAATTGTTCTAACCAGTATTCTAGGCATCAGCTATGCAAGTTGGTTGTTTAGAGACAAGCAAAAGGATTTTAATACATTGGGAAGTAAATGCTTTGAATTAACAATGATGAATGAAAGTGAAGGAATCAGCTTATCAAAAACATATCCCATAAGTGATGAAGAAGGACTATCTACAACAGGATATACTTTTACGATAAAAAACACTTGTAATACCCATGCAATCTATGAAGTAAATCTAGAAGACATGTTGGTAGAAGAAAAGAGATTGTCAGGAGAATATATCAAAGTATCGATAAATGATGGAACACCTATGAATTTAAAAAACTTAGAAGAAAAAGAAGCACATATAGAAGAATCAGATAAATCTTATGAATTAACCAGTGGTTCTCTAGGACCAGAAGAAGAAACGACATATACAATCAAACTATGGATGGACGAAAGTACTCCAGCCATAGAAGAAACAATGAATGCAACATTCTTAAGTAAAATCAGTATCGAAGCAGGATATACTCCAGAAGAGAATTTGGAAAATGAAATTACTTTACAAGCAAAAAGTATAACCGAAAGCTTAAATAATAAAAGTGAAGTCTTTGAAATCACAGGAACAAGTACAAACTATAATCTAATCGAATATAGTTTAGATAAGAGTCATTGGAGTAGAATAGAAAGTCCAAGTAAAAATGTCACAATAACTCAAGAATTTACAGAAGAAGGAAAGCATGCTTTCTATATAAGAGATGAAGTAGGAAATATAAAAGAGATAGAGATTCAAACAACTAAACTAGATAAAACAGTACCAGAAATAAAAATAGAAGAAACAGATAACCAAGAGAATGTGGAATTACATATCACATTTACAGACAATGAGGAATTAGGAGGATATGCCATAACCGAAAGTTCTGAAGAACCAACAGAATGGACAAGTATAGAAGGAAAAGAAACCACGATAGAGTATACTTTAACAGAGAATACCACATATTATATCTGGGTAAAAGACAGTGTAGGAAATATCAGTTATCAAAAATACAGTACAGATACAATAGATACTCAAGCGCCAGAGTTAACCATTACAAATACATTAACAGACTGGGGAGTAAAGGATACAATTACTATTAAAGCCACAGATGATGTAGTAGGCATCAGTGGAATCAGTATAAGTAAAGTAGAGGGAACATATAATTGGGAAGTTGTAGAAAACACATTAAGTTATGAAACAACGAAAGAAGTTACAGAAAATGGAACCTATTATATTTCAGTAAGAGATGCATATGGGCATATTACAACCAAGAGTATTGTGATCGATAAGATAGATGATATCCTTCCAACCATAGAGAATTTACAAACCTCAACAGAATGGGGAAAAACGAATCAAATAACAGGAAGTTTAAAAGATCCAGAAAGTGGATTAAGTGGATATCAAATAACGAAAGAGAAAATAGAACCAGAAGAATATATTGAAATAAATGGAACAAGTTATGAATTAAATTATGAAGTAAGTGAAAACGGAACGTACTATATTTGGGTCAAAGACAGTGTAGGAAATGTTTATCAAACGGAAGTTGAAGTAACCAAAGTAGATAATACAGCTCCAGTATTGTCTAGTGTAACTAATAGTAGTAATGGTTCATGGGCTCAAAGTATCACATTAAGCTGGGATATAGAAGAGAGTGGAAGTGGAATAAAGAGTGTTGAGTGGAGATTAAATGACGACTCAACATGGGGTTCATTTGGACAAAATGAATGGTATGGAATAACCAGAACCAATGAACGAAATGATACGATTTATATTCGAGTTACAGACAATGCCGGAAATGTGAGTAATATAGAGAGTACAGTTTTAAAAATAGATAGAACAGTTCCAAGTGCACCTGTGATAACAAATAGCAAGAATAATGTATGGAGTAAAGATGCTGTTCCTGTAAGTATGAAATCTACAGATAGTCGTTCAGGAATAGCAAGATATGAATGGTATGAAAATGGTTCATGGACTACAAGAGCTATTAGTATAAGTGATGGAATAGGAAGTATCACATATACAAATCAAAGAAATGAAACAATAAGGATACGAGCAGTAGATAATGCAGGAAATGTATCTAGTGAAAGTACTACTATAGTTAAGTTAGATACAACGAATCCAACAGCTAAGATAAGTGCCAGTGTAAGTGGAAATAATATAAGAGTAAGTGCCAGTGGTAGTAGTGATACCAATAGCGGGATAAAAAATTATCAATATAGCCGAGATAATTCAACGTGGTATACAAGTACAAGTGATAGCTATACATTTACAGGGCTTGTTGATGGATCATACACAGTATATGTTAAAGTTACAGATAACTCAGGTAGAACAAGTAGTGTAGTAAGCACAACAACAGTAGTTGCATATACAAATGTATACGTATCATCAAGTGGTAATGACTCGAGTGGTAATGGTTCATCATCAAAACCATATGCAACACTTGCTAAAGCCTATAGTCAAGTAAAAAGCGGTGGGAATATCCTTTTGTTAAGCAATACAACTGCATCTTCAACCGCCAATTTTAATACAGCGAGCAAGTCAGTAACCCTAAAAAGTAATGGTAGTAGTGTATATACTATAACAAGAGCATCAAGCTTAACTGGTGGAGGAATTCTTTCAATTTCTAATAAAAATAATGTAACTATTAGCAATATTACTTTTAACGGAAATAATGTAAGTTCAACATCAGCATTAGTGTCAGCATCTGGAAGTTCTACCCTAAATTTAAACAGCGGAACAACCGTTCAAAATGCAGTAAATACCAAAGAATATGCTGGTGGCGGAGTAAATGTTACAGAAAGCAGTACCATTAATGTAAATGGAGCTACAATCAAAAATAATAAATCTGCAAATCAAGGAGCGGGACTTTATATATCAGGTTCAACTTTAGTAATGAATAGTGGAACGATTACAGGAAATTCAACGACTGGAAATGGAGAAGGCGGAGCAGTTATTCTTTGGCAAAGTACAGCCACTATTAAAGCTGGAACAATTTCTAATAATACTGCTAATGCCAATGGAGGGGCAATATTTTCTGGCTGTCAGACGGCCAATACGACTTTAAATATAAGTGGTGGAACATTTAGTGGAAATAAGACCAATGGTGGCGGTGGTGCTATTGTTGTTCGTTCCGATAATAAGAGTACTTGTACAGCAACTGTGAATGTTACGGGCGGAAACTTTACATCCAATTCAGGTAGTTATGGTGGTGCGATTGCTTTAACTCGAGCTACTGGTAATTTTTCAAATGTAACCTTCTCTAATAATACTGTTACATACAGAGGTGGTGCTATTAATGTTGATGAAAGTTCACTCGCTTATTTTAAAACAGGAGCAAATTTTACCGGAAATACTGCTCCAGCAGCTGGTGCTATTCATGTTTCCAATTCTTCAACTATGCATTTTCAAGGAGCCTCAGTTAGTAATAATAAAGCAACTAGTGAAAGTGGCGGTGCTATTGTTGTGTTTAGATCAAACGGCAATATTTCTTCTGGAACAATAAATGGCAATACCGCTAAACAATTTGGTGGCGGAGTTTTTTATACGGATAATTCGACCGGAACAATTAGTGGTGGAACAATATCAGGAAATACAGCTCAATGGGGTGGCGGAGTTAGCGTATGGGGAAGCAGTGCCTTCTATTTCAAAGGTGGAACAATACAAAATAATACTGCAAATAGTAATGCAGGTGGAATTGATGTAAACAACTCTGCTTTATACATGCAAGGTGGTAATGTTTTAAACAACAAATGTAATACAGCTAATCAATACGGCGGAATCTTTGTCACAGACAATAGTACATATAGTTATACGTCAGGAAATATTTCAGGAAACACTCCTTTAAATTCCAATAAATAATAAGGCATTATTTTCTGTTAATTCCAACCATACTTCCTAATGTACTAGATAAAATCAAAACAATATAATAAATTAAACGAGATATAGAAAAACCTGTTTGGTAAAACAATAAATTAATAACAATTAAAAGAAAAATTAAAGATGCTCCGATTTTTAACCCTTCTAAGTATCCTTTAGAAGGGGCTTTTTTTCCAAAAGTAAAACCAATGAAAGCAAAAACCAAAATCATTCCAATCATGATAATAACATCTGTACTTTTTGTATAAAGAATATTTCCTAAATTAAAACAAGCCAAAATCGCACATAATATAAGAATAATTCCTAAAAAAATTCCTAAAGTTTTTCCATATTTTTTTAAAGTTTTCATAAAATCACCTAATAAAGTATATACAAATGATTAAAAAAATAGAAGTGAACCCATAATAAAATTAGGTGATAATATGTCTGAACTCTTAAATGTGATTTTTCGTACAATTTTCTTTTATTTCTTTATAGTTTTATTGTATCGTTTAATGGGCAAACGAGAAATAGGTCAATTGGGGATTATCGATTTAATTGTATCTATTTTGATAGCTGAATTAGTAGCAATTTCCATTGAAAATACAGATAAAAGCTTATTTCAAACAATTATTCCCCTAAGTTTGCTTGGAATTCTAGAAATTTTTCTGGCATTCATTAGTATTAAATCTCGAACATTTCGAACTTTTTTTGGCGGAAAACCTTCTTTGATTATTTGCAACGGAAAAGTAAACTATAAAGAAATGGTGAAACAACGCTATAGTATGGATGATCTTCTGTTAAGCATGCGACAAAAAAGTATTCACGATTTAAGAGAAATTGAATATGCATTTTTGGAGCCAAATGGTAAACTATCTATTTTTCCATATCGTCCATTTAAAATTTGTTCAAGTTATCCAATGCCTTTAATACTAGATGGAGAAATTAATAAAAAAACTTTGCAATTTATTCACAAAGATAAAATTTGGCTAAAAGAAGAACTGGCTAAAAAGAATTTAGAAATTCAAAATATCTTTTATGCATTTTATAAAAATAAAAAAATTTATTTAATAAAGAAAAGTGAAGTGTAAGTGTTTTAAAACAGCAAAATATTTTCTTCTCGGGTTTCTATTTTTCGACAAGCTTTGCTTGTTTTTTTTGTTATGCTTTGGTAGGTGATGAAAGTGAAAAAAAAGCTTCTATTTATTTTTCTGGCATTAGCTGTTGGAGCTACTTTAGCTTTTTTTACTTTATTTTATTTAGAACCTGCCAATGATTCAAAAGAAACTCTTGCATTAAAAGTTTTACAAACAGGTGTTTATGCATCTTATGAAAATGCTTTAGATGCTAAAGAAAAATTAGAAAATGCTATAGTGTATGAAGATAATGGCTTATATCGTGTTTTAGTTGGGGCATCGACTACAGATGCTGGGTTAGAGAAAGTAGAGACAATTATGAAGAAAAAAGGAATTAACTATTACAAAAAAGATTTAATCATTGAAAAAAGCGATCAAGATTTGTTTTTTAAATATAACATGATGCTAGAAAAAACGAATGAAGAAGAAGTTATCTTGCTACTAAATACTCGAATTTTAGAAAAAATGGTGGAAGTATGAGTTATTTAATTAAAGATTTACCTACAAATGAAAAGCCTAGAGAGAAAGCCAAAAAATATGGAATTTCTTCCTTAAGCAATATGGAACTTTTAGCAATTTTATTACGCACGGGCACTAAAGCTATCTCCGCTATAGATTTAGCAAGAAAATTACTTTTAGAATATCGTGACTTAGAAGGGCTAATGCAAGCTAGATTAAATACATTAGAAAAGATTAATGGAATGGGAGAAGTGAAAGCAATTACGATTCTTTCAGCATTAGAATTAGGAAAAAGATTACAAGAAAAAGCTCAAAATGAGAAAATTCAAATTCGAGAAAGCAAAGATGTGTATACCTATTTTTCTTATTTGTTTTTTCATAGTGACCAAGAAAAATTTTATGTATTATTTTTAGATTCAAAAAATTATGTTGTCAATCAAAAATTATTATTTATTGGAACAGCCAATCAAAGTTTAGTTCATCCACGAGATATTTTTAAGGAAGCCATTTTAAATAATGCTGTAAAAATTTTATGTGTTCACAATCATCCAAGCGGTAGAGCGACACCAAGTCTTGCAGATGAAGAAGTTACAAAGAGAATTAAAAAAATAGGAGACTTGATGGGGATAAGCTTAGTTGATCACGTGATTATCGCTAAAGAAACTTATTACAGTTTTTTAGAAAATAGAAAGGATATATGGGAATGAAAAAAAGTTTGGAATATATGGTCTTTGCATGTATATTATTATTTCTTTTTGTTGGAAAAGATATTTTATGTTCGTATTTAAGTAAAAAAGATTTTAATTTAGAAAAAAGCATTGTTTTAGATACAGAATATCAGAATTTAAAAAGAGAATATGAAGATTTACTTAAGACAAATGATTTAGACCTTCCATTTTTAAAAGAAGGAATAGTAAGCAAAGTCATCGTTCATGATCCTTATATGTTTTTTGAAGAAATGACTATTTTAAAAGGAAAAAAGCAAGGGATAAAAGAACAAGATGTTATTGTAAATGAATTAGGGTATGTTGGACGCGTGAAAACAGTTTTAGAAAATTCAAGTCAAATAGAATTGTTAACGAGTTCCAATACGATTCTTTCGGTTAAAGTAGAAAATAGTTATGGAATACTAAAAAAAGAAGGAGAAAAACTAGTCATTGGAGATATCACAAGTAAAGAAGAGATTCAAAAAAATGCCATTGTTTATACATCAAGCTTTACGAATATTCCAGGAGAAATTCCGGTTGGAAAAGTTACTGAGATTCTCTCAAATACTTTAGAACAAAAAATTATTGTCGAGCCCTTTGTAGATTTTAATAATTTAAATTATGTTTTTATCCGAAAGAGTGTATCTTATGAATAGTTTTTTACCCCTATATTTTTATGTTTCTTTTTTTACTTTTTCAAAAGAAAGAATTTTACCATTTTTATTATTTTCTTCTTTATATTTAGATTGCATTGTTTATCCTTTTTCAATAATTCATACATTACTTACAGTAGTTCTATACATTCTAAACGTATCTTGGCATATTCCTCATCGATTAAAATTATATTTAGGAAGAACAATTCTAAACACATTGCTTTATGTAGGAAGTCTTGAACTAATTTATCAAAATTTCTCTATTTCATTTTTACTTATAAGCATCTTATGGAATCTTTTAATAACCTTTATCTTTTTTAAAAAGCGAAGTCTTAATTTTTCAAAAAGATAGTTTTCCCTTGTTTTTTAATTTTTTTCTTTTGTTCTAATTCATTTAATTTGCGCATTAAACTACTTCTATCTACCCCCAAATAATCAGCTAACTCTTTATAAGTAATAGGGATTTCAAACTTTTTACTTTCATTTTTTTTGCTTTCAATCCGAAAATAGGTCAAAATTTTTTCTTCCATATTTTTTTTCTGTAAAATAGTGATTTTTTGATGTAAATAAGTCATATATTGAATCGATTTTTCTAAAAAAAAGTTTAAGTATTTCTGATTAGTTCCTTGAATAAACAAAGTGTAATCTAAAAAGTAAAGTTCTACAGGAGTAGTGCAAACAAAAAACAAATCATTTTCTTCATTATAAATCCAAAGCTTGGAAAACATTTCATTTTTTTTAAAATGATCAATATATAACAAATTTCCATTAATATCAGATTTCATCAAAGAAACCTTTCCTTTTTTTATTAAAGCAATTTCTTTTTTGTTGCTTTGAAAAAGAGGGATAAATTCACCTTTATTAAAAGAAAAAGTAGAGACATTTTTTTCAATTTCTTCAATAAATGTTTCTGTTTCTTTGTTTTTCATAAACATCACTTCTAATAAGATTATAGCAAATTCAAATGACTGTTGCAATTGTCACACGAGTGTTTACAATTGACATTTCTTGACAATAATTGTCATTAAAAACAAACGTTCTTTTTTTCGATAAAATCTATGCTTTTTATACATGCATTTTTTTTGCTTTTTGATTGTTGCAAAAATCACACGATATAAAAAAGTTTATCTGCTATAATTCTGATTATGGTAGGAGGAGTATTTATATGAGTAAATTGAAAACAAAAATTAAAATCATTAAAAGAAATGGCAATAAAGAAGATTTTGATCCTGAGAAAATCAAAATAGCCATAAGAAAAAGTGCAGAAAGAGTGATGATTAAGCTTACACCAGAAGCTGAAAACGAAGTCGTAAAAATTGTTTTAGACTATGTTGAGACGGGTACAGGAGACTTAGATGTCGCTCAAATACATAATTGTGTGGAGGCTGCTTTAGAGCAAGTAAATCCTTTGGTGGCTAAAAGTTACCGAGAATATCGAAATTATAAAAAGGATTTTGTTCATATTTTAGATAAAGTATATCAAAAAGCTCAAGCAATTAACTATATTGGAGACAAGGAAAATTCAAATACCGATAGCGCTTTAGTAGCGACCCAACGAAGCTTGACTTATGGAGCTCTAAATAAAGAACTTTATAAAAAATTCTTCTTAACAAAAGAGGAAATTGAAGCTTGTGAAGATGGATATATTTATGTTCATGATATGAGTGCAAGAAGAGATACAATGAACTGCTGTTTATGCGATATCGGAGCAGTTTTAAAAGATGGATTTGAAATGGGAAATCTTTGGTATAATGAGCCTAAAACTCTAGAAACTGCATTTGGAGTAATGGGAGATGTAATCATTCATACTGCAGCAATGCAATACGGAGGATTTACAGTACCTGAAGTAGACACTATATTAGCCCCTTATGCAAAGAAAAGCTATGATAAGCATTTTAAAGAGTACTTAGAAATTCGTGGAGAAAAAGAAGATAAAGAGGGTAAAGCGGATGCTTACGCCTGGAAAAAGGTTATTCGTGAATGTGAACAAGGATATCAAGGAATTGAATATAAACTAAATACCATCGGGTCAGCAAGAGGAGATTATCCATTTGTAACATTCACTTTTGGTATTGAAGAAGATCCATTTGGACAAATGATTACAAAAACAATTTTAGATACCCATCGCAAAGGCCAAGGAAAACCAGGCTTTAGAAAGCCAACGCTTTTTCCAAAATTAGTTTTCTTATATGATAAAAATCTTCATCAAAAAGGGGGTAAACTTGCAGAAAGTTTTGACACAGCTTTAAAGTGTAGTGCAAAAACAATGTATCCGGATTACCTATCTTTAACTGGTGAAGGATATGTACCAGAGATGTATAAAAAATATAAAAGAGTAGTAAGCCCAATGGGATGTCGTGCCTTTTTATCACCTTGGTATGAAAAAGGCGGTATGAAACCAGCAGATAGTAAGGATAAACCCGTATTTATTGGTAGATTCAATGTTGGAGCAATTTCTTTAAATTTACCAATGATTTTAGCAAAATCACGTGAAGAACAAAAAGATTTTCATGAGGTATTAGACTACTACTTGGAAATGATTCGAAAAATTCATTTAAGAACCTATCAATATTTAGGAAAAAGAAAAGCAAGTATCAATCCAATCGCTTTTTGTGAAGGTGGATTCTATGGAGGACATTTAAAACCAAATGAAGCAATTGAGCCAGTGTTAAAAAGTGCAACTGCATCTTTTGGAATCACAGCTTTAAATGAACTTCAAGAACTATATAATGGAAAATCTTTGGTAGAAGATGGCGAATTTGCTTTAGAAACAATGAAATATATCAATCAAAAAATCAATGAATTCAAAGAAGAAGACGGACGTCTTTATGCAATCTACGGTACTCCAGCAGAAAGTCTATGCGGTTTACAAGTTGAACAATTCCGAAAAAAATATGGAGTTGTTGAAGGAGTAAGTTCTAGAGAGTATGTATCAAATAGTTTCCATTGTGGTGTTTGGGAAGATATTACTGGAATTCAAAAACAAGATTTAGAAGAAAGATTTTGGGATTTATTCCGTGGTGGTCGTATTCAATATGTTCGATATAATTTGAATTATAATACCAAAGCTATGCGAACTTACATTGAAAGGGCAATGGAAAAAGGATTTTATGAAGGCGTAAATTTATCACTATCTTACTGTAATAAATGTGGTCATGAAGAATTGGATATGGATGTTTGTCCAAAATGTGGTAGTGATGATTTAGTAAAAATAGATCGAATGAATGGATATTTATCCTATTCAAGAGTTCATGGCGACACAAGACTTAATCACGCAAAAATGGTCGAAATTTCTGAGAGAAAATCGATGTAAAGGAGGCAACATGAAATATCATAATATTACAAAAGCAGATATGTTAAACGGCGAAGGATTACGTGTTGTTTTATGGGTAAGCGGATGTTCACACGCTTGCCCAGGTTGTCACAACCAAATTACTTGGAATGCAAACAACGGTCTTTTGTTTGACGAAGATGCAAAAGAAGAAATTTTTGCTGAACTAGAACATGATTGGTGCGATGGTCTAACTCTTTCGGGTGGAGATCCTTTATTTACTTTAAATCGAGAGACTATTGCGAGCTTAGTTAAAGAAGTAAGAGAAAAATATCCAACAAAAACCATTTGGTGTTACACAGGATATACTTGGGAAGAACTACAAAAAGAGAAGAAAAAAGATAAAAATCTTGATGCGATTTTAAGCAATATCGACGTCCTATTAGATGGAAGATTCATTTTGCAACAAGCAGATGAAAAAATTCACTATGTTGGAAGTCGAAATCAACGAGTAATAAATGTCCCACAAACTTTAGAAGAAAAGAAAATAGTTTTATATATAGATAATACTAAGGAGGTAGAAGTATAATGCGAGTAAGAGGCTTTGAAATTGCTAAGGGATATGAAGATAAAGATATTCATATGCCAGTTCGCAAAACTAAATATGCAGCTGGCTATGACGTCGAGGCCGCAGAAGACACAGTAATCCCAGTTTATACACCAGGAATCAAACCAACATTAATTCCAACAGGATTAAAAGCTTATTGTGCACCTGATGAGTTTATCATGCTAGTAAATCGTAGTTCTGGACCAAAAAAAGGCTTTTTAATGGCAAATAGTATAGGCATAGTTGATCATGATTATTATGGAAATGAAGGAAATGATGGTCATTTTTACTTTCAATATTTTAATTGTTCTGATCATGAAATAATCGTTCATAAAGGAGATATAATTGGTCAAGTAATTTTCCAAAAATATTTAACAGTAGACAATGATGTCGCATTAAATAATATAAGAACAGGTGGCTTCGGAAGTACAGACAACAAATAAGGGAAAGAAGAGCATAAAATCTTCTTTTTTTTCATATACTTTTTTAGGTGAAAAATATGAACGAATTAGAAATGGTCGAACTCCGTCATAAAAAAAGATTAGAAAAAGAATTCTCTAAACAAGATGACAAAAAAATTAGTAAAATATTTACAAAAATTCTTTTAAGTATCATCTTAGTTTTAAGCTGCACGATTTATGTGAAATTAAGTCCAGAAAATTTAGAGTTTTTCAAAACCCATGTATTAGAAAATAATTTGACTTTTACCAAAATCAATAATTGGTATCATGAAGTATTCGGTTCGTTTTTACCCAGTGTAAAAGAACCAGATACTCAAACCGTGGCTGGTGAAACAAATACTTTGGTAAAAGAAAAATACTTAGATGGATATAAAATTTCAACAAAAAAAGGAAACAGTATTCTTTCCTTAGCAAGTGGACTTTATGTATTTATTGGAGAAAAAGAAGGGTATGGCAATGTTTTGATAATTCAAGGAGTAAATGGAGTAGACATTTGGTATGGAAATTTAGAAAATACCAATTTGAAACTTTATGACTATATTGAAACCAATACAGTTCTTGGAACTGCAAAAGAAGATTACTATTATCTAGCTTTTGTTAAAGATGGAAATTTTATAACCTATGAAGAATATCAAAATCAAATGTAAAATAAACATTACAACTTATGTTTTTTTTCTCATTTCTTTTCTCTGTGGATATTTCAAAAATATTCTTTTCATTTTTTGCATTGTTTTCTTTCATGAAATGGGTCATGTTTTTTTGATAAAACTTTTTCACTATCAAATTGTTAAAGTAGAGTTTTATCCATTTGGAGGGATAACCGAAGTAGATAAACCGATTAATTCATCCATCAACAAAGAGTTACTTATTTCTCTAGGAGGAATTTTTTTTCAATTTCTTTTTTATATAATCATTATGTTAAGTTATAAAAATTCTTTGATTTCTTTTGAAAATTACTCATTACTATCATTTTATAATAAAACTATTATGATTTTTAATTTATTACCAATTATTCCCTTAGATGGGAGTGTCTTTGTTCATACTTTCCTTGAAAAATTTTTTTCTTATCAAAAATCTTTTCGATTATATCAAATTCTTTCCTTTTTCTCCTTTTTCCTTTTTATTTTATATAACATATTTTTCTCAATTGACAATTATTTTATATGCGTAGTCTTATTTGTTCAATTGCTACTTGTTCAAAAAAGAAAAAAATATTATATTCATCGGTTTTATTTAGAAAGATTTTTATATTCCTTTCCTTACAAAAAAATACAAAATCAAAAAGAAGAAGATATATCTGTATTAAAAAAAGAAACACGTCATTTTTTTTATGAAAAAAATCGATATTTAACCGAAAAAGAAAAAATTATGGAACACTTTAAGATGGGAAGAGAAAAATTCTAAAATTTAAAGTTTATATTGTAAATTAATGGTTGACGTTTTTTAAGAAATATAGTAAACTTAATAAGTAACCACTTGGTGATGGAGTAGTACTCAAGAGGCTGAAGAGGCGCCCCTGCTAAGGGTGTAGGTCGGGAAACCGGCGCGAGAGTTCAAATCTCTCCTGCTCCGCCATTAATAGTTTATAATCCATTTAATGGTTTATATATAGAGTTTTTTTCAAAAAATGAAAAAAATACTTGTCAAATGCATTATTATAAGGTAAAATGTAATAGTCGATTGACAAAATGGGCTTGTAGCTCAGCTGGTTAGAGCGCACGCCTGATAAGCGTGAGGTCGGAGGTTCAAGTCCCCCCAGGCCCACCATTTTGTTTTTTGGCCCGTTGGTGAAGTGGTTGAACACACATGCCTTTCACGCATGCATTCATGGGTTCAAATCCCGTACGGGTCACCATATGTCTCCATAGCTCAGTTGGTAGAGCAACTGACTCTTAATCAGTGGGTCCAGAGTTCGAACCTCTGTGGGGACACCACGATAGATTAAAACATTTAAAATGTTTTAAAGAGTTTAAAAAAATTAAAATCATAAGTTAACGTAATAATTTTTAAAACTCATTAGAAGAAAGCACATTCAATGTGTTTTTTTCGTTATGTAAATAAAAATCAAGAGTAGTAGATTTTTTTGCATGACCTAATAAAGTAGATACAAAATCAATAGGTTGTTTTTTATGTATTCGATAAGTAGCACAACTATGCCTAAACTCATGTTGTGTAATACTAGGTAATTTAGCTTTAATATATGCTTTTTTCTTATATCTATCAATAGTAGTAGGTGCTAACGGAGTTAAACCTCCAAAAATAAAATAATCATTATTACAACAACCATATTTTTTAATATAATATCTTTTCAAAAAACAAATTCTAAGACGCATAGAAACATCAATTTTAAACAATCGAACAGATGATTGATTTTTTGGAGTATCTAATTCCCTTTTTCCTTTTCTTTGTAAACTATGTACAACACAAATATATTTATTTCTTTTAAAATCTAAAAATCTTAACCCCATAGTTTCACTCGGCCTAGTGCCATAAAAAAACATAAAAGTAAAAAATTGTTTGAGAATAAAATCATCTAAATAAAATCTAAACTTTCTAAATTGCCAAACATTATATGTTGTATGATGACTACATTCAATTTTACGTTGAAAAGGACCAACACACTCAACAATATTTTCCTTTAAATATCCAAGACAAACACAATATTTAATAAACGAATTAAAAGCATAATATAATCTAGCATTATACTTATTTTTATAATTATATTTCAAAATATTATTTTGCCATTCAACAACATCTTTCTTTGTTAAAGAACTAATATCTCTACCGACAAAATGTGGAAAGATATGATAATTAAAATCATAAGTTAACGTAATAAATCCTTGTTTTTTATGCCGATTTTTAGCATAGTTTTTAAATTCTTCGTAAGCTTTTTCAAAGCTCATTTTTTTCACTCCTTATCCTATATAATCACTTCCTTTATAATTAAAGTATAAGTGATTATTATTTTATTTACAATATTTTTTTAACACAAACACCAAAAATAATGTATGGTTAAAATAATACACGAAAAATAATGTATTGTCAAGTGTTAATTTTTGTACTATAATAAAAACAAAAAGGAAGTGAAAAAGTGAACAGATTAAAAGAAGCAAGAGAAAAAAGAGAAATATGGCAAAAAGATATCGCAGATTATTTAAAAATAACTCAACAAACCTATAGCGAATATGAACTTGAAAAAAGAAAAATACCATTATGGTTAATGATAAAACTAGCGAACTATTATAATACTAGTATAGATTACTTAGCAGGATTAACAGATGAAGAAAAACCATACCCAAGAAAGGAAACAAAAAATGAAATATAATGAAAATTTTGTAAAAGCAGTAGCAATAACAGTAATAATAGTACAAATAATTGTTTTAATACCTATACTAAAAAATCATTTTGAAAATTATATAAATGATATAGTAGATAAAAGAATAGAAGAAAAAGCAATAGAAATAATAAATGCAATAAAATAGAAAAAGAAGAAAATGAATTCTTCTTTTTTAATTTCAATAAAAGGGAAAGGGTGGACTCGAACCACCAACAACGCTACCATTCGCGTTTATGGACCATGGACCAAGCTTATCCAGTTTAGCTACTTTCCCATAATAGAAGACAACTAGTCTTCTTTTAATTAATCAAAAAAATCACTACCGATATGATACCTTACACTTGATACTTTTGCATTATGTGAGTCAACTAACTTAGTAAAGTACCATGAGTTACGTCTAAATGCGTCCCACATATTAATTTTACGAGCATAAGCTCCAATAACAGGCCATTCTATATATTCTCCAGGAGAATAATTCAAAATAAATTTTTCAATAGTCTCAACTTTATCGGATTCAGGAACATTTTCAGTAACTAATTTTAGGAATCGCTGTATTAACTTATCAGAATTTCCCTTAACATCCTCAGGATTATACTGAAATTTATCATCATAACCAAAATGAACCAAATATCTTAAGCAACCATTCATACTCTTTTTTACTGGCTCAATCATGTTTTCTTTGACTTCTATTCGTTTAGATAAAGCAGAAATAGTACAAGCGTCTTTACGTCGTAAAACATAATGATAATGTGGCTTTTTATCGTTTCCCTCATCATCTATATCTTTATCGTGTCTTATATAAATTGTTTCTCCCTCTTGAGATAAATAAAATGATTGCTTATCATAATCAGGGTCATCCTCATAAATGACAATTGTAAAATTTCTAAATCTTTTTGTATTCATAATTTTTCTCCTCTCAACTTTTTAAATAAATAATAAAAAAGAAATAGTAATAATATTAAAAAAGAAATAAAAATTGCAATAGATAAAAAACTAATAAAAAAATATTTAGCAATAGAAAAAATAAATTCTTTTTCTTCTAATGTTAAAGGCTTACCATTACCTCTAATAATAATCGGAATATAATGAAAAGCAATAATCATAACTAATTCTCCTAAATTACACTAAAAATAGTAAAAATCACTAATTGCACAGAATACACAAAAATTACATACTATGACGTAGCCCGTGTAATTTTTGTCTTAAAAACGACAAATTTTAGTAAACATAATGCATATAAAACGTAAATTAAATTGATTGAATAAAGGCAAGTAATGAATTATAACAATCAATTGTTACTTCAATTTGATAATCATCAGTAAAATAGATTCTTACAAAATCTCCAAGAATGTCAAAATAAACAATATGAGAAACATTAATCAATAAAGGATAAAAATAATCTTCTTTATCATAAAAATCATTTTCATTAATCATAAAAAATTTCATAGTAAAACTCCTTTCTAGTTTTTTTGTATTAACAAAATACCTTTTATGCAGGGAAACCTATGGTTTCCCTCTAAACCTTTCCTATAACTTATTTATCGCTAGAAATTCTATAGCATATAAATAGTGATAATTTTATAGTCTATCTATAGTACACATTTCGAGAAAGAAGGAGAATTTTTCTTACGAAAAATTCATGATAAGGAAAAGCCCCCCTTACATCTAATTAAATCTACCATAGAACGTTTTTAATTATAATGTATATGATTATACTATAGCTCTATTAAAGAGACGCTACGGCTCCGCCTTGCTGTAATTTCCAGCATATTTTTAATCTAAATCAATTAAAGGTATTTTGTTGAGACACCAGATAATAAAATGATAAATATGCTCGAAATTGAGCACGATAACCAAAAGAGGTACCAAGGTTTTAATAGTATCTATATCGACAAAAAAACCTAATAAACCTAAATTATCAAAAATCAAATCCACAAAACTATTTAAATCAGCTAATAAAGTAATTTCTATTTGAGGAATATCTGGAATAATAGCAAAAATCAAAGCTATCAAAGAATAAACAACTTCTAAAAAAATTTCTAAAATCATAATCTTCGTCTCCTTGTAATTCGTCTATTACTAACAGAACTAGAAGTATGTAGATTGCCACGCTCGTCAGTAGTGGAATTATCAGAAATAATCTCGGTATCGTAAGTGACTACAGAACCACCGAAAACTTCATTAAATTTATTCCAGCACGTGTTCATAAACATCAAAAGCAAAATTGCATTTAATCCCATTATATAAATATCATGAGCATTCTTAATTGTAGGATTTTCTAACAAAGTAGCTAAATCATAAGAACCAGCATTAATAATATTCTGATTAAAATTAGGTACAGCAATATTCCCCCATGAAATTACATATGAACCAGTATCCTCAAGTGCGACAAATCGTTCTAAAAAGTTTAAAGTCCACGTAAATGGATAAGCAAGAAAACCCATTTGATTATTAATTAAATTATTCATTCGAGAGAGCCATGACTCTAAAGACTCTTGACTAGGCAAAAATATACGTGCAGTCGCTTTCAAAAAATCCATAAACCAAATATTGAATTTCATTTGCCAATATTCAAAAGCATCATTAGAAAAATCAGTTAAATTATCCCAAAAATCCGTAAAAAAGCCAACAATTGACTCCCAAAATCCTTTTTCTTCTTCGTATGGCGTTAATACATTAATGTATTTACTTACTGTAGTTGAAAGATTACCATTGGCATCCTCAACTTTCATATAAACGTAATGATTACCAAAACCAACATTTACAAAAGTATAATTAGGATTAGTAGTGGTATACCATTGACCATCATCAAGACGATAATAATACTTTACAATGTCAGACTCAACGCCATAGCTAGAGCTAGCATCAACAAAAATTGATGCATTTTCTTCAGATGTACCAGTTTGCTTTAAAACGAAACTCGCAGTAGGCAAAGGACTATCAGTCACTGTAAATGTTGTTTGAGTCATACTACCTTGCGAGCCGTCACGATAAACCGCGTTTACATAAACCGTATAAGTTCCATTTGATAAATTTTCATAAGTATAGGTAGTTGAGGTAGAATAATTTTCTGTCGCATCTACAGTTGGTAGATAATAATAATATCCAACTACATCACTATCGGAACCACTAACGGTTATCGTAGCAGTGCTACCACTAACAGAACTAGAAAGTGTTAAAAACGGGTGGTCTAAACACTCATAATAAACATTTTCCTCAATAGAAATAGAATAATTAATAATTGTATAATGACCTGTTTCAGTAGTGAGTTCCTTAAATGGTTCACTATAAGTATGAAAATGAAGTCTATTATAATTTTGATTAATATATGGACATGTAACGGTTATATTACTTGTAGTATCAGCAACAGCAGTACATTTATAAGTCTCGTCATGGTCATTGTTGTTAGATATCCAAAACTCCACATCTTCCCAATAATTATAAGCGTTAAAATTAGAGTCGATTTTTTCGCCTTGTTCATCTATTTTAAACGCCTTTAATCGAAAAGTAATCGTTGCTTGATTATCTCCACAAGTAAAAGTATTATCATCTAAATAAAGCCGAATATTAAAACGATTAGGTGCAACATAATAATTATCTAAAGCATTAGTAAAAACACCAAATTTATCACTATAATAAGACGGACTAATTACATTACCGACAGAAGTAGAGGAACTATACTGACTTTCCAACATATGCCAGTTAGTAAACTGATTTTCCTGTTCATTATTATTAATATAATAAAATGAAACATTTTCCATTGTTGTATTCAAAGCATTAGCGGTCAATGAGCCGACAAACAAAAGACCAATTAAAAATATAAAGAAAAGGATTTTTTTCATTTTTACCGTCTCCTTTTAAACATTAAAACGAAAAATATTAAAATAATTGAACAAGTGACCAGCAAAAAATATGGTTGATAATCCACAGTTTCAGATGTTGACTGTTGAGGCGGTAAAACTTCATAACCTAACATTTCAAAAAAATTAGTTTCATAAACATTAGTAGTTGGGTTACAAGTAGACAATGAAGAACTTCTATCATTAGTAGTATATAAACCGGTTATATCATTTTTAGTTAATTTAAAAGAAAAATCAACTTTAGAAAAAATAACCTCATCAAAGTTTAACGAATAGTGCTGATAACCTTTAGTCATATCAAATTCTTTTTTTAAACAAACTTGATAATCTTTACCAGTCCAATATATAAGATAATAACTATAATACTCTTCATTTTTTGAAAATTCATAGGCATCAAAATATTTTAAATTCATATAATTTTTAACATAATCCACTACATAATCAGGTACAAGATATTCACTATTCATATCAATTAATCAAGTCGAATACGACGACGTCCACCGACAAAATCTAGAAACATATTCATTATTCTAGAGCATATTTCAAATAACACATAAATAGGTGCCATGAACATCATCAAATTGGCTAATAAATCAATAATAATTTGATAATTCACTTCCATATATATCGACTTCCTTTCTACTAACTTTAATATTTTTATTTTCAATAACTTTATAAGTGTCATAGCGATTAAATGAAGCAGGATTTTTAAAATAACGATAAACCTTTTTTACGTCTCCCACGATATTCGTACCTGTTGACTCTTGAGAATTTATACTATTTCTGTCAATTAATGAATTTTTTTGCATAAAACCGAAGAATTTTTTTTCGCAGAATATGACAACGTCGAATTGTTCGCGGAGTGGCTTCGCCATTCGCCCGAACACTTGCGACGTACAGACTATATGTTTACGTTGCTTGCGTTGTTGAGAAATTTGAGCCATTACAGAAATATCAATATTTTTACTCCCAAGAGAATTAAAATACAACTGTATTTCGTCAATTAAGAAAATCACGCCATATTGTCCATTACTATATTTTTTTAAGTCGTCAGCTCCCTCAAAAAGAAAAACTCTTTCGTTATCAAAAGGATAATCAGTCAACTCAATATTTGTAACAATTTTACACCTTGGATAAATTTTAGCTAAATTATAAACATAGTTAACAGCCGACAAAGTTTTTCCCGAACCTTGAGGACCACAAAAAACTATTAATCCGTCGGGGCGAAAGTAATAAGGATTTTTTTTGCGAAAATCTCTAGAAAACTTTATTTGCTTAAAAATGTTAAAAATATGACTTTCTTCTTTTAAAGCAAAATTACTGGCTGCCATTTTTTTTCAATCCTTTAATAAAACTAAAGGCTTTACCAATAACAACGTTTAAACCTTTAAAAACTAAATAAAAAATTACTAACGAAAATAACTGTTCAGCCATTTAAATCCCTCTTTTCTTCCATTTTTTCCCTTAATTGCTTTAATAATTGTTTTCTAACTCCCTTAGGATAACTATTAAACTCTTTCAACAAAATATATAAATTATTTAAATCTTGATAACTTAACTTATCTAATTCGTCAATTTTCATTTTTAACTCCCTCTAAAAAAATAAAGAGGGTAACCTAACACGGAACCCCCTTAAGCTAGATTATAACTACTATAATCTAATACGACCAGCAGCAACTGCTGACGTGAACGCACGAATACACTTTCTAACACCTAACCACATTAGGAAAAATCCCATTCCTACACCAACTACAGACGCTAAAACGGTTAAAACCTCTGCAGTAGTAATAGAACCGGTTAAGGCTTCAATGAACGCGCTGAAATCAACTACATTTGTTGGTTCCATAAAAACGTTACCCCCTTTTTATTCCTGTAATTGTTTTGTCAGATAAGAAGTGACTTATCGTGAATAAAGGGATTTATGTACCCCCGAGAGTTCGGAGTGTCTGGCACAACCACAGAAAAGCCAGAAACTCTAGTTTTAATGTTTAGACTCTAACAAAACTTCTAAGATGCGAATATCCGAAAAATTTGCATGAACTTCGAGCTTTCTATCGCCAATTGTTAAAAGTAAAACTTTATATGGATTTCCAGACTTGGAAATCTTTTCAATTAATTCTGCTTTAACTTGCATTTTAATACACTCCTTTCATATATAAAAAAAGAGTAGCACACAAAAAAAGAGGTTTTGCCAATTCCTCTTTAAAATAATAAATTAAATAATAAGTATTATTATATTGATATCTAATAAAATCACGTTTCAAAACTTGAAACTGTCTTAAAACATATCTTTTTCTTAATTCAGTAAACTTAACTAATTCTTCAATATTATCACAATAAGCGATTATATTATCATTTAAATCGTATACGATATAATATTCCAAAAATAATCCTTTCTAGATTATTTTATATGGGTTCAAATCCCGTACGGGTCACCAATTAAAAAATAATCCCCAGAAATGGGGTTTTAAAATATGTCTCCATAGCTCAGTTGGTAGAGCAACTGACTCTTAATCAGTGGGTCCAGAGTTCGAGCCTCTGTGGGGACACCATTGAAGTATATAACAAACCCTTTGTTTATAAGGGTTTGTTTTATTTTTAAAATGATTGAAGGCAGATTTATGAAATTTGTTTTAAAACAGATTGATAAGATTCTTTATGTAAATAACTTTGATCTAAAATTTCGGTATTTTCTAGATAAGAAAATTTAAAATGCAAAATTTTTTTAACAGATTCATCAATTCTTTCCTCACTAATATTTTCCTTGATAACTTGAATGGCTTTTTCTGGGTGACTTGGCATCAATAGAAGGTCAACACCAGCCTCAACAGCCATTATATAAATATCTTCTTCAGTATAATTATTGGTTAAAGCTTGCATATTTAAAGCATCTGTAATAACAAGCCCTTGATAATTAAGTTTGTTTTTTAAAATATCAGTAATAATAGTTTTAGACAGACTTGCCGGGGTAGTATCATTTGTTATATTTGGAAATGCAATGTGACCAATCATGATAATTTTTGCATGATTAGCTATAGCTTCTTTAAAAGGAACAAGTTCAAAATCTTCTAACTCATCTAAATTTTTATAGATAATAGGGAGCGATGTGTGAGAATCGGTATTAGTATCCCCATGTCCTGGAAAGTGTTTATATGTTGCAATAACATTTGTTTCTTCAATTCCTTTAGCAAAATTTGTACACATTGAAGAAACGAGAGTAGGAGAACTACCAAAGCTCCTATCTCCTATTCCTGTATTTTCTTCGCTTGTTACAATATCACATACAGGGGCATACACTACATTAATACCTAATGTTTTCACTTGATTTGCCAGAATTTTTCCAGTTTCAAATGCTAAAAACGGATTGTTAGTTTTTCCAATATCATTCATACTTGGTATATAAGTAGGGGAAACATCTTTTAAAAGTTGCAATCTTTGAACTCGACCACCTTCTTGGTCTACAGAAACAATTAATGGAAATAAACTTAAATTTTTAACATCTTCTATATATTTCTTCGTTTCTTGAAAAGTAGTGATGTTTTCTTTATTTAAAATAATACCTCCGGGTTTAATTTTATTAAAAAGAGCAATGACTTCTTCATCTACTTTGGAATGTGTCTCATATAGAATAAGCATTTGTCCAATCTTTTCTTCAATTGTCATAGTTGAAAGAGCTTGTAAAACCTTTTCATCTATAGGGTTTATATTTTTCTCTGTAAATTGAATTCGAAGAGAAAATAACAAAAATACCAAAACCAAACAAAGCAAAAAAATCATTTTTTTCATATTCTTCATCTCTACAAATAGTATAACAAAAAAATACTGGAAAATACAAAAAAAGACGAGTAAATCGTCTTCGTCTTAGTAATTAGTAGCTGTTTTTAAATTATTAATAAAATCTTCCATAATAGTGAAGTAATTTTCATTATTTTCACGATCTTCTTCAGATAAAGTATTCATCATATTGACAGTAATAGTCTTTGCATTGGTTTGCGTAGTAATTTCAGTAATCAATTCATTAGTTGGTTCCGTACTCTTAATAAGTAAATATTGATATGTCCCAGAATTAAAATTATTTTTTAATGTAGTTAAACTTGCACTTCCATTTTCATAGTCTTCTAAAGAAATCACTTGGAAACCATAATCTTCTAAAAATTTAAAAACATTTGAAGCAGCAATAATGGTATTTTGATTTCTTTCTTTTGCTTCTTTAGCGATACTTCGAATATCTGCATCCATAATAGAAAGTTTTTCTTTTAATTCATCATATTTAGCGTCAATTTCTTCATTAATATACTTTGTACCAATTTGTTCTTCCAAATTATCTTTAATATTGGAAGCAAGCATTAAATAATTACTTGGATTTAACCATAATTCTTCTACACCATATTTATATTTTAAGGAATATGCTGCATCAATAACCTTTAGTTTACGATTACTGTTTGAAAAATCTTTTGCAAGTTCTTTTTCATCTGTTGTACCATTATATATAAAAATTTCAGCTTGACTATAGGTATCCTTTTGAGTATCAGTAAGTTCATATGTGGTAACATCTGTACCATCAGGATAAATAGATTGAATGGTTGAATGTGTTTCATATAAAGTCTTAGCCAGATATTCAATAGGATATGTAGTAGTATATAAAGTAGCGTTCTCCAAATTATTACATCCGCTTACAAGCAAACTCCCTATAAGTAAAAGAAGAATTTTTCTGATTTTTTTCATTTTTCCAACTCCTTATGTAATGGTTGATACCCGTAAATTCCCCCTGGGCGACATTTGCTTATTCTTAAGAATCCTAATTTTAAACCTTTAAGCACTCCATAATACTCTATAGCTTCAATCATATACTCGCTACAAGTAGGTATACATCTACAAAAACTATGAGAAGATAAAGGTGTGCATTGGTATAAGCGAATAAAAAAAATAAAAACCTTTTTCAAATAATCACCTTAAGAGTATTGTACTACAAAAAAGTTTACTTGTAAAACAACTTTTGCTTGTAGTATAATGATTGTGTTGAAAGTAGGGTTATTATGGACTTCAAAGAATTTTTTAAAAAATACAAAATTGAATTAAAAAATCCAGAACTTATGCAAGTCGCATTCACGCATAGTTCGTATTCTAATGAACACCAAACAGATAATTATGAAAGGTTAGAATTTCTAGGGGATGCAGTTTTAGAGCTCATAACGAGTGAATACTTTTATTTACATACTGATTTAAAAGAAGGAGATATGAGCAAAACTAGAGCATCGTTTGTATGCGAAAATGCTTTAGCCACTTATGCTAAAAATATAGGTCTCGATAAATATATATTAGTTGGCCATGGTCAAGAAGGCAAAGTAAATGATACGATTATTGCCGATGTTTTTGAAAGTGTTTTAGGAGCTATTTATTTAGATTGTGGATTTCAAAAAGCAAAAGAATATGCAGATAAAATTATTTTACCATACATCAAAGAAGGAGCTCATTTCTTAGGAGATTACAAATCACTTTTACAAGAAATGATTCAAACAGATAGAAAAAGTTTAAGCTATGAATTAATTCGTGAAACAGGTCCTGCGCACGATAAGACATTTACAGTAAACGTGATAATTGATGGTATAGTATATGGAACAGGAATAGGAAAAAGTAAAAAAGAAGCAGAACAAAAAGCAGCGTATGACGCTTATCAGAAAAGGGCGAGATAACATGAAATTAAAAAGTATCAGAGCATATGGATTTAAATCCTTTGCAGATAAAATGGAAATTGAATTCAAAACAAATATAACAGCGATTGTCGGACCTAATGGCTCAGGAAAAAGTAATATTGTAGATGCTGTTCGCTGGGTTTTGGGAGAACAGTCTGTAAAAAGTCTTCGTGGCTCATCTTCTATGAGCGACGTTATTTTTGCTGGTAGCGAAACAAGAGCCCCTTTTAAAAGGTGTGAAGTGGCTTTAACGTTTGACAATGAAAGTCATTTTTTAAATACAGATTTAAAAGAAGTAGAAATAAAACGAATTCTTTATTACACAGGTGAAAACGAATATTTTATTAATAACGTTAAAGTTCGACTTAAAGATATCACCAACATTTTACTTGATAGTGGAATAGGCATAGATGCTTATAATATTATCAGTCAAGGAAACATTGAAGCAATAGTAAACTCAAAACCTATAGATAGACGAGTAATTCTAGAAAGTGCTGCCCAAGTATTAAAATACAAAAATCGAAAAAATGAGAGTTTACGAAAATTAGAAAAAACAAAAGACAACCTAGAAAAAGTAGATTTAGTCATCACAGAGCTAGAAAAAAGCGTTCTCCCACTAAAAGAACAAAGTGAAATAGCTAAAAAATATTTAGAATATGAAAGTGACTTAAAAAATCTAGAAATTTCTTTAACAGTTCATGACTTAAGTGAAATTCACGAAAATTATCAAAGTGTGACAAAAAAAGTTGAAGAATTAGAAAGTGAAAAAGAAGCATTGCGAGCTAAAAATGCCAAAAAATCTTCTGAAGTGGAAAAATTTGAAGTCGAGCTATTAGATATTGAAAATAAAATAGAAGAAGCGAGCGAAAGACTTATTACATTAAACGAAAGATTAGCCAAATTACAAAGTGAAAGAACTTTATTAATTGAACGTCAAAAATATGAAATCGCTAGCGAAAAAATAGATGAAAATTTATTGACATTAAAAGAAGAAGAAAATAGAATCCAAAAAGAAATGGCATTAGTAAAAGATGAAATAGAAAATTTAAAAGAAGAAAGCAAAAAAATAAAAAAAGAAATTGCTACTTTAGATGAACAAAATAGTTTATGGCAGTTGCAATATCGAAAATTTCAAAAAGAAAAAGAAGAATTAATTAAAAATGCCTTTACCTTAAAAAATGAAATTGACATTTTAGAGAATACTATAGAAAATGACCCAGGACTATCTTATGCGGTAAAAAATATTTTGAATCATCCTAGATTAAAAGGAATACATAACACCATTGGAAAAGTTATAGAGATAGATGAAAAATATAGTACGGCTATTGATGTAGCTTTAGGTGCCTCTGCAAATTTTTTAATTGTTGAAAATACCAAATGTGCAGAAGAAGCCATTAACTTTTTAAAAGAAAATAAATTAGGAAGAGCTACGTTTTTTCCATTAGATGTTATCTCTTCAAGGTATCTTCCGGGTACAATAGTTCACTTGATTGAAAAAGAAAAAGGATTTGTTGGTATAGCTAGCGACCTAGTTAAAACTAACGAAACATATCAAAATATTTTAGAAAATCAATTAGGAAATGTAGTAGTCGTAGAAGATATGGATGCTTTAGAAAGAATTGGACATATTCTAAATCACAAATATCGCATCGTTACATTAGATGGCGAACTTTCTCATGCAGGCGGTTCTTTAACTGGAGGCTCATTGAAAAAAAGTATGAGCATTATTGGAATGAAGATGGATGTAGAAAAAAAGAAAAAAGAGTTAGAAACCGTTCAAAATACATTAAAAGAGTATGAAAAAAGAGAAGGCAAATATCGAGAAGAACAAATAGCAACAGAAGAGACTCATAAAAAGAATTTACTAAAAGAACAAATGATAGATGAAAATATTTTTAATAAAGAAAGACAAGCTACAGAATTAGAAAAAAAATTAGAAGAAATTTCAAAACAAATCGCAGGTGCATCTTCAATTAAAAGTGGCAGTTTAGAAGAAAGTATCCTTGGAATAATGAAAACCATTAGTGAAGTTGAAGTTGAAAAAGAAATTGTCACCAAAAAAATAGATGAAATGAAAACAAAGAAAAGTGAAATCTCTTCTCAAATTTCTAGCATAGAATTAGAAAACAAAAAGTTTTCCACCAGCTTATATCAAACAGAGCAAGCTTTAAAAAATGAAAGTGTTTCTCTAGGAAAAATGGATACCAAAATGGATTATCTATTAAGCGTATTAAGCGAAAATTATCATTTGACTTATGAAAAAGCGAAAAGAGAATATCTTCTAGAAATCGAGCCGGAATTAGCTAGAATGAAAGTGAATTCTTTACGAAAAGAAATGAAAGATTTAGGAACCGTAAATCTAGGAAGTATTGAAGAATATGAACGAGTAAATACGCGTTACGAATTTTTAAATACGCAAAAAAAGGATTTAACAACAGCATGTGAAGACCTTTTAAAAATAATTGCTGAGATGGATGAAATTATGGTCGAAAAATTGAAAGAAGCTTTTGAAAAAATCCAAAAAGAATTCTCTACGGTTTTCCATCAAATGTTTAAAGGTGGAGTAGGAAAGCTTGTATTAACAGACCCGGATAACATTTTAGAAACGGGTATTGATATTGTTGCAGAACCTCCTGGAAAAAAATTAAATAATATTCAATTATTATCCGGTGGAGAAAAAACTTTAACAGCCATTTCTCTATTATTTGCTATTTTAAACGTTTATCCAGTACCTTTTTGTATTTTAGATGAAGTAGAAGCAGCCTTAGATGAAGCAAACGTAGATACTTTTGGTAAATACTTAGTAAGTCAAAAGGAAAAAAGCGAATTTATTTTGATTACTCATAAAAAAAGAACGATGGAATATGCCGACACTTTATATGGAATTACCATGCAAGAACAAGGAGTATCTAAAATAGTAAGCGTAAAATTGGAAGGAGTATCTGATGAAAAATAAGAAAGTTTTTATATTAGGTATGGCTAGAAGTGGTTTTGAAGCAGCAAAGCTTCTAGCAAAAGACAATGAAGTATGGATTACAGATATAAAAGAACAAAATGAGCAGGATGTTCGCATATTAAAAGAATTAGGTGTGAAATATATCATAACGAATAATCCAACGGATTTATTAGATGAATCTTTTGACTTATTAGTTAAAAATCCAGGAATTAGAAAAGACCATCAGACGGTAGAAAAAGCTCGAAATCTACAAATTCCTGTTATAAATGAACTGGAGTTAGCTTATCAGTATTTACATGTAAATACTCATATAATCGGGGTAACAGGTTCTAACGGGAAAACTACGACAACAACGTTAATTTACAAATTTTTATGTGCTGCAGAAAAATCCGCTTTTCTAGGCGGAAACATCGGCATTCCTTTTTGTCAGTTTGTTTTAGATGTGAAAGAAAATGATTATATAGTTTTAGAAGTAAGTGATCATCAACTATGTGATGTAAAAGATTTTAAAACGAGCATCAGTGTCCTAACAAATATTTATCCAGTTCATTTGGATTTTCATGATTCCTACGACCAATATAAGCAAATGAAAAAGAAAATCTTTGCTCATCACACAAAAGAGGATATTGCAATTATTAATAAAGATAATGAAGAATCTTTGAAAATAACAAACGATATTTTAAGTAGTAAACAGTACTTTAGTAAAAATAATGTAGAAGATTGCTATCTAGAAAATGATGCAATTTATTATCAAAAAGAAAAAATTATTGATACAAAAGATATTTTATTAAAAGGAAGTCACAATTACGAAAATATCATGGCAGCAATTCTAGCAGTTAAAGCTTATCATGTTTCAAATGAAGCAATAAAAAGCGTTTTGACAACTTTCAAAGGTGTAGAACATCGAATTGAATTTGTCAAAAATATTAAAGGAATTTCTTATTATAATGATAGTAAAGCAACAAACTGTGAATCAACCAAAATTGCTTTGAAATCTTTTCAAAATCCAACTTTATTAATTTTAGGTGGATTGGATCGCGGACATTCTTTTGAAGATTTAAAAGATTCTATGCAAAACGTTAAATATGTAGCTTGTTATGGAGAAACTAAAAAACGTATTGAAGAGTATTGTAAATCCATGAAAATCCCTTGTGATAGTTTTGAAAATTTAAAAGAAGCAACGCTTATGTGTTATCAAAAAGCAGAAAAAAACGACGTGGTTCTACTAAGTCCTGCTTGTGCTTCCTGGGATCAGTATGATTCGTTTGAAACAAGAGGAAATGAATTTAAAAAAATTGTGGGAAGTTTAGGAGAGGAATAATGAACAAAGAAACGAAGCACATTTATATGATTGGCATCGGGGGCATTTCTATGTCAGGTATTGCTGAAATTTTAAAAGAATGGAAATATGAAGTAAGTGGGTCAGATCGAGTAGAGTCTAACCAAACAAAATATTTAGAAGAACACGGCATCAATGTTTATATCGGACAAAAAAAGGAAAATATAACAAAGGGCATTGATTTGGTTGTTTATACTGCAGCCATTAAGGCAGATAATCCTGAGCTTATCGAAGCAAATCGGTTACAAATTCCTTGCATGGAACGTGGAGCTTTTTTAGGGGAAATGACTAAACTATTTTCAAAAACTATTGGCATAGCGGGTACTCACGGGAAAACAACAACCACGAGTATGGTTTCTAGTGTCTTTCTCACAGCAAATCTTGACCCCACAATTCAAGTAGGCGCAGTCTTAGACATTTTAAAAACAAATTACCGCGTAGGAAAAAGTCCTTATCTAATTATTGAAGCTTGTGAATACAAGGATTCTTTTTTGAATTTTCATCAAGAAAGCGCAATTGTTTTAAACATTGATAACGACCATTTAGATTATTTTAAAAACATGGAAAACATGGAAAAAAGCTATCATGAATACGTTTCAAAATTACCAAAAAATGGTGTTCTTGTATTAAATATAGAAGACGAAAGGTGTAAAAATCTTGCTAACTATACCAAAGCGACGGTAGTAACAGTTGGAAAATCCAATGCATTATGGACGTATGATAATGTCACATATAACGAAGAAGGGTACCCATCTTTTGATGTATATTACCAAGACAAGTTTCAAAAACGTTTTTCTTTACAAGTAACAGGTGAATACAACATTTTAAATAGCTTGGCTTGCATCGCGCTATGCAGCTTCTATGGTATAGCTTTAGATATTATTCAAAAAGGTTTATCTTCTTTTTCAGGCGCGTCAAGAAGAATGGAATATAAAGGACTTTTTGAAGATGCAAAAGTATACGATGATTACGCACATCATCCAACAGAAGTAAAAAAAACTGCCGAAGGAATTTTAAAGAAAAAATTTCACGAATCATGGGTAGTGTTTGAATGTCATTCTTATAGTAGATTTGTTACCTATTTAAAAGAATTTGCTGAAAGTTTATCCTTATTTGATCATATTATTTTAGCAGATATCTATGCAGCAAGAGAGACAAATACTATAGATGCAAATGAAGAAGACTTAGTAGGGTTGCTAAAAGAAAATCAAAAGGATGCAGTCCATATCAGTAGCTATGAGAAAATTAAAGATTATTTAAAAGAAAGAGTAAAAAAAGAAGATATAATTATCACAATGGGCGCAGGAAATATTACAAAGCTAGCAGAGATATTAGTAAAAGAAAAGGAGCAAAGATGAATCATTTATATCTTGGAAGAATAATAAGGACGGATGAATTAGTAATTTGTATAGAATGCTTATTAAAAGCAAAAAATCCTCAAGAAGGCAAAAAAATGAAAGACTTTTTTACTCACTTTTTTGATTTATATTCTTCTTGTCAAAGCGTTGATTATATTTTAAGAAGTTTAATAATTATGTTCCAATCATACGAACAAGAGCAAATCAAAGTAAGATGGAGTGGCAAAAAAAACGGTTTAATGGAAATTTCTCACAACAAATTGATAAAATACGAAGAAAACAAAGAAAATATTCGAATGACATATCAAAATCAGGAGGAAAAAGACCAAATAAAATTTGAAACCGCTTCTATAAATAATTATAATGAACTAAAAAGCTTCATGGAAGACACAATATTACAAGTGAATGCATTAAAAAATTATCAACCAGTAAAAAATGTGACGCCAGCTTACAATCAAATTTATAAAATTTATGACTTATTTTACGGAAAAAAGCCAGATTTTCAAGAAGAAAACATTGAGAGTCAATTTCAGTATATGTTCGCGATTCTATGCCATTTTGGAATCGGTTTGGATGAAATTCATTTTTATCAAAATAGCCAAAAAATTCCCACATCACATTATTTAAAATCGATGATAAATTCGATGAGACCATATGTAAATGTCCAAGAAATTCTTGAAGATGTCGCTTTACTTCCAGACGTCGCAAAAAGGATTCAAATTATTGGTCAAAATATATGTTCATCAACAAATGAAAAAGATAAAATGAAGCATTTAAAAGAGATAAGCCAAATTTTATATACAAAGGAATGGCGTTTATCTAGTAGTGCTTCATCAATGGAAATTGGTAAATATCTAGGAATTGAAGCAAAAACAGTTGATGAAGTTCTCAAATTAAAAAGAGAGCTAAACAGAAAAATAGAAGGAGAATAAAAAATGCTAAAATATGAAACAGATTCACGAAAAGTAAAACCAGGTCAAACATTTGTAGCAATAAAGGGACATACCGTTGATGGACACAATTATATCTCAGATGCAATAAAAAATGGAGCCGTAGCCATTATTGCTGAAAAAGAAGTTGAAGCTAGTGTTCCAGTAAAAATCGTTCCAAATTCTAGTGAATATTTAAAAGAACAATTAGTAAATGAATATAGCGAAGAACTAAATAAGTTAAAAATTATTGGAGTAACAGGAACAAATGGGAAAACAACAACTTGCTATTTAACGTATCAATTATTAAAATCATTAAATGTTAAGGTGGCCTATATGGGAACAATTGGCTTTTTCTTTGAAGAGGAAAAAATAGAATTACCAAACACAACTCCAGAAATTCTAACCATTTATAAATTATTTTTAGAAGCTTTAGAAAAAGGCTGTACAACAGTTGTAATGGAAGTAAGTAGTCATGCTCTAGCTTTAGAAAGAGTTGCAGGTTTAAAATTTCAAATTGGAGCATTCACGAATTTAACGGAAGATCATTTAGATTACCATAAAACGATGGAAGAGTATTTACAAGCTAAGTTAAAGCTTTTAAATTATATGGATACAAACGGAATTTTTCTTGTAAACCATGATGATTTAGCAAGTCAAAGTTTTCAAAAGATTTTTAAAAATACCAAAACGATTGGAATGAAAGAAAGCGATTACTGGATAAAAGAATACACTTTTGATCCAATCAAAACAAATATTTTATTAGAATATCAAAATCAAAATTATACAATTGAAACGAATCTTACAGGAAAATTTAATGTATATAATTATTTAACAGCTTTAGCAATTATTCATGAATATGGTTTTTCAATAGAAGAAATTACGTTAAATACAAATAAAATCTATCCTCCTAAAGGTCGTTGTGAAACATACAAAGTAAAAGATGGTTACGCAGTAGTAGATTACGCGCATACTCCAGATGCTGTCGAAAAAGTAATTGATGCTTATAAAGAATTAGCTAAAGGAAAAATTATTACCTTAGTAGGTTGTGGAGGAGATAGAGACCCTTTAAAAAGACCAATTATGGGACGTATCGCAACAGAAAAAAGTGATTGGGTAATTTTTACAAATGACAATCCAAGAACGGAAGACCCGGAAAAGATTATGCAAGATATTATAAAAGGAGTAGAGCAAACAAACTATGAAGTGATTCTAGATCGTCATGAAGCAATAAAAAAAGCATTAGATAAAATAAATAAAGAAGATATTGTTCTAATTTTAGGTAAAGGACATGAAGATTATCAAATTCTTGGACACGAAAAAGTTCATTTTGATGATAGTGAAGAAATAAAAAATTATATAAAAAAATGCGAAGAAAATTAAATTTCTCGCATTTTTTCTTGATCTTTATATGGATCTTTTGGATCGATGTGGTCGATAAATAGAATACCGTTTAAGTGATCAATTTCATGTTGAAAAGCAATAGCAATATCTTCACGAACTCGAATTGTATATTTTTTTCCATCCATATCATATGCTTCAACAGTGATTCTGGCATGTCTTGGAACAATACCGTCTACTTCACGGTTAATGCTTAAACATCCTTCACCTTCGCCAACATAAATTTGTTCTTCACTATAGGATACGATTTTAGGATTGATTACAATATAATTTTTAAACTTTTCTTTTTCTACTTCTTCAACAATAACAAAAATTCGTTTTAAAACGCCAATTTGAACTGCTGACAAGCCCATACCAGCTCGCAAATCATATTTTTCTCGTTCTTCATCAATTTGACTAAGCGTTAAATAATCAATCATATCTTGAATCATTTTTTTATCAGTTTCTTTTAATGGAAAAGAAACTTCCTTACTTTTTTCTCGTAATCTTTTATCCACTTCATCTAAAATGGTTATATTTGGTAACTTCATAATTCACCCCTAAACACGGAATATTATAGCAAACTTTTTAAAAAATAGAAAGAATTTATTGTTACTATTCACAGCCAAAAAGAAGAAATAATCAAAAAAGATGAATTTCTTCT
>CAMLWN010000004.1 GCA_946490195.1 uncultured Mycoplasmatota bacterium
CAAAGTTTTTTACAGACTCTGTGTTACAAATCTTTGGCTGTGAATTGTAACAAAAAAAGAAGAAACTATTTAATTTCAATCGCATCAATAGCTCTTCCATAAATCCCAGCATAACCCTGATTGGTATCATCTACTTTACTTACCCAAGGAAGCCAAGTTCCATTTTTTAAATGTACACGGTAAGTAGCGTTCTCTATTTGTACTCCATCAATATCATTTCCCAAATTTCCAGCATAATCATTTCGATTTTCTACCCAAGGAAGCCAATAACCTTTTTTCATGTCATGCACACGCATTCGATATTGATCAGCATAAATGCCTCCAATAGGATTTCCAAAATTTCCAGCATATTCACCTGATGCAACCGCGACATTTGGAAGCCAATATTTTTTCACATTATCATAAGCTTGATAGAAAATATTTCGGTCATCATTTGGCAAATCAGCATCTAAATAAGGCTCTGGATCAATACGAACATCATAAGTATTTCGAACTTCAAAATGAAGATGTACCCCGTACGCATTTCCAGTATCTCCCATATATCCAATTTGCTGTCCTTCTTGAACCATATCTCCTTTTTTTACATAAACATCCTTTAAATGAGCATATAAAGTATAATACCCATCTCCATGTTTTAGTTTAACAAAATTTCCATAACTTGCATTTCCAGTAGAACCAGGATTGTTTTTTTGTCCAGTTTGAACCATAATAACTGTTCCAGCACTATGAGCGATTATAGCATCTTGTTGATACCATTTTTTAACTACATCTACTGCTTCATGAACATTTTTACGATAACCATTCGTAATCTGATTCTCACCTTCATATAATATTCGACTCATAAAATACTCCTTTCATGAGTAATTTATGAATTTTACAAATTTTTGCTTGTTTTTTTATCACAAAAAATTTTTTTTTGCATAAGAAAAGACTTATTCTTTATCATGCGTGATAACTTTAATAAGTCCATTATCTAATTCTTCTAAAGCTCTACCAATTGTTCGTTTATTCTTATACTCATTCTCTGCCATTTGAAAATGATGATTTTCTAGCATTTGTTTACTTCTTATAGAAGCCACATGAACAAGTTTATACTTTGAATCAACGACTTTTAACAATTTGTCAATAGAAGGGTATAGCATAGATATCACGTCCTTACACTAATATCATACGATATTCTTATATATTCATACAACAAATATTCACTTTTTTTGACGCGCTTTTTACATTACATGACTAAAGTACGTAAAGCGCGCAAAATTAAAACCATACTCCATGTATCTTGTGTACAATAGGTAATCAATGCTTGATAATTTTTATCAAATTCTTCTTTACTCATTCGATTGTAATTCGCATACACAATAATTGCTTCTGTTCCATTTTTCACATCCAAATCTTTATAGGATAAAGATGAAAAAACTGGTAATGTCTTTTTAATAGAAAAAGAACCACTTAATCTTTCATCATAAAAATTAAACGTTTCTAAATCCTTCTCTTTAAATCCTTTCTCTTGATAAAATTCTTTACGATTATTAATAATCCAAAGTAAATCGATACTTCGGTTATACAAATGCAGTAAATCTTCTTGATATTCTGGAAAAATAGAAGCAAGTTCCTTAATTCTTCCTTTTTCAAAAGCAACATTCTGGGCAAACAAAGTTCCTTTATGAACATCAACATGTTCAAGTAAGCATTTAATGAGTTCTTCCCTTTCATCATTCATTGTCTTAGCTAAAAAAACAACATGATCCTTTTCTATATCACATACACCAGGTTTCGTTTCAATATGCAAACTAAATTCAAATGGACTTTGTGTATATGGGTGTTCTCCTCTAAATCTTGGAAGTGGACAAGGAAAAGTTTCAAAATCCAAATGATAAATCGGATATTCTAAAGAATCTAAGGCAGCTTTAATTTTCTCTTTATTTACATACTGTGTATGATTTTGATAACACTCTCTTTGAATTTTATGATTCTCTTTAGTAATCCATTTTTCATCAATATCTAACATATCATAATACCCAGCATTAATAAGCTCTAGTCCTTTAAGTCGTTTGCCATCTTCAAAAACAAAGCCAAATCCATTATTTACATAATTCAAAACACTATTGGTAACAGGAATATCTTTACCACATACTGTTTTGAAAAATTTACATCCATTGACCTTTTTATATCCGCATGCACTACCAAGAGGACACACGATATCCTGAGGGTTTTGTAACCTATCAATAAGCTCATCTAAAGAATTTTGAATATCCTTCTGTAATTCTTGAGTAAGTTGGTCTGCATGAAAAAAAGTAATAAGTTCCTCACCTTTTTCATCCTTCTCATACAAAGGTTTACCATCAACATACTTTCCAGAAAAAGTATAAGCATCATTTAATACGCCTAGGTAATAATGAACAGAAATTTCCTTCTTTTGTTCTTTAAAAGCATTTTCAATAACAAATCTTTGAAAAGCTAAATCCCAAAAATATTGTCCAAGACCAAATCGATCTTTTAATTTAGCTTTTTCACGTTCATAATTTTTTAAAGGCATTTCACTTTCTATATCCATACCGAGTTCATCTTTAAGAAAATATATATTTCCTCTTTTTTTAAAAATCGAATGTTTCCATTTTTTAGGATATCCAGAACTTAATTCCAAGTATTTTTTAGAAGTTGTAGCCTTTATTTCAATAATATTAATTTCTTTTTTATTTTCATTATAAATATCAACATAACAAAGAAGAGGTACACCATGATAAAGAAAAGAAAAAGATTTTTGATTCATAGTATCCTCACTATACAATGTTGTCCCTTCAAAAAGCTTGCAAACAAGTCTTCCAGCTTCTAACTCTACATCTTTATAATACTCTAACATGGCTTCTAATTTTTTATCTACTTCAAAAGTTTTATCAATCAAATTTCCTTCATCATCTACTTCAATCATCGCATCCATTAATTCTTTTAACTTAGACCTTTTTTCTTCTTCAAAATATTCTTTTGCTGAGCAAACTTCTTCTAAAGCATTTTCTTTTACTTTTTCTAAAAAAATATACCGAGGACATCTGGTATATTCTAAAAATTTAGTTTTGGTAAGTGCCATTATTCTACAATCTCCACAGTATATTCATCAGAGCCTTCTGGATGCGTTACTTTAAAACGAACAGTATTATATCCAAGTTCTTCTACATCAACCAAAAAATGATTTTCTACTAAATCGCTTCCAAAAAAGTAAGTCTCAGCTTCTTGAAATTTATCTTTATGTAAAGAAACATAAGCCTCTGCTGCTGTTTGTAAACTATTATTTCTCATCTGAGCAAGTTCTTCTTCGTTATCAACTTGCTGATAAGCAAAACTTACTCTCGTAATAGCAAAAGTAAAAACAATTCCTAAAATAGCAAATAAAATAATCAATTCTTTAACTGCATAACCTTTTTGATTCATCTGACTACACCTATCCTTAAATCTATAAAAAGTATACCATAAATAAAGAAAAAAAAGAAGACTTTACCGTAAAGAAATCTTCTCACTTTTAAGAGGACGAAATGAAGAAGATGCTTGCAAAATACGACTGATATTTTCTGGCATAGATAAAGCATCTTTATAAATAGCATAACTGTTTACTTTTCGAAATTTTTTCAAATCTAAAAGAGTAACTTTCTTATGATATAAGCGGATTCTTCTTAATAGCAAAAAATATTTTTCAATCAGCTTTATATCTTCTTTAGTTAAATAATTTGAAAACCCACATAATGCCAAATAATCATCTATACTACATGCTCGATTCACTATAAAAGAAGTCGTAAAACAAGCTTCATCATTACTAAAATTCAAAATAGGATATAAAGATACATGAGAATTTAATAAATCAACACCCAATAAATTTTGACTCGGTTGAAACAAAATATTCCGAGTTTCCCCAACAAAAGGTAAATTTATCAAACCATTTGAATTTCGAACCAAATAAGAATTTTTATGAACTTGTCCTATATATAAACTATCACGTAAAAACTTTTTTTCTTTCATTCAACCAATTCCTTTCCAAAAAAAATAACGCGAATGGCGCGTTACTTTACATCTTTTAATAAAATGGTATAAAAGCCATTTGGACTTGATACTTCTAACTCTTCACCTTTTTTATGACCAATGACTGCTTTACCAATTGGACTTTCATTTGAAATTTTATTTTCTAATGGATCAGCTTCCATTGAACCAACGATCTTAAATTCTTCAACATCGTCATCATCATATTCAATAACAACAGTAGAACCTATAGAAGCTACACCTTCACCTTGAGATTCAGCAATTCTACTATGCTCTAATTTATACTCCAATTCCTTTATTCTTGCTTCTACTTGAGCTTGCTCATCTCGAGCAGAATCGTAATCAGCATTTTCAGATAAATCTCCTTGTGCACGAGCATCTTTTAAATCTTTTATCACACGTGGTCGAACCACTGTCTTAAGCTCATTAAGTTCAGTTTCTAATTCTAAATATCCTTCAGGAGTTAAAATTATTTCATCTTTCATTTTTATCACTTTCCTTTTTCACATTCCAAAACATATTACTATAAATCCCTATCTTTGTCAAATAATTTTACACGCATAATGTCAAATTTTTCTAAAGGGACTTCCATTGGTAAATAAACAATCATATTTGGATGATTCGCTACTTCAATACTTTCACCCAAATCATTTTCTATTTTATGAACTTCATAAGAAAAAGTTTCCATATTCGGTCCAAAAAATTCTACAACATCTCCAACTTTAAAATAATTTCGCTGTTCAAGTTTCACTTTTTTCTCATCCGGATTATAATCCAAAACAAGCCCTAAAAAATCTTGATTAGATACTTCTTCTCTTCCTAAAAAATATTGTTCTTGTTCAGTTGGAAATTTATGAAAAAATTGAGGAGTACTTTCTCTATTTGCTACTCGATTTAAAACTTTCAAATAATAATTTTTTTCTTCACTGGTTAAAGAATTTTGAAGAATTTTATCAATAATCTTTCGATAAGTTAAAATAACTGTTGCAATATAATAGATGCCGCGCATTCTTCCTTCAACTTTAAAAGAATTGACTCCAATATGCATCATTTCTTCAATAAATTCAATCATATTTAAATCCTTACTTGTCATACTAAAAGAAGGACTATCATCTGTATCAAAAGTAAACCGGCATACCTGAGCACATCCCCCACGATTCGCATCTCGATTCGTGACTACATTAGATAAAACACAACGACCTGAAAAAGAAGTACACATAGCACCATGAACGAAGCACTCTAAATCTAATCCTGTTTTTTCTTTAATTTTTTTTATATCATTCGCACTCGCTTCTCTAGCAAGAACAATTCTTTTTACTCCTCTTTTTTTATAAAATAAAGCAGCACTCTCATTCAACACACTTGCTTGAGTAGACAAGTGAACTTCTAAAGATAAATGAAATTCAGTAGCTAACTGAACTACATATAAATCACTAACAATAATGGCATCTACACCAATTTTGTCTAATTCTTTTAAATATTTTTCTAACCCCAAAACATCTTCTTCATGAAAAATAATATTCACAGTTACATAAACTTTTTTTCCTAAAGAATGAGCATAATTCACACCTTCGCGTAAATCTTCTAAAGAAAAATTTTTAGCATTAGCTCGAAGACTATAATTTTGACCTCCAACATAAACAGCATCTGCTCCATAAAGTAAAGCAAATTTTAATTTTTCTAAATCTCCTGCTGGAGCAAGTAATTCAATCATTAGACACCTCCTTTAGGCGGTAACCGATAAATAGTTTTTCGATATAAAAAACCATCTGTTGTATTAGGATAATCCTTTCCTTTCAAAAAATCTTCCATAAAAGCTTTAATCGAAGAAACATTTTCTAAATGAAGGTCAATAAGAAAATAAGAAACATCTTTTTCTAACAATTCTCTACCATCAAAAACACATGTATCATAAAACATGGTTCCAAACTCATCTTCCACAACTAAAAACTCTTTTTTACTTACCTTTTCTTTTATAATCCTTTGCTTTTTATCTTCTAAAGAAAAATGCTTACGATAATTTGTAAGTAAAGTTCTTCTTGAATACATGTAAGGCAAATGTCCAAAAATGTTTAATCCAACCTTTTTTGTAACATGTTCTAAAATTTCATCAATTTCTTCTTTAGTAATATCATTAGAAAGAATAACCGTATCTACATCACGAAGCAAACTATTTGCTGTATAAGAACTACAGACTCCATGAGTTCCATAAAAAATAGTTTCTACTGCAATAGAATTTTCTTTTAAAACATTTAAAATTCCTAAATCTTCAAAAACAATTCCTCTGACTTTTTTAGAAAAAAGAGGAAGAAGTTTAGTAAATTCCTCAATTCCTTTTGAATCAAGCAATCGATTGACATAAACATAAGAATAATCTGGAATACTTTCTAAAGAAAATGTTCGTTCCATTCCAACACAAAAACCTTGTAAAGGAAAAAGAAAGTCACAATCTGAAACTTTCTCTAAAGCAAACTTACCTGGAATAATCAAAAATTTATTTTTCATTTTTACGCACACTCACAGATAACCCATCACCAATATCATAAAAATGAGTTTCAAATTCTTCATTAGATTTCAAAAATTCTACATAATTCTCAATCTTTGTTACTAATTGTCGTAAATTTTTACTTTCAATGGTATCAGATTTTCCAACATAACCATGAAATTTTAAATTATCCGTTATGATTGCGCCACCTGGGGCTAAAAAATATTTATATTTTTCGAAAAAATTCTTATATTGACCCTTTGCAGCATCAATAAAAATTAAATCAAACTGTGTTCCTTCTGCTAAATTAAGTTCTAATGCATCTTGAAAAACAACATTTACTTTTTGCTCAAATGAGCATTTTTTAACATTTTTTAAACACTCCATATAATTTGTCTCATCACGTTCAATTGTAGTCACTTTTACATCTGGACTACTTGAAGCCATTAAAATTGCAGAATAACCAATAGCACTTCCAATTTCTAAGACGCTTTTTACATTATTGGCTTTAATAAATTTCATTAAAAATGCAATTCCATCTTTTTCCATAATTGGAATATTTTTTTCTTTAGCATATTCTTCCATTTCAATAATCAAATTTTTCATGAACTTCACTCTTTCTATTTAATTTGCTGCACAACTATTACTTAATTCTATATTTTTTTGATAAAATTCTTCACTAGTAGTTTGAAAAAATACTTCACCAGTGCAAACATTTGCAACAAAATAATAATAATGGGTATCACTAGGGCTTAAAGTAGCCGCGATACTTATAATACTTGGATTACAAATTGGTCCAATAGGTAGTTTACCATTCATCGAGCCATCTGTCAAACGAGTGTTATATGGATTAGAATCATTAAGCTCATTCCAAGTTAATTCATCTACCCCAATTTCTTTATGTGCTCCATAATAAGTAGTAACATCACTTCCTAATGACCAATTTTCTCGAAGACGAGTTAAAAATACTTGAGCAACAGTCTGACGATCACTTTCACTATTTGCTTCCTTTTCTATCATAGAAGCTAAAGTTAAGATTTCATGAAAAGTATACTCACTATTCAAAATAGATTCTTTATAAGGTTCCAATTTGGTCTCTGTATGATTAAGTAAAGTTAAAATAACTTCTTTTGGGCTTGCAGTTTCCAAAAATTCATACGTATCTGGATACAAGTATCCTTCCAAAGGATAATACAACTCTTCATTCAAAATTTCATTAGTTAAAAACCAATAATCACCAGTAGAAACAAGTTCTTCTAAAAATGCTCGATCATTTGCTTGAGTCAAAAACTCTTCTGCAGTAAATTTTAAATTTTCTGACAAAACATCAGCATAATCGGTTAAACGTTTCCCTTCTACCAAGGTAACTTGCAATGAATGAATAAGTACATCTCCATCAACAAATTTCTGAATCATATCAGTTGGTTTCATGTTCGTGCTTAATTCATATTCTCCTGCTTGAATATTTCCTCCACTAAAGAACAAATAAACTAACAAAGGATATTGACTTCGAATCAAACCAGCATTTTCTAAATTTTTCACTACATCACTTTTACTTGTACCAGGTTCAATCACAAAAGTCTTTATTTCATTCTCATTAGAAACAGCGCCCATACCCCATACATAGAAAGCACCTAAAGAACATACTAGAACAAGCAAAATAACTAAAATAATAAGAATAATCTTTTTCTTCATGAATTTACTTCTCATCCTTTTCTTCTAACTTGGCCAAAATAGCTTCAACGGTATTCCATTCTTCCTCGGTCTCTAAAGGTAACAGTTCTCGGCTATTTCCATTTTTATCATAAACATTTGCATAAACTTTCAAAGCTCCAACTTCATCTTTCGTATTATCTGTATATACAATGTAATTTTTATTAGTTTCTGGAGATTCAAATGTAAACAAAATCTCACATTCTATACTATTTCCATTTTCATCTTTAACAGTAAAAACATTATTAGTTACTGGTTTTTCTTCATTCATTTTCTTTTTTCCTTCCTTTTAAAAATGTATCTAAAATAAGAGACGAAGCGACATTATCAATCACTTTTTTTCTTTTTTTTCTACTCTTATCACTCAATAGCAAAATTTTTTCAGCTTCAACCGTACTTAATCTTTCATCAACTAAATGAACAGGTAAAGAAAAATACTCTTCAAGAATTTTTTTAAACTCTAAACTTCTTTCACTAGCAAAACCCAAAGAATTGTTCATATTTTTAGGCAAACCCAAAACAAAATCTGTAATCTCTTTTTCTTTGACAATCTTTTCAAGACTTGCTAAGACACTTAAGTAATCTTGTTCTTTAAAATGAAGAGTTTCATATGGAGATGCAAGAGTATTAGTCTTATCACTTAAAGAAAGACCTAAAGTTTTTGTCCCCAAATCTAATCCTAAATATCTCACTTTAAATATTCCCTCAATATATAAGCTAAAATTTCAGAACGCTCAATGCTCATGATTTTATCACGAGCACCTTTGTAACTGGAAATATAACCTGGGTCTCCACTCATAAAATAACCCACTAATTGATTAACTGGATTATAGCCTCTTTCTTCTAACAAACTGCATACCTCTTTGATGACATTTTTAACGTTTGCACTTTCTAAAACAGAAACATCAAACAATGTCGTATTTTCCATATTCCACCTCTTAAGTACACATTAATTGTACCAAAAACCATCAAACATTACAAGCCAAGAAAAAAGTCTATATTCTAGACTTTTAAAATTTATAAATGTAATTGATAAGGATCATCCTGACTTCCTGTTCCACCTGAAACCTTAACACTAGAAATCAAATGAACAACTGGCTTAAGTATAGGACTTTCTGTCCAATTATACGACAAATTATAATAATAAATTCCACCTTCTCTACCAATAACTGTTGCATAATCATCTCTATATCCTTCAGGAGTAGAAGTAATAAGCCATGTTAATTTATCAGGATTATACAACCAATTATTTTGAAAGCAATCATTATAATTATCGCCTTGATCAGTATTCCAAAAATACAAATCTGTATTTAAACAAGTATCTCGATCTGTTGTACTTCCTCCACTTGTTGCATATCCATAATCACTTTGGGTATAAAACGGCTACATTTCCTTTCCAAGTATTTGAACCACTAACACTTGAATTATTACGCTCATATATATAAATATTAATCGTAGAAATATTTATGGTTTCAGTTCCACCTAAATTCCATGTAGTATCAGAAATCATCGCTTTCGCACTTTCTGATAAATTTACTTCTGTAAAATCACAAGGTACAGTTGTATAATTATCCGCTTGTAAATAATTACACGTTTTACTCGCTCCGTCCCAATATCCTGAATCATTTAATAACGATTTTAACTGAGAAGAAGCCCAAATGCTCGAATCTTCTGAAAAACTATACTCTCCAACAGACTCATTCCGAATTATTTTTACTTTTTGACCTTCTAAAGTATTTACTAAACCAACAATTCTCCATAATTCATTATTAAAAGACACATAGTTATTTGGATTAAAACCAGCAAATCTTAGTTCTGATCGCTTATAATTATCTCCTGTTAAAGTATCTTCATTATGACTAACTTCATACATTCCACTACCGTTGGTTACAACAGGCAAAGACCGTAATACTTCGGCTAAAGTTGGATCAGTATGTATATCTTGACTTTCATGTACTAGTCCAGTCCCTTCAATTTTATAAGACAAGACTTTAGAAATATCTTCATTCGTAACTAAACTTTCATCTATAATTAAGGATACACTGTAAACTGTGGTACTATTTTGTTCCATCTCTTCATCTTCTATAAGTATTCCATCTACTAATTCACTTACTATTTTTCCATTTTCATATCCACTTACGATTTGAAAACTTTCTCCTTCTTGTCTTCTTAAAACCACTTTTAACTTATTTGCTTCTATTGTGTTTTCTTCATTTGCAATTAATCGTAAGGTGTATGCTCCTTTTAAGCTTCCTGTATTTTGTACACTTAATTTATAATCACATGTTCCTAAATAGAGTTTCGTTTCTTCTGCACTCATTGGCATGAAACAACTTTCTTTTCCTTCTGATGTAATGGTTTGTGAAGAATTTTCATAGGTGAATACTAAATCTCCTGCTTCGACTACTTGATTTTTACTATTTCCATCTATTTTGAAAAACATCGCATAAGAAAGGCTTAATACAACAACAGTTAAACAAATAACAATATATGTTGCTAATTTTGTTTCTCGTTTAAATATATTTTTAAAACTTAAGTTATCGTTCATAACATCACCTATACTCTATAAATATTATAGACGATTTTGTGATGTTTTAAAAGTAAAAATTCCTAAACCATACAATTAAAAAAGTCATTTATTCAATGACTCCTTTAATTCTTCTAACTCCAGCACTAGAAGATTCCTCTTTTTTTATCTTAAAATGACCTATTTCCTTTGTATTCTTAACATGTGGTCCACCACATAATTCTTTTGAAATATCTCCTATCGAATATACGGTTACTTCATCTGGATATTTATCAATAAACATACATTCTGCGCCACTTTTAATCGCGTCTTCTTTACTCATTGTTTCTTTAATAACTGGTAATCCTTCATCAATCCATTGATTAACCAACTCTTCAACTCTTTGTTTTTCTTCATCTGTTAATTTATGATCGCAAGGAAAGTCAAAACGTAATCTCTCTTCAGTAATATTACTTCCAAGCTGATGAACATCTGAACCAATTACCTTTTTTAAAGCTGCATTAAGTAAATGAGTAGCTGTATGATATTTCGTTTCTATTTCACTATTTCCTGATAATCCACCTTTAAATTTTCCTTTTGAAGCTGTTCTGGATTTTTCTTGATGTTCTAAAAATCTAGCCTTAAATCCCTCTTCATCAACTTTCATATTTCTTAAACTTGCTTCTTCTTTAGTAAGTTCGATTGGAAAGCCAAACGTATCATATAAATGAAATGCTGTTTCTCCATCAATAAAATTTGAATTTTGAGCCACTTTTTCAAAAACTTTTAATCCTTTTTCTAAAGTACGACTAAACTTATTTTGTTCATTTTTTAAAACTTCTAACACAACATTCTTATTTTGAGAAAGTTCATGATAATAATTTTGATATTCTTCAATTACTACTAATGCAAGCTCTTCTAAAAAATTAGAATGAATATCCATATCAAGTACCCTTGCATAACGAATAGCTCTTCGAATTAATCTTCGTAAAATATACCCTTGATCCGTATTACTAGGTTTAATACCTGCTGGATCGGCTGCAATAAAAACACTCGTTCTTACATGATCCAAAATAATACGCATAGCCTCTTCATTGCCGTAATATGTTTTACCACTAATGCTTTCTAACTTTTCACGCATATTTTTCCAAATACTCGTTAAATAATTATCATCCACACCTTCTAATACAGCAACTACTCTTTCTAGACCCATGCCTGTATCTACATTTTTTTGCTTTAATTCTGTTACATTTCCATCTTTATCTTGATAAAACTCCATAAAAACGTTATTCCAAATTTCAACCCAACGATTATCTTCTGAATCAAAAACTTTAGGAATTTCATCCTCACTTCTCCAATAGAAAATTTCAGTATCTCCACCACATGGACCCGAATCACCTGGAATCCAAAAATTATCATCTTTACCTAAATAGGCAATTCTTTCTTTAGGAATTCCTAAATTCATCCAAGCTTCAGCCGAAACATCATCTCTTGGGATTTTTTCATCACCCTCATAAACAGTAATGGCAAGTCTCTCCACTGGAATGTGTAAAACTTTAGTTAAAAACTCAAAACTATAGCCAATACTTTCCTTTTTAAAATAATCGCCTAAACTCCAATTACCAAGCATCTCAAAAAAAGTATGATGGGTCTTATCACCAATTTCTTCTAAATCAGTTAAACGTACACATTTTTGATAATCACAAAGTCTCTTTCCATAAGGATGCACCTCTCCCATTAAATAGGGAATTAAAGGTTGCATTCCAGCAGTGTTAAACAACACAGATGGATCATTTTCTGGAACAATTGGAGCACTTGGAATTTGTTTATGTCCCTGACTCACAAAATAATCAATAAATAAATCTTTTAAATTCATAACGCATTCTCCTCTACAATATTAAGTAATATTTCTTTCATTTCTTCTTCATTTTTATTTTGAATTACATAATCAAAATCATTATAATGATCTAAAGCATGTTCTGTTTCATGAGCTTCTTGTTCTTTTGTTAAATCGTAGCTTTGCAAATCATTTGAAACCTTAATTTTAATCGGATGAAACTCTTGTAACTCATCTAATTCTTTTGGCATTCTCACATCACTAATAATTACAGCATCAACAAAATGTTCATAAATATGCAAATCTTCTTTCATTCGTTCAACAAAATAAATATCTGTATTTAACGTACGAACATACTCACCCATTTCTTGCAAAAAACTCCGTGGTTTAGGTTCACTTACCATATCCCAACCTAACAAGTCTTTTGCAAAAAGTTTTATATACTTACTATATTCAGTAATGACTACTTTTTCCTTTTTTTCTTCCAAAATCTTTTTCAAAATGTGAGCAGCTTTTGTCTTACCACTGCGTGCTTTTCCAGCAATTAAAATGACTTTCATCTAATTCCTCCATAAAAATAAAAAGGACGATACCAAAGGAGTCTATTTTAGACGGTACCATCCTTACTTTAACTTAATTCGCGATAACGGGCTTCACCCAAAAATCTCCTCAAGCAGCACAAGCAATTTTTCTTTTGTAGAATTTCCACCAACATCTACTCTCTATTAAAATACTTAAAAGCCGTTTCATGAATCAACAATTTCTTAATAATCATACCAAAAAACATTTTTTTTTACAAGTTATTTTTTTCCATAAATACTATAAAAATCTACATAGATATATCCACCAGCATCATCATAGTTATCTCCAGCACCCACTTCTAATATTACATAATATTTTCCTTCAAAACTTGAAACATCATAAGTAGAATTCAAATTATTTGCAACAACTGGAGTATTTGGAATTGAATCTCCTGGTTGATCATATTGATAAATAACTCGTCTAGTCGAAATCCCAAATGTAGAACCACAATGACAACACCCAGGAGTCAAATCTTTTATTTCAGAAGTTGCTGGTTTTACAGCAACAGTTACATCTACATCTCCAGCACTTGTTACTGAGTAATTTAAATAAATTGTATTAATATCTGTCAAATCTACAGCTTCAGATGCTAAATAAATTGTTCCATAACCCGACGTATTATCATCATGCACCGTATAATCATCATGTGCATGCAACCACAAATGACTTGAAGTTACTTCCCATTGAGAACACTCTTGAATATAAAGTGGCTTCCAATTTCCCAAAATTCCTTTAGATTTATCATATAAAATTACTCCTGTTTCAACAGTTTTTTTAGCACTAACTACACTACTTTCTCTTCCTGCATTATCTACCACTTTTACATAAATTGTATACGTTCCATCTGCTAGTCCAGAGAATGTATACGTATTTTTACTTGAACTATACCAAGTTTTATTATCTTTACTATATTTATAACTTGCTATGCCACTGTGTGAATCACTACTTCCATTTGCACTTACTGTAATAGTATTTTCAGATGTGCTTAAACTTATCTTTGCTGTAGGATTTGTCGTATCTACTTTGTAAGCACTTGAGCATACTTTACTACTGGTTCTTCCAGATTTGTCAGTAACATTTGCACATACTTTCTGAGCACTCGCATTACTTCCTAAAGTAACAGTAAATTGATTATTACTTATCCTTGCACTCGTACTTGGCGTACACGTAGAACCAGTTGTTGTACAGTATTTTGCACTAGCAACTCCACTGTGACTATCCCCTAAACTCGCTTTTAAACATAATGCTTTATACCAGCCATTTGAACCACTCGTACTACTATTTACACTAATACTTGCACTTGGATTTGCTTCATCTACCTTATAGGCACTGGAACAATATAGGTCACTTACATTTCCTGCTTTATCAATTACTCTTGCACATATTCTTTGCGCACTAACATTACTACTTAATTTCTTACTAAACCGATTATTACTTACTCTCTCAACATTACTTGGTTCACATGTTTTCTCTGTTGTTACACAACTAATTACTCTGTCTATTCCACTACCATTCTCTTCAAATACGCCTCTTATTGTAATTGCTTGATACCAATCATTACTTCCCTTAGTTTGACTTTCTATCTCATATTTTATTCTGTCTTTCGTTTGATCTACATTTTCTACTTTAAAATAAGTCTCTCTTGTTTCCTCTTCATTACTGACATTTCCTACTTTATCTTTTACACAGATATAATATTCTCCATTATTTAAATAGACTTTTTCTACTCCTCCTTCACTACTTTGCTTATTTTCTTCATACTCTATACTTTCACAATTCGTACTGCTTATTATTGCATATTCCTTTATTCCACTTCCATTGCCATCGCTTATCTCAAATTCTACTTCTCTTTCATTCACACTCGATAAGCTTCTTTTAGTTTATATCCTACATAAACTTTATTCTCTTTTAACCAATTTGTTCCTTCTATACTTTCTATCTCTCTACCGTCTTCATATTCCAAAACCAATTCTACAATTCCATATAAATTTTCTAATTCTTCTAGACTATAACAAGTACTACTCTCCGTGATACTTACTTCATATCGTTGCTCTTTATATACAGCATTTATAACATCACAGCGCATGTCTCTTCCAGTTCTCGGATCTACATATATTCCTGTTTCATTATCTGCACTTATTTTTTCATTCGAACCCTCTTATTCTTTCCACAGTTTATCATAATTCTCCTTCTTTCACATCAACCAGAGACCACGCTATTTTATACAATACATAAATTATATTAAAAAAATATTTATGCATGTATTAAGGCAACGCGGAAACCATGCTATATCGTCACACTATCGTTTGTATCATTAAAAGCAAATACATTGACATTTTAAACCGCCTGTATAAAGATCTCTACATCCAAATCACAATGTATATGAACTAACAAATAACCCTAGCTGACATGCCAATTACCTATTTTTCAGGTTTGAAGTATCACTCTCATCAAATAATTCTATACGTAAACAATTGTAGCTATGTTTGTTTTAAAACAAATTGTCAATAACCTATAATACAATTAATATAACCCAAAACAAGCGAGTTTATTTTTAACATAAACACTACCTCTCTCATACATAGTATAAAACATTGTTTAAAATTCAAACAACATTCCTTACTATCGGATTTATTACGATAATATTTTAACATAAAAAAAGAATTTCCAAAAGTTAATCTTGAAAATTCTTCAAACTAATCTTTTATATGAATTTCTGGTGTATCATTTTCGTGAAATAAATTATATTTTTCTTTAAAAAATTTCCAAACAACCTTTCCAAGTGCAATACAAGGTGTTGCCAAAATCATACCAATGATACCAAAGAAATGTTCAAAAATAAGCAATCCTACAATTATAGTTACAGGATGCAATTTCATTGTTTTACTCATAATAATTGGTTGTAAAATATTATTTTCAATCAATTGAACAATAATCACGACAATTAAAGTTAAAAAACCAGTCAATGGACTTTGAGCAAATCCAATTATAACAGCTACAGCGCCCCCAATATAAGGACCAACATATGGAATAATATCTGTTATACCACATAATAAACCAAACAATAATGGAGCCTGTAAGCCAACAATCCAAAAGCCAATACTATCACATATGAAAACCATAGTAGCAACCATAAGAGTTCCATTTACACTTTTTCTAACCTCAGTAGAGATATTAGTAATAAGTAAAGATGCTTCAAAACGATTTTTCTTAGGTAATAATTGTAATAAATGACCATTTATAGAATCAAAATCAATCAACATATAAATACCAATAACTAATCCAAAACAAATAGTCACAATACTAGAAAATAAGCCACCAGCAAAATTCATGATAAAAGATGGAGCTGAAGTCATGAATCCATTTAAAGATGTCGTTATGGTATCTAAAATAGAATTTTTAAGTCCTTCAATATCTATTCCCTGAATATCTCCAAATTTAGAAAATAAACCATTAATAAAATTCTCTAACTCTCTAAAAATCGAAGGTAAATTACCAATTAATACTTGTAATTGTTCATAAATCAAAGGAATTAAAAAGCAAATAAACAATAAAATAACAAGCAAGAACACTGCATAAACAATTAAAGTTCCAATAGTTCTTGGTATTTTTTTCTTTTCCAGTCGAGTAACAATTGGATTCATAAGCCATGCAAGGACAAAGCCAATAAAAAATGGAGCTAAAACAGATAATATACTTAATAAAAACTGTAAAATTCCCCATTCGCGAACAATGATAGTCACAATTAAAATCATTGCTATTACCATGGCTATATAAAATAAATGCAAAATTTTCTTTGTTAAACTAACAACTTCATTCACTTCTTCAACATTTAATTTATCATTTTGTCTAAATAGTTTCATAAAGTTCCCTCCATTAATGGTATTATAGCATAAACTTTTAAAAATATTAAAAAAAGAGTGTCAATAGACACTTCTTTAACTTTTTTTATTCCTAACGAAAGATAATATCATCATTTTTTTCTTCGATAATAGGCTTAACTACTTCATTAGTAGAATCAGATTTTTTAGGTAAATCCATCTTTTTAGGTAATTCAATTTCTGGTTTTGCAGAAGTAACAGGTTTTGATTCTTGAACTTTTGGTTCTTCTTTTTCACGATTCACATAAACAGAACTGAAAACAGATGGCATTACAGGTTTAGGTTTTTGAACTTGAGAAACTTCCTTAGGCATTTCTGGAGAAACAGCTTGTAAATGAACAGGTTCTACAGTTTCTTTAATTACAGGAGCTTCAACTTTTGGTAAAGACGGTTCAGGTTCCTCAACATTTATATTTTTTTCCATATCTGCAAGTTCTTTACTGATTGCATCAGCTAAAGCATCAAAATCAAATTCTTTTTTAGGTTCCTCTAATGGAACTTCCTCTTTAGAAACAGAAGAAGTAAAATCACTATTTAAAACATCATTAGTTGTCGGAGCAACATCACTAACAGCTTTAAACTTTTCTTCATCAACATGAACTGGCTCTACCGGTTTAACTTCTTCACCACTGTTTTCATGAGCTTCTAAAGAAGTCGTTGGAGTAACTTCAGCAAAAGCATCTCTATTAGAGATTTTTGTTTGTTCCAATTTTTCTTCTAACTCTTTTCTTTTCTTCTGGTCTTTTTTGCCAAAAAATAAAACTATTAAAAAGAGAATAACTAATATTCCTATAATAACAAATAAATAAATACCAAAGTTTTCGATGCTATATAAACTCTCTAAAAAATCCATTTCACTAATCACCTTTTATTCTTTTCTAATCTAAAAATAGGATATCATAGACCGCATAGTAAGTCAATATTTTTTTATTGACTTACTAAAATATATTCTAAAAAATTCATTTTATATCTTGACAATTTTTTTAAGATAAAAACAAGAAATTTTAATCAAAAAGACAATTTTTGACAATTATGAACGACAAAAAAATGTCAATTTATCTAACTATCATATTTAATTAAATACAACCCCTCTTTGCTATTGCATAGGTATCATTAATAGCAACCAACTCTCCTGGAGAACTCCCTGTACTATCAGGAGCTTTTATAGCATGCATTCTTTTTGCATAGCTTTCTGCTTTAGCTAAAACTTCTTTAATTTTACTATCATAGATATTTTCATTGATGTTTTCACTAACTCCATTGTAGATAGGAACTGCTATCAACAAGATTACTGCTAATATCACAATCGTTGCCATGATTTCTACCAGTGTAAAACCCTTATTCATTACTTTCACCTTAGTATAAGAATAGCATAAAAAGAAAAAAAAGACTAGTAAGTTTAATAAAGTGTTAATTAAAATTTAATAACTTTAAGAATACAAAAAAAACTAGAAATAAAAATTTTCTAGCTTTTACATATATCGATTCATTTGATTCATAACTTGACGAACTTGTTTTTGACTAGGTTTTCTACCCATACTGCTCATCATAACTTCAATCATTTTTTCATTAATAGGTGGATTTTTTTTCATATATCTTTTCATCACATACCTAGAAAGGAAAAAACCAATTACAAGTCCAATAAGTAAACCAATTATAACTAATAATATATCTCCCCACATAAAATTTTCCTCCTTTATTTAGCTTCTTCTTGAGCTCTTGACTCACGAATCACAATAATCTTTACCGTACCAGGATACTGCATTTCACTTTCAATTTTTTCTTTCATTTCACGAGCAATTTTAAATGCTTTCGTGTCATCAACTTCATCAGGCTTAACCATAACTCGTACTTCTCTTCCAGCTTGCATAGCAAAAGTCTTTTCAACTCCCTCAAAAGAATTACCAATTTCTTCTAATTGCTCTAGACGTTTCATGTAATTATCAAGGGAATCATTACGAGCTCCAGGACGAGCTGCAGATAAAGTATCAGCAATCTGAACCAATACAGAAATAATTGTATGAGCATCACTATCTCCATGATGAGACATTATTGAATCAATAACTACTTCATCCTCATGAAATTTTTTAGCGATATCTGCTCCGATTTCAACATGACTACCTTCCATTTCATAATCAATAGCTTTTCCAATATCATGTAACAAACCAGCTCTTTTAGCTAAAATGACATTTTCTCCTAACTCGGCTGCCATAAGACCACATAATTCTCCAACTTCTTTTGAATGTTGTAAAGCATTTTGACCATAACTTGTTCGAAAATTAAGTTTTCCAACTAAATTTACAAGTTCAGGATCCATTTTAGTAATCCCAAGTTTATAACAAGCTTCATTACCAAGTTCCGTAATTTTATTATTCATATCTTTACAAACCTTATCATAAACTTCTTCAATTCTAGAAGGATGAATTCTTCCATCTTTAATTAAAGTTTCAATAGTAATTTTAGCTATTTCTCTTCTTAATGGATCAAAAGAAGAAATAACTATCGTTTCTGGAGTATCATCTATAATCAAATCCACCCCTGTAACTGCTTCAATTGTTCGAATATTTCTTCCTTCTCGCCCAATTAAACGTCCTTTCATATCATCGTTTGGTAAATCAATAGTACTAACAGTTTGTTCAGTTGCTACATCCTCAGCATAACGTTGCATTGATTCAACAAGCAAATTTCTAGCATTTTCAGAAGCATTTAATTTTGCTTCATGCTCTTTTTCTTTCATAAAAGATGCGATTTCTTCAGCCATTTCTTCTTCCGTACGTTGCATAATTAAATCATGAGCTTTTTCTTTAGAAAAATGGGCAATTTTCTCCAAACGACTCATCTCATCTTTTAACATTTCATCCAACTTCTCATTCTTAGATTGCAAATCTTTTTGAGACACTAATAAATGATTTTCTTTTTCTTCTAAACTAAGTTCTCTTTTTTGAAGCATTTCATCTCGTTTATCTAAACTGTTTTCTCTTTGAAGTAAACGATCTTCAGTAGCTTTCAATTCTTCTTTTTTTTCTTTTAACTCACGTTCAGTTTCTTGTTTTAATTTATATCCTTCTTCTTTAAGTTCTAAAATTCGATCACGTTTTTGTTTCTCTGCTTCTTTTTTTGCTTCTTCAATCATCTTATTAGCTTTATTAGCAATACTATTTCCTCTTATATACGCAAAGAAAACAGTAAGGCCTACTCCAGCTGCAATACCAAGAAGTAAAGTAAGTATGGATGGTAAAAATTGTTCCATACACTTTCTCCTTACTATTTTATTTATAGAAAATTAATAGAATGTATTAAAATATCTATACATTAATTATATATGAGTTTATAAAATTTTACAAGAGCTATTCGCGCTAAGAAAAAACCTTAACCATTCATATTTGCACAAAGCAAACATCAACTAAAAACCGCATATATTTATGCGGTATTAGTAAGCCATACTTTTTGAATATAATAAGATGTATCGCAATTACTTAAATAAACATAATAATTTGAATTTGTAACGGATGACAAATCTAGAGTAAAAGTAGTATAGTTTGTAACATTTCCAAGTTTATCACTATTTGAATAAAGAATAATATCATAATTTTTTAAAATATTATTAGCTACCCCTATACTATCAGATGTAGGAGACGATTGAACTCCAAATCGTGCAACATAATAAGTACCATATGAAGAAACTTTTGAAGCTCTTGCAGTTACCTTTAAATAGCGATAATTGTTATTAATAGCACTAGAAAAAGAAAGCGTTTTATTATATTCTGCTTGTAAATATATATATGAAGAAGCAAGAGTGATTGTACCTCCTGCGGATTATTCTTTTTATAAGAATAATTAGCAGTTCCATTATTATAAATAATATTATCAGAAGCAACTGTTGCTCTTATGGGATATGCTTTATCAAAAGTGATTCCTTCACTTTCATTGATCATCGTTAATTCAAAGCATTTACTTCCCAATGTATTAAAGTCCTTTTGTTTACCTGTAAACAACCAACTTGCATAGCTGATGCCTAGAATACTGGTTAGAACAATTAATACTAATAGAATGAACAAAACTTTCTTCTTCATAGCATCCCTCTTTATGTAGTATGGTCTTTTTTAGCCTTTATACTCTTATCACATTATATCAATATTTCATCAGTTTTTCTACTCTTCTTAGCCAAAAAAATTATCATAGGAAACTATGATAATTTTATCATAATATTTGCATATTACATCAATTTACGTACAAATTTATTCTTCTTTTTTTCCAAAACCATAATGCTCTCTGATTTTTGTTTCTAATTCTTGAGCTAACTCTTTATTTTCTTTTAAATAAAGTTTTACATTTTCTTTTCCTTGTCCAATTTTTTCACCATTATAAGCATACCATGCCCCAGACTTATCCAAAATATTCAAATCAGAAGCAATATCAATAATCTCTCCTTCACGAGACACACCAGTACCATACATAATATCTACAGAAGCTGTTTTAAAAGGTGGAGCGACTTTATTCTTAACAACTTTAATATTGGTTTTATTTCCTAAAATTTGATCTCCAACTTTAATTTGTTCACCACGACGAACATCTAATCGAATCGTAGCATAAAACTTTAAGGCTCTTCCTCCGGGAGTTGTTTCTGGATTTCCAAACATTACTCCAACTTTTTCTCTTAATTGATTAATAAAAATTGCAGTAGTTTTAGTTTTATTAATTGTTCCAGATAATTTTCTTAAAGCTTGACTCATTAATCTTGCTTGAAGACCTACGTGACTATCTCCCATATCTCCTTCAATTTCTGCTTTAGGAACTAAAGCAGCAACAGAATCCACAACAATAATATTTACTGCTTCACTACGAACTAAAGCCTCACATATTTCTAAAGCTTGTTCGCCTGTATCAGGTTGCGATAATAAAAGCTCATTAATATCTACTCCTAAATTTTTAGCATAAACAGGATCCAAAGCATGTTCTGCATCAATAAAAGCGGCACGCCCTCCTTCTTTTTGAACTTCTGCAATTGCCTGTAAAGCAAAAGTGGTTTTTCCAGAAGATTCAGGTCCATAAATTTCTATAATTCTTCCTTTAGGATAACCTCCTACTCCTAAAGCTATATCTAAAGCTAAAGAACCACTGGAAGTTACATCAATTTCCATATGTTCCTGAGCTCCGAGTTTCATAATCGCACCTTTACCAAATTGCTTTTCAATATCAGCTAAAACTTGTTCTAAAGCTTTATCCTTATCTTTTACATCTTTTGTTGTTTTCATAAAAATCCTCCAATTTCTTTGCTAAATTCATTTTATAATAGAAAAAAACGTTTGTCAACTCATTTTGCGAACAAACGTTTTACAATGATTTTTTTGCAAATTTTCAAAATTTCTTAAACAGAATTTATATTTTTTTCAAAGAAAAATAGCAATTTTTTAAAATTTAGTCAAATTTTAATTGTTCTTTTGCATGAATAAAATATAAAACAGCCGAAATCACAGACAAAATAGTTGCAATAGAAACAAGCAAATCTGCAACATAGATTCCCCAAATTTCAAAAGGTAAGTTATAAAATAAAAGTAAAGATACTCCACACATCATAAATACAGTTTTTACTTTTCCCCATTTACTTGCCTTAATAATCACTTTATTTTTTGCAGATAATACTCGCAAAGCATCTACACAAATATCACGCAAAACAATAACAATAGGAATGATTATCGAAATAAATCCTTGATAAGCTAAAATAATCAAAACTCCGTTAACCAAAATTTTATCAGCAATAGCATCTAAAGTAGCCCCAAAATCACTTGTCATTTTTTCTTTACGAGCAATAGAGCCATCTAAATAATCTGTTACACAGGCTATTACAAATAAAAATCCTGCTATAAGATATCGAATATCTACTAAAACTTTTCCCATTACATAAAAGCTTGGAATAGAAATACCAAAATCTTCAAAGGGAATTAATAAAATTAATAAAATAATCACTGCCATAACGATTCTACTTATCGTTAATTTATTTGCTAAATTCATGTGTACTCCTTTACATATAATTAAAATTTTCAAAAAAAGGTTCTAGATACCTTGAAATGGTAATTTGATGAATGCTCCAAAAAATAACAACAATTGCAAGCAAAATCAAAATCACATATAAAATAACATAATACTTCGCTGGATATTTTTTCATCGGCTTCGTATAAGGTGAAACGATAGGATCCGCTTCTTTTTCTTTATTTTGCTCCATGACCTTTTTTTCAATATCTTTTAAAGGAATTTTTGAAGTATATTCAAACATATACTCATTAAATTCATCCAAAATTTTATTTTCATCAAGCCCTAAGTATTTAGCATAAGTACAAAGATATTCTTTTAATTCAAAGATATCCTTAAAAGAGCCAATATTTCCTTCTTCAATATTTTCTAAAATAACACTTTTAATTTGAATATCTGCAGAAGCCTCTTCTAAAGAAACTCCTGTCTTTTCTCTTGCTTCCTTTAAAGAATTTCCAATCGCAAACAAGATACTCACTCCTTTATAAAATAAAAAAATAATAACTAATAAGCCTTGTTCTGTCCGTAAAATATACGGGGCAAATATTTATCTACCATTGCTGGTCCACTGCATCGTTCATTTACTAGCAGTAGCTCCCCTACCATAATTTGGGTTTCTCGCTTGCGGGGTTTACCACGTTCCACTTCCAAGGTTTCCCTTTTCTTCGTCACTTTGGCACTTTTATACCTACTAAAACCAGTTAAGGTTCGTTTGGAGCCTTTAGTTAAAAACTACCTTAGGTTATTTTTTCCCTAAGCACAATCACTACAACCATCTCAGGCTGTGCGAGCAAGGACTTTCCTCAACATAACAAGTATGCCGCATTTGCCTTAGTTATTACTCATTTTACTATAAACTATTTTTTCAAGCTGACTAATTCTTCTTAACAAATCTACATTATTAATATTAGAAGAACTAGAACTGCTTTCCTGTGCTTCAAGTTCAGTTTGAAGCTTTCTGATTTGTTGTTTTAGCTTAGAATTCTCATCACTCATACTTTGTAATTCACGTTCATAACCGCGAATTAACTTAATAAACTCTGAATAATCTTTAATAATTAAATCTAAAAAATTATCCACTTCTTGAGGACGGTAACCACGCGCATCAACTTTAAACTCCTTCTCGTAAATTTCTTCAGGGCTTAATACGATTTTCTCACTTAACACATTTACCACCTTCTTAAATCATATTAACAATTGTTTTAGTTTTTGTCAATTCCTCATTACCAAACTACCAAGAATTTCCTAAAATTTTTATTTTATTCTTTTTTCTTTCAAAACATCCTCTAAAGCTAAACAAGCAATATGTAAATCTACTTCTTTTAAATTTTCTAACAACTGAGTAAAAATCATATCAAAAGACATTTTTTATTCCCTCCACAAATATTTTAAAAAAAGAAAAAGTAGAAAAACAGCCTTTCGACAAAACCTGTCAAATAAAACTCCAAAAACACTTCTATCTTTAAAAAAAGAAACATTTATTGTATAATGTATAAAGGTGATCTATATGTTGTACCCAAACAAACTCACAAAAACTGGATACAAAACAGTAAATTATAGCAACCGAGGAATGAATTTAGAAAACCTAATTAATGAAACAAATGAATATTATATTGAAAAAGATATGGCATTAATTTATAAAAAGCCTACTCCTATCGGTATCAGCGAAGCTGTCTATACCGAACACGGAAGAATTATAAAAAATGGATATTTTAAAGCTCCATCAACTCTAGATTACAATGGAATATATAAAGGAAAGTATATTGAATTCGAAGCAAAAGAAACTCAAAAAAAAACATCATTTCCTTTAGCAAATTTTCATGAACATCAAATAAAATATATGAGAAAAGTAATAAATCATGGAGGCATTTGTTTTGTAATAATAAAAATGAATAATCAAAATTATCTGCTAAAAGGAGAAGATTTAATAAAATTTATAGACGAAAATACAAGAAAAAGTATTCCTTATGAATATCTAAAAGAAAAAGGAATTGTTATAAAAGAAAGTTATAATCCAGCATTAGACTATTTAAAAATAGTTGATGAAGTTTATTTAGAAAGGATGTAAAAAATGGCAAAGAAAAAATTAAAATTAAAAAATTTAGGAGAAATTAAAGAATCTGTAAAAAAAACAAAACCAAAAACCAAAAAAACAACAACGAAAAAAGAAACGATAGAAAAGAACCCTAAAGACAAAAAGCCAAAGAAAAATCGTCATATTGGAACAAAAATATGTATGGTATTTATTACAATGGGTATTGCTATAGCATCCGTTGTAATCGCGTTTGGTCTTTATATTGTTTTTACTTCACCAGAATTTACTGCAGAACAACTATATGAAGCCGAATCTTCAATCATCTTTTGGGGTGATGGAACAGAATTAACAAGAATTGGTACTGAAGATCGAGTTATAAAAAATTATGAAGATTTTCCTCAAGTACTCGTCGATGCTTTAGTCGCAACCGAAGACTCAAGATTTTTCCAACACAGTGGTTTTGATGCAGCCCGCTTCTTAATGGCCAGTGTTGGACAAGTTCTAGGAAGAAGCGGAGCTGGTGGAGCCTCAACCCTTTCTATGCAGCTTTCTAAAAACTACTTTACATCTTATGAAGATTCGGGTATTGAAGGAATCATTCGTAAATTTCAAGATATTTATATGGCAGTTTTCAAAATCGAAAAAAATTATACTAAAGAACAAATTATTGAAATGTATTTAAATTCTTGGTGGTTTGCAGTTGGAAACAACAATGTAGATTCCATTAATGGTGTTGAGCAAGCTAGTCAATATTATTTTGATAAAACAGTTTCTGATTTATCTTTACCAGAATGTGCTTTATTAGTTGGTATGGTAAATAACCCTTCTTTATACAACCCTTATACATACCCAGAATATGCAAATGAAAGAAAAAATACAGTTTTAAGTTTAATGAACCGCCATGGTTACATTACTGAACAAGAAATGAAAGATGCTCAAAGCATTCCAGTAGAATCATTAATCGTTCCTCAACAATCCTCTTCTACTCCATATCAAGTACTAATTGATTATGTTGTTGATGAAATTAAAGACAAACAAGGAATAGATATTTCAAGAGGTGGATACGAAGTTTATACAACATTTAATAAATCTGTTCAAGATGTCATAAACAATATGCAAAATGGTGCTGCTACTGAATGGCGAGATGACAAAATTCAAGTAGGTGTTGCCGTAACAAGTGTCACTGATGGTTCAATCACTGCATTAGGTCCAGGAAGAAACTATGTTAAAACAGGAGATAACCGAGCACTATTCAGAAGACAACCAGGTTCTACTGCTAAACCACTGATAGACTATGGTCCATTAATTGAATACAACAATGCTTCTACTGGTCAAATGTTTATCGATTTCAAATATGCTTATAATGGTGGAGGATATTTAAATAACTGGGATAATTCCTTTAAAGGAGTTATGACTCTTAAAGATGCCCTATCCGCTTCAAGAAACACAACTGCTCTAGAAGCTTTCCATCAAACAACAGAAGAAAACAAAAAAGAATTCTTAAATAATTTAGGTATTGATGAAGACAATTATATGGATGCAGATGGTAACACAGGACTACATGAATCTTACTCAGTTGGTGGTTGGCCACAAGGTATCTCACCATTAGAAAGCTCAGCAGCTTATGCTGCATTTGCTAGAAGTGGTTACTACATCGAACCTTATTCCTATACAAAAATTGTAAATACTCAAACTGAAGAAACTATTGAATATAAATATGAAAAAACACGAGCAATGAGTGAAGAAACAGCTTGGATGATTACGGATGTTTTACTTCAAGCAACAAGCGAAGGTGTTGGTGGACCAATCAATTGGAATCTACGTGGTTCTATCGCTTCTAAATCAGGTACAACAAACTATGATGAAGCTACTGCAGCCGAAAAAGGAATACCTTACTATGCAACTCCAGAACATTGGGTAAACACATACAACACAGAATACTCTATTTCTATGATTTACGCGTACGATAAAAAAGATGAAGATTCCACTCATTATTTAACAAGTAGCACAGGTTCTCCTACTCGAGGAAAAATAAATGCATATTTAGCAAATAATATTTTAACGAAAAATGAAAAATTCGCAAAACCAGATACAGTAGTAAGTGTTACAGTTGAAGCAAACACACTTCCAACCAAACGAGCAAGCGAATATACTCCAGATAATATGAAATACACAGCCTACTTTAAAGAAGGTACTGAACCTAGTGAAACATCAACAAGATTTTCTAAATTAGCTGATGCTTCAAATGGAGATAGCGAAATTGATGGAAATACAATTACCCTTTCATGGGATGCAGCCAAATCCCCTGATGCTCTAGACACAAATGCTGTACGTACAGAATTTGCAAATTACTTTGCTAACTACAAAAAAACATATAGTCATAGCTACGAATTATTTGAAACCGAATACATGAGAATTTATGAATCATATAACAATTCTTCAATAGGAACATTCGGATATCAAATATATTTAAAAGATAAAAATGGAAACTTAACAAACTTAGGATGGACAGATAAAACAAGTTATACATATAAAGCTTCAACTAGTGGAGAATATACTTTTGTAGTAAAAAGTGCTTATAGTATTTTTAAAACAAATCAATCAAATGGTATAGAAATCAAAGCTTCAATAAAAGGCGATTCAACAGAAGAAAATAAACTCAAAGCCACAGCTTCAACCATTTGCGTTCCTGTAAATGGAACTGTTGATGCCAAAAAAGCAATCAAAGCTACCTATGATGGTGTGGATGTTACAGATGAAGTTACAATAACTGCTAGCGAAGTAGATACTTCAACCACAGGAGAAAAAACGATAACCTACACAGTAAGTTATCAAGGAAGTCAAATAAGAGTTTCTGGAAAAATAACAGTTTCAAATACTTGTCCAAATGAAGGAACATAAAAAAAGTCAGTCTTGAAAAAAAGACTGGCTTTATTTTTTATTTTTAAAATATTTACAAAATTCTTTAAGCTTACAATCCTCACATTCAGGTTTTATAGCTTTGCATTTATAACGGCCAAAAAGAACTAGTTGATGATGTAATCTACTCCACTTTTCTTTTGGAAACTTTTTCATAAGCTTACGTTCAACAACAAAAACTTCATCATTTTTATAAGCCAAACCTAATCGCTTTGATACCCTTTCCACATGTGTATCAACCGCGATAGCTGGGACATCATAAATATTAGATAATACTACATTACACGTTTTTCTTCCAACGCCGGGCAAACTTTCTAAATAATCACGATTATTAGGAACATGTCCTTCATAATTTTCTACTAAACTCTTAGCAATAGAAATTAAATAACTTGCTTTTTTTGTATAAGAGCCAACCGGACGAATAATACTTTCAATATCCTTTTGATTAGCTTTTGATAAAGAAAAAATATCATAATTTTCCCAAAGAACTTTAGTAACTTCATTTACTCTTTTATCAGTACATTGTGCAGATAAAACTGTTGCAATTAAAAGCTCATAATCTTCTGTATAATTAAGCTCACAACGAGCATCAGGGTAAAGTTCATCTAAATAAGAAATAATTCCTTCAATTTTATCCTTCATCTTCTAACCAATTATAATCAAAAAGTTTTGGAGATACTTCTGATTCCTTTCTTCGATTCGTTAACCCACTTTCTACCTCAGTCATATTATGATATCCTTTTTTCTGCCACTCATACAATATTTTATCAATATAACGTAAACTACTTACTCCATTATAAACCGCTTCTTTTAAAGCTCCCAAAACAAGTTCTTCACTAAACCCTTTCAAAAGCCAAGCATTAATAATTTCATATTCCATAGGAGAAATACTTCTTCCAAGTTCTTTTTGAAACAAATCAAAAATCGTTTCTTTTTTCTTTTCTTCTTGTTTCTTAACTTTCTTTTCATAAATATTACGATATAAAGGCTCTAAACTGATTACTTCACAACATTTATTTGTTTCATCTTTACAAGCTTCCAATTCAATAAAATTTAAAGAAAGCAACCGATTAAAAGAAACCAAAACATCTTTTTCTTCTATTCCTAAAATCTTACTAATTTTATCTACATTAAAAGTTTTATCTTCCGCATCTTCAAAATACATTAAAAGTAAAAATTCTACCAAAGAAAGATGGTTTTCAACAGCTACTTGAATCAAATGAGTAGCTAAAGTAAATCTTTTTTCTGTTAAAAACTCAATATTTGGCATCCCTTTTACCTCCACTCTTTTACAAATTTTTGAATACTTTCTTCAGTATTCAATACTTTTTTTAATACAATTTTTTCTTCTAAATCTTTTAGAAGCTTACCTAACATCTCACCTTTCACACCACTAAAGATTTGAATTTCATCCGCTGTTAAAACAATATCTTTTCTTGAGTGAATAGACATATTCTGATACATTTTTTCCAATTTTTTTACAGGAAATTTCAAGATTTTAGCAACCGTTAAACATTGATAAAATCCAAAATAATACAAATCAAGCACCTTAATTGTACCACACTTTAATTGCTCTGCAATACTTTTTTGACGAATTTTTAATTCTTTTTCCACCACATATTCACGGTTAGTTTTTATTTGTGCCCAAAGCCCTGAAAGGTCTTCCACAAAAACTACTTTTTGATTCATAATTCCAAGCTCTTTTAAGAGTCCAAGTTTCTTCAATAAAGAAAAACCATCTGCAAGTAAAATCCCGTCAAGCTCTTTACGAATCTTTACTATAGAAGCATTTTCTAAATTCTTTTTCGTCTTTAAAATAGCTTTTTTCAAAGATTTATCCATTTCCAAATGATACATTGAAGCAAAACGAACTGCTCGTAAAATTCGAATAGGATCTTCTTCCAATCGTAAAACCGGATTACCAATCATTTTTAGTTTTTTCTCTTTCAAATCTTTTCTTCCATCATAAAGATCAATAATTTCTTCGTTTTTATTCATATATATAGCATTCATAGTAAAATCTCGTCTCTTTGCATCCTCAACCATATTTGACGAATAAACCATTTCACTAAGACGCCCTTTTTCATAACGAATTTCTTTACGATAAGTTGTAATATCAATAGTATACTGTTCTATTTTCAAATGATAAGAACCATACATTTCAGTTTTCAAAGAAGGACCAAATAAAATAGTTAAATCTTTAGGTAAAGCATTCGTTGCAATATCTATATCATTTGTTTTACGATACAATAAAGCATCTCTTACAAAACCGCCAACCAAATATGCTTCAAAACCACTTTGTTCAATTTTAACTAACAAATTTTTTATTACACCTGGTATCAAAATATCACCACTTACTTAATTCTATTATAAACCATTTTGAAAAAGAAACTGAAAGAAAAACCATTTTTTGACAAATGATTGGCAATAAATATTTTTTTTCTTAAAAGCTACATAAAAAAATGCTAAATTGCCCAAATATATGCTACAATAATAACGTAATAAATACGATAATACGATTAAAAAACACAATTTATTTACATAATAAAAGATAGGAATGATGAATTATGAAATTAGAAAAATTTAAACCAAAAGACCCAAAGAAAACTGGAATAATTATATTTACTGTAGTATGTGTTTTATTAGTAGCAGGAGTATTTTTCTATACTTCATTTGCATCATTTCAAGTACAACAAGATTTTAATATCATTGAAGGAACTGTAGGAAGTAATGGAGACTTATATTTTGCATTTTATGTAGATAATGAAATAAGTAGTAAAATGCCAGGTAAAGGCGAAGGATATGTACTCGATAAGGAAAAAACAAATTGTACCAAAGGAGCAAGTGTCGAATTTAATGAAACAGATTGGTCAGTTAAAGTCTTAAATATGACAGAAAGAAATACAAAATGTACTTTATACTTTAAAAAAAGTTATAGTGAGACCATCTTAAATGGAGCAGACCCAGTGTTAAAAGAACCATTAATACCTGTGACAATTGAAAATGACGGGACAGTCAAAAGAGCTGACTTATCATTAGAATGGTACAACTATGAAAACAAAGAATGGGCGAATGCAGTAATACTTTTTGATGAAAGTACAAATTCTAGTTATCAAGCTGGAGATACAATTCCAGAAAGTGCTATAGAATCTTACTTTGTCTGGATACCAAGATATCGATATCAAATCTTTGACGATGGGAACTATACAGATTTAACAAGTACAGAAAATTCTACTCAAACTATCCAAATTGCTTTTGAGAATAAGGATACACCAGTAAGTAATGGAAGTGCTGTTGGAAGTTGGTTAACCCACCCTGCTTTCACTGCTTTCAATTCTAATGGTATGTGGGTAGGCAAATTTGAAACAGGAACAACTTTAACAAGCGATTATAATGTACGAAATGGAGATGCTATTCAAATCAAACCAAATGTAGCTTCATGGAGAAGTATCCAAGTAGCTAATGCATTCTACACATCTTATGATTACAAACGAAATTTAGATAGTCATATGATGAAAAATACCGAATGGGGTGCTGTAGCTTATCTACAGCATAGTATTTATGGTTCTCAAGCAAGTGTACGAATTAATAACAACTCATCTTATATTACAGGTTATCAAGCAAATAATGAACCGACATGTGGATATACAGGAACAAACGAAGAATGTAATAGATATTGTAATGATGGAACCTGTAATACAGCTTATCCAAATAGTGTACTAGCAAGTACCACAGGAAATATCACAGGAATTTATGATATGTCCGGTGGCGCTTGGGAATATGTGATGGGAGTCATGGTAGATGAGGAAGGTAATCCAATGAGTGGAAGAAATAGCATCTATAATTCTGGTTTTAATGGAACATTTGGATGCCCTACTTGTAATAATGACACTTCAGGTTTAACTGAATTAACAAATGGTTACAGCTGGCCAGAAAACAAATATTATAATACATATGCTTATGCTACAGTTGATGAACAATATCAAAGAAGAATACTTGGAGATGCAACAGGAGAAATGGGTCCATTTGCCTCAGCAACTTACTTAACTCAAACCAGACAGATAAATAGTTGGTATTCCAACTTATCTAGTTTTGTTTTTTCTAGTTTACCATGGTTTATGCGTGGTGCAACTAATACAGATGGTATATACACAAATACGTTTGCTTTTGGTAGTACATATGGTTCCGTACTTAATAGCATTGGCTTTCGCCTCATTCTAACTCCATAAGTCATTTTTAAAAAAACGATTATGCTTAATTTGGATCGTGCTTTCGCCTCATTCTAACTCCATAAGTCATTTTTTTCGATTTTCCTTAGGATTATTGACATAAAAACAATAATTTAGTATAATTTATCTTGCTTAGAAGTTTGGCAGCGAAATGCCCTTTATAATGTGTAATTAGACCAATGGATTCACGAGTATACTCTGCCAGTAGAAAGTGTTAATAATTACTCCCTATAAAAAGGTATTTCAAATAACTTTTAGCAAATAAAACAGAAAGGAGAAAATTATGGCAAGATATACAGGACCTCAATACAAAAAATCACGTCGTTTAAACTTTTCTACATTAGAAAATGGTAAAGACATCGCTCGTCGTCCTTATGCACCTGGAATGCATGGAACAGACCGTCGTAAAAAATTAAGCGAATATGGTGTTCAATTACAAGAAAAACAAAAAGTTCGTATTTTATACGGTTTAAACGAAAAACAATTCCACAGAATATTTGATAAAGCTTCAAATATGTCAGGAATTACTGGTGAAAACTTATTATTCTTATTAGAAAGTCGTTTAGATAACTTAGTATATCGTATGGGACTTGCTACTACTCGTCGTGGAGCTAGACAATTAGTTAACCATGGACATATTACTGTAAATGGTAAAAAAGTAGATATTCCTTCTTATACTTGCAAACCTGGAGATGTTATTGCAGTTAAAGAAAACTCTTTAAATCATCCAGCAATCTTAGCAAGCTTAGAAGCAACAACAAACACTAAAGCTTTTGTTGAATTTGATAAGAAAAAAATGTCTGGTACTTATGTAAGACGTCCAGATCGTTCAGAATTAAATCCTGAAATCAATGAAGCATTAATTGTTGAGTACTACAACCGTTAATAAAAAAAGCAATTCGTTGCTTTTTTTTTCATTCTTATGTATAATTTTATAAGAGGAGAATAAATTATGGATAAATTATTAAAAACATTAAAAGAAAACAAGAAAAAAGTACTTATATATGGAGGAATTGCTCTTTTAACGATAATCTTACTCATCATACTAATTGTCATTCTTATCAATATCTTTAAACGATACGATTATCAAGAAATTGAAACAATAATGGTAGATGAAACAAAAAGTTATTTAAATAGAAACACTTCCCTACTTCCTACAGAGGAAAATCCTTTAACCACTATTGAAGCTTCTACTTTAATAGCTGAAGAATATATGAAAGATTTTTCAAAACTTAGTAAAGATACGAATTGTACAGGTTCTGTAGATGTAATTTATAACAACGGATATCTTCGTTACATTCCTTATCTATCCTGTTCAAATTATGAATCAACCTCTTTAAATGACTTTATTCTTCAAAAAGAAAATATAGTAACAGAAAGCAATGGTTTATACGAAATAAATGAATATTATACCTATCGTGGAGAATATGTAAACAATTATCTAAATTTTGCAAATGAAAACTGGCGTATCTTAAAATTTAATGAAAATGAAATGTATCTGATTTTATCAGACACTGCAAATAATATGGATCCAGTTGTTTTTGATGATCGATACAATGAAACATTAAACAGTAACCGTGGATATAACTCTTTTGAATCAAGTCGTATCGAAGAATCCTTAACTCAAATTTACAATAGCATTTTTGCCAATTATAAAAATTATTTACTAACTATGAACGCATGCGTTCACACAAGAAGCGAAAGCGATTACGATAATTCAGGAGCTATCGAATGCTATACTACATATGAAACACCAATCAGTCTTCTACCTGCCTATGATTATATTAATGCTTCCATAGACCCATTATGTAAAACCGTTTCATCTGGAAACTGTACAAATTATAACTATCTTGCTCCTGCTTCAAATGACTGGTGGCTATTAAATGGCACAAATGAAAACACTTATGATGTATATCGAGTAAATACACGAGGAACTATTGCTTTAGAAAGAGCAAGCGTGAAAAATCATTTACGAGTAGTCATTGCTATACCAAGTAATATTTTATATAAAAGCGGTGACGGAACACAATCAAATCCATATGAAATTTATCCATACTAAAAGAAGCCCTTAAAAGCTTCTTTTTTAAAACCATAAATTAGAAACATTAACATTACTACTAAGTGGAGATGGATCCGGCATATCTAATTTTGCAAGTGCAGGCAAAGGTATAGCACTTCCAAATACTAAAGCAATTCCTCGTCTCAAAGTCTTTAATCTTTCCAACTCTTCCGTTGTGATACTAGAAGTTATAGAATCAATCATTTTGTAATCTTCTGGATGAAAAATTCGAAAAACTAAAAAATTTGAACACTGAGATAAAGCTGTTTTAGAAAGTTCACTAGGTCGCTGCGTAATAAATCCCATTAAAACACCATACTTTCTTCCCTCTTTAGTAATTCGATCAAAAATATTATAACCAATTACTTCCGCATCATGATCATTATTTACATATCGATGAGCCTCTTCCAAAATAATATTAATAGGAAATGAACCTCGATTTTCTAAAGAGGTAGCAAAATCAAAAAACAACTTAGAATACAACTTAGTTAAAATTTTTGCAAATCGGTCTTCCATCGAATCCAAATTCACATTAACAATTTGAGCAGTTTCCCCATTTTCTACACGAAATAAACTTTCAACATAATCTTTTTTACTAATAACATAAGGATATTCAAAAAACTTCTTATAAGGACCATTAATTAGTTGATGTAAATGAATTTTTAATGTAATTGCCCTTTCATACATAGATACGCTATTATATACTCCTTCACTTAACAAAGCGAATTCTAAAGCATCATAAATATCTTCTAAAGTATAAACCAAATTAGGAACAACAGCATACTGTTCAGAATTCGTAAGCTTAAATTGATTAAAAAAATCAATAACTCGACTAATTGCATTAATTTTACCTTGTTCATCAATATTTAAACATTGCCTTACTGTCCTTGTATAACCAGGCTCCTTAATTAAACTATTTTCATTTAATTCTTCCGTATGATATTTAGCTAAAATAGATAAGATTTGATCTCGAATCTGACTAGCTTCTTTTCCACTTGCTAAAACTTCTAGTAAACAAGTAGCAATAATACTATTTTTATAAGAAACCGCATTTGGATCATCGCTCTTAAAAATTCCAACATATTGTAAAGCCTTTTCCAAAATCGGAATCAAAAAAGGATCTTCAACATTTAATAAAATTGCTAAATCATCCGCATCTAAAAAATATGGAGGAATAGTAATTACATTAGCAATATCCTCTTTTTTATTTTGAAAATTCTTCACATGAATTCCAGAAATATTTGGAAAATTTTTAAAAGCATTTTGATACTCTCCATATACATCAAACAGAATGATATGAGCATTTTTAGGTGGATTTTGATTAAAATAAAAAACATTTTGAATTAATCTAGCAACTCCACAAGATTTACCAAAACCAGAATTTCCTATAATAGCAAAATGATTAGAAAAAAAATCATTTAAATTTACTGTAACTTTAAAATTATCATATAAAGTCGAAGTTCCAATCAAAAGTGTATCTTTACTATGATAATTCTGCTTACCAATAAAAGTTTCTAATTCTTGAGCAGTAACAATTCGAGGGGAACTGGTTAATTTAGGAGCTTTATAAATTCCTGCAATAAAACCACCATTTACAATTTCACCAATCAAAAAGATAATAAAATGTTCTTTTTTTACTTCAACAATTTTACCAATAATTATCCGATTATCTTCAGCAAAAGAAACATGTATTCCTTTTAAAAATAAAGGAATCTGCCCACTTAAATTTTCTATTGTAATTGTATTTTCACTTGCATTAAGAATTTTTCCAAACATAACCAATCACCCTATTTATTCTCCTAAATTGTATCATACTTTTCTTCTAAAGAAAACACTTACTTAAAAAATTCCTTTTCGAACATTTTAGCTAAAAGCTCTTTTTTTTATAAAAAAATGCAACGAAAAAGAAGGTATTCCCTTCCTCGTTAGAATAAGATTCCACCTAGAATAATTGCAAGTAAGATATATAAAACCAAGATAATAAACGCACTAGTGTGACATCCAGTTCCACCACATCCTGGTTCTTTATTTTTGCAGCAATTCATAAGACACCTCCTTTTTAATAATTTAAAGACTTAAATGAATGCTCCTACAATTAAGATTAGTAAAATAAATAATACCAAAATGATTGCAGGTCCAAGTTCATTTTCACGACAGCAGTTCATAAAACTCCCTCCTTTATTTGTCTTTTCAATATAGTTTATGGTTAATTTTTTAAATGGTGCATACATAAAAACTTGTATTTCTAAAGGCAAATTGATATAATATTTATGTTTTATGAATGGAGTGAAATAATGAAAAACAAAACAAAAAAAATTGTCATTCTTGGTGCTTGCACTCTTCTATTATGTGGATGTGGAAAAGAAATTCCTACACTATCAGATGGTAGTCAAGCTGTTGTAAGTTTTAATGAAGGTACGGAAAGCATCTCAGCTAATCAATTATACGAAAAAATGAAAGAAAATTATTCATTAAATGCCATTTTAACATTAATGGATACAGAAATTCTAGAAAAGAAATATCCTGATGATTTAGAAGATGCAAGAGAACAAGCAAAAAGTACTATTGATTCTTTAATAGATACCTACGGTGAAAATCAAGTCATTGCAATGTATGGTTCTACTGAAAGTGGTGAAGAAACACTTTATTTAAGTAATTTAAGAAACAAAGCTATTTTAGATTATGGAAAATCTCTAGTAAATGAAGATGAAATTAATTCATATTATGAAAAAAACATTTACGGAGATGTAACTGTTGATCATATTTTAATTACAACAGGTGTAACTGAAGATACTTCAGATGAAGATAAAACAAAATTAGAAGAAGAAGCAAAAAATAAAGTAAACACAATTATTTCTGAATTAGATAAAGCAGAAGACAAATTAGCTAGATTTAAAGAACTTGCAGCCGAATACTCAGAAGATGAAGCGACAAAAAATAACGGTGGTAGTCTAGGCGCTATTAACACAGGAACTTTATCAAGTAGTTATGATGAAATTTTAGAAGCTGCAAGAAAACTAAATGATGGAGAATATTCTAAAGAAATCATTACAACAAGTTTAGGATATCATGTTATCTTCCGTGAAAGTAGCAGCGAAAAACCTTCTTTGGAAGATAAAAAAGATGAAATTACAGAAACATTAGCAAACGAAAAATTATCAGATGATCAAACTCTTCAAGTAACTGCTTTAGATGAACTTCGTAAAGAATATGGAATGACAATTAACGATACAGATATTGCAGATAAATATTCAGCTTATATAACTAATCAAATCGCAAGTATCAAAGCACAATCTTCAAGCAATTAAAAAGATGGTTAATAAAACCATTTTTTTTATTCAAAAATTTTCTCTATTAATTTTCTCTTACAACGGAAAATGATAGAATTTTTTATAAAAAATTATTCTTCTATAAAATCTTTTAATTTTCTTGTATTCCTAGGATGCCTCATTTTAAGTAATGCTTTTTTCTCTTGTCTTGCTATTACAGATTGAGAACATCCAAATATCTCTGCTACTTCCTCTTGCGTTTTTTTATATGTTTCATCAAGACCATATCGCAATAAAATAATTTGTTGTTCCCTAGATGTCAAACATTGTAGAGCTTCGCGAACAATATCTATTTTTATTTCAGATATTACATCTTCTATTAATTGTTCAGTATCAGTACCAACAAGCTCTTCAATTCTCATTTCCTTTCCATCTTTGTTTTGACCTATTGGCTGATCAAAACTTAATACATGACTGTGTTTATGATATTTTTTCAATTCCATCTTCATACAATTTTCAATTGCTACGGAAATATAAGAAGTAAAACCTTCAATAGCTCTTTCTTTATAATCAAACTTATTGATCGCATTTAACAAACCTACATTACCAGCTGATTGTAATTCTTCGAATGTTAAACCTTTTCCCATATATTTTTTAGCAAAAAAAACGACCAATCCACTATTACTAATTATTAGAATTTCTAAGGCATTTTTATCATTAAGTTCTCGCCATGCTCTCAAACACTTATTTGTTTCATCGAAAGTTAATATTTTAGCCATTACTTTCATCATTCTTTCTTTTTCTTATTAATCTTTTCTGAAAACCTAGCTCTTCAGCTTTAGCACCAACTGCCTTTGATGTCCTTCCTAGAACCTCTGCTATTTCTGAATAAGTCATATTTTCATAATTTTCTCTTAAGTATTTTAATTCTTTACCCTTCCAAAATTGTGGAAGCATATAACTGTACCCCATATTTCTAAGCAAATTTGCAACTGACCATTCACTTCTGTTTATAATTCTAGCAATTTCTACATAACTCTTACCAGATTCAAATAAATTTCCTGCTTGTTTTATTTCTTCTTCAGTCCATTTGCGATACCAAAGAGGATTTTCTTTAATATCCCTAATTCTTTTTTCTTTTAACCATTCAGGTTCAATACCAAGCATATTTTTTTCAACACATCTAGAATCCCATTCATTTTGATTATTCTCTAAAAAATCCATTAAATCATTCCACGAAATAACATAATATGTCATATTATTCGTTAACCTTTTCTTTTTTAAATTTAACCCTAAGTCAACCCATGTAGTTGTAATTCTATCACGAGTAACATTGAGTAAATCACACATATCAGATACTGTAATAAGTTCATAATTATTTCTAATCATAGGTCCAAGACCCATTCTTACTGCTTTAACTTTTAAAGAAAAAACTGTTCTTTTCATATTTTTTGCTATAGTTTCAATGGAAGTAGTTCCCCATAAATCAGATAATAAAGTTTCTTCCTCTTCTGTCCATTTTCTTCTGTCTTGTATTAAAGTTATTCCCAATTTTCTGGCTTTTAGATAAATAGCATTTTCCGTTTTATTCATAATTTTTGCTATTTCAGAGTAATGATATTTATCAGATAACAATTTTAATGTTTCTATCTCTTCCTTTGTCCACTCTTTAGATTTAGGTATTTCTAACCCATGCTCTTCGGCTATTTTACAAACTGCGTACCAAGTACAGCCAAACTTCTTCTTCATACTATGTGGAGATTCCTTTCCCCAATTACTTATTATATATTGTATTTCCGCATCTGTAAATTCATATGGTTTTCCACGCATAAAATACACACCTTCTCAATATTTTTTTATTTTTTCAATAACTCTTTCGTAAGATAACTCCTCATTATTATATTTATCAATAGCATCATATATAGTTTCAGAATAAACTTTATCTGTAGGTAATCCAACTTCAAACAATAAATTTTGAGGTATACCTTCACAATTATAATTATATTCTAACAAATATTTTTTTAAAGTATCATGTACAATTGATTCCCCTTTAGGTTTAAAAGACAAATTATAAATATGTTGTAACTCTATAAAATTTAAAAATTCATATCCCTGATACATATCTACAAGTTCACGAAGAGCATCAATATTAGCTTGTCTTTCAAAATAAGCGTGTTCATTTATTCTTAATAAATTGATTTGAAGTCTTATTGCTTTCAAAATCTCTTTTAAAGGAAAGCGCCTAAGACAACTGGTATCATGATGTAATCTATTAATTTCTGAATACATCTCTAATCCGTTTTGCTGCCAGCTATGAGAACACTCATGAAATATTATAAGTAATGCTATAAAATTACAATATTTACTCATGTTTTTATCTGAAAAATCCGAAAACCAATCTTTGACATTTATTTTAATATATTTCATAAATAAATCTATATGAAAATACATTATTCCAAATTCTGTAAATGCTACTCTTCCTTTTTTTTCATCTACAAATTTATATTTTAATGATTGTTTAAAAGCTTCTTCTTTTTGTATTGTTATTAGAATTTCATTTATAAAATTCACATCAACTAATTGATTTCTTTTTTCATAATAATCACGAATATCTATAATTTTCTCCTTTGTTGAAGTTGACAGAATCATTTTCATTCCTCCTTGGCTATCTAGTATAACAACATTTTATAAACAAGTAAATCATTAATTTTTTTAGGTTTAATCAACCTAAAATTCACAGCATTTTCAGTTACTAGTGTAAAATTCAAAAAATATTATTCTGTTAACAACAAATGCTATTTAATTAAATTTTCTATTACAAATTCACCTGATTGTAACGTTCCATCTTTAATTTTTTGCTTTAAAGCATTCTAGTTTTGAATCTATCAATTTAATATTGTTCTACTAAGCAATTTTAGAGATTTGAACAGATATTTTAAATAAACAAGTTCATTCCAAGTTTTTATTTTAATATTCTTTCTTAACTCCTTGATTTTCTATTCAGTTCACTAAAATTTTTACTCCTCTTTCTTTTACCACTTATTCCCAAAATCTTATTCCCTAATAACTCTATAGTGTATAGAATTTTTTATTAAAATATCCATACACAATTAGCAACTTTAGTACAATTATCTATCTCATAAAATAACAATCATTCTTTTTCAAAAATTTTTTCAATCTCTTCACTACTATATCCTCTTTGATAAAGTTTTCTTTTAACTTGCCAAACAAGTGCATTTCCATCATATTTAGAAGAAAGTTTTTTCAAATACTTTTCCTTTTCTTTAAGTAACACATTCTCATCTATCTCTATAGAATAATTTTCCAAAATAGACTCAATCATACTCATACTATATCCATAAGTATAGATATACATTATGAGTTTCTTTTTAAAAAGTTTTTCACTTTCTTTCTTTTGAATTCCTTCTCTCTTTTTTACAATCTTTAAAATTCGTTCTTGCCAAACTTTATCAGAAATTTCATCAAGTAAAGAGTAATCTAAAATTCCTAATTTTTCTAATTCTTTTTTGATTTTAAAAGGACCATTTAAAGTTAAAGACAATTGATCATGAAGAAAAGCCTCTAAAAATTTTTGGTCATTAACATAATCCTCTTTTTCTAATTTTTCTAAAACAAAATCTCGACACTCTTTAGAATATTCTTTTCTTTTTAAAAAATCATCTACTTCTTTTCTACTACGCATTTTTCTAGTTAAATATTTCAAAGCTTCATAGTATCCCTCTAACAAAAAATTTTCTTTCTTTATTTTTTCTAATTCTTTATCCGAAATATTTTTTTTAAGAAGCAAATCATATTTTAAAACAAGTTCTTCATAAATAGATATTTCACTATGATTATTTAAAAAAGCCGTATATAAATTTTTCTTTTCTTTTTTCCATTTAAGTATTTGCATAATATCCCTCGTATAAAGTATAGAAAAAAAGAGAAAAAAAAGCAAGCGATTAGCTTACTTAATAGGAACTTCAATTGTCACGTCACTCAAGGGATAAGTCACACATGGATGAATATAATGAGCTTCTTTATCAGCTTCATGAACACAAGAGTCCTCTGTTTTTACTTCACCACTTAAAAGTTTACTTCTACAAAATCCACACTCTCCAACCGTACAATGAGCTAAAGTTTTTACTCTTCCCTTTTCCATACTTTGAAGTAAAGTTTCTTTTCCATTACAAGGAATTGTAAGGGTTTTATCATTCATTTTAATAGTCAACTGAAAATTCTGTTCAACTAAATCTTCTGGAATTTCCCTAAAAATTTCATGACGAATAAATTTATTAGGTATATCCAATTTTTTAAAAATTTCATTTAATGAAAAATACATTTTAATAGGTCCACTTACAAAAAAACTTTTATTTTCAACGCCTACTTGTAAAATTTTCTCTTCATCAATAAATCCATAAGCATAATCACTTCGTTTTTGTTCACTTAATACATATATCACTTTAATTTTTTTGTTTTTAGAACATATCTCATCAATTTCTTTTTTAAAAATCAAATCAAATTCACTTTTTGCACCATAGAACAAAGTAAGAGAATGAATTTTTTCTAAAAATTTCTGATTTTGTAAAAAAGCCATAAAAGGAGTTATTCCACTACCACCCGCAAGAAAAACTACGTCTTTACTATCACGTAAAGGCTGATATGTAAAATGTCCAAAAGGACCCAAAAGATTAAAAGTACTTCCAACTTCACATTCATGAAATAAATAAGTAGATACTATACCATTTTTTTCTTTTTTCACAGTAATTCGATACATTTCTAAAGAATTTGGAGAACTACTAATTGAATAAGGTCTTTTATAAGTTCTACCATCAATAGTAACAGCTAAAGTTACATACTGTCCAGCTAAAAAAGGTGGCATAGATTCTAATTTAACCGGTTTTAAATAAAAAGATTTTGTATCTTCCGTTTCCTTAACAATATGAAAAACTTGAACCTTTATTCCTTTTGGATGCAAAATTCCAGCTAAAGTATTCGTTAAAGAAGAATCTTTAACCGAAGTACTCGCCGATTTTTCAATTTCTTTTTCTCTTTCTTCACCTAAATTCTTAAATTTTAGCATATCAAGCTTTGCATTCATACCAATTTTAAACTCTTTCATTTTCCATCTCCCCAAGTGTTTTTAAAGCTTCCATTTCTCCATTAATATAAGTTGAGCTATACCCACTTAACCTGGAACCAAAGCCTCCACAAAATCGAAGACCTTTAATAAATACTTCATTTTCTTCATTCATAATTCTAGGTAATAAATTATCATGTGAAGTGGCTAGATACCCATAAATTACACCTTCAGGATGTCCTGTATAACGCGCAAAAGTTACAGGTGTAGCAACTTCAATTTCTTCAATTGCATCATGAATATTCACACCTGTTACTTTTTCGAAAGAAGAAACTAAAGACTCAGCAAGTTTTTCTTTAATTTCAAAATAATTTTCCTTAGTCACCAGCTTATCAAAAGCATCTCCAAAAATAAGATTTGTTAAAACTAAACTAGAAGTATCTGGAGAAGTATTTTTTAAAGTTGCGGCTAAATTACCTGAAAAAATATCATGCATTCTTTTAAATTCTCTATCACTATCCAAAGAATGATATACAAAATATGTGGAATTTTCTAATCCAAGCTCTTTCATAGTTTTATTTAATCCCAAATACACGCTTACCCCACGTGCCCCAAAATTTCGCAAATTAGTTAAAGATTTAGCTTTATCAGGAACAAAATCGTTTTGAATAAGCTGACCATATACAACATTAGGAGAAAGATTTGCTAAAATATGTCTCGTCAAAAATTTCTCATTACTATCCGTAACAACACCAATTACTTCATTATTTTGAGTCAAAATCTCTTTAACACCAGTTAAACATTTAAGTGTACCTCCATTTTTGACAAACTCTTCACTTAACAATAAAGAAATAGCATGGCTACTCTTCTTAAAAATGACAGGTCCTTTCGTAATATAAGAATATACCATAGAAGCGTAATGAATAAAACTAAGTTTAGAAGCTGGACTTCCTAAATAACTCCAATAAGAACATAAAATCTCTTGAGCCTTTAAAGGCATATCAATTTTTTTCAAAACTTTTTCTATACTATAAGGAGCTACTACCATAAAATGAGGATATTTTTCCATTAAAACTTCTGTTTCAGGATGTCCCTTACTTTCATTTAAATAAGAAAGTGCAGCTTTTGTTTCTTCACATAATGAAAAAAATTCTTCCATGCTTTTTGTACTACCAGGAACATATTCTTCCATTTTTAAAAGAAAGGCATCTTTACCAACAGGCATCACATATTTTTCTTTATGTTCTAAAGTATACACTGCAAAAGTTTCAGGTAAAGCTTCAACCGATATCTTATCTACAATTTCTAATCTTGAAAACAAATCATATACTGCATCAGAATCTTCTTTCGTTCCAAACTCACAAAGTTGATGTAAACTTGTATCAAACTCAAAACGTCCTCGAATAAAGGAAGATGCAAGTCCCCCAACAACTCTTCCCTTTTCTAACAAAAGAACTTTTTTCCCCTTTTTTTGTAAAGTCAAAGCAGAAACTAATCCAGCATTTCCTGATCCAATAACGATTACATCATATTCTTTATTTTCCATGATATTCCCTCTCTATTCTTTCTAAGTATACCATAAATAAAAAGGAAAAAAAACAACATTCGCAAGCGAACATTGTCATAAATTCTCTTTTAATTTGCCAAAAATTTCTAAATGTAAATATTCATCTTCTAAAATTCGTGCAATATTTTCTTTCAAGTAAATATCATCAATTACACTTAATACCATTTGATAATTATAAATAGCTTGTTGCTCACTTTCGATATTAATATCTAAAATCGTTTTTAAATCCATATCATAATAGACATAATCTCCATTCCAATAAAGAATATCATGATAATTACAATCTGCATATATTGGTCGACACCCTAACGCTTTAATAAGCTTACCCAAAATTTCTAAATGATGCATCTCAACTACGGCAATTGCCTTTAATATAGAAGTAATTTCCTCATTATCTAAAACCATAGTTTGATAACTATATTGCATAATTGCATTTAATTCGCTTTCATTTGAAGCATATAAATGCGTCAGTATTTTCGCGTTTTCTAAAGATTTTTTTTCAACTCGAATTTTAGGATAAGGTCTATTTACTTGACATTTCATATCTTCACCTAATGAAGTATATGAAAAAAAGCATGGAATTATTTATATTCAAAAATTAATTTGTGAATCTAAGTAAGTATCCATCTGGATCTTGAAGTAAGAATTCTTTATCCTCATAAATTTCATCGTTTACTTGATATATATTACACATCAAAGGTTTAAAAAAAGAAATATTTTTATCTTTTAACTTTTCGTAATAAGAATCAATATCTGAAACACTCATACTAAGATTAATTCCCCTACCAAAAGGATATTCTAACTCTCCAACATTCCAATGGTCATTAATTTCTTCAATCATAATTTGATTTTCTTCTAATTCTAAAAAATAAAATTTTTCTCTTTGATATTTTATTTCAAACCCCAAGTTTAAATAAAACACTTTACTTTTTTCTACATCCGTCACACTAAGTTCTGGAATTAAACTATTAAACTTCATAAATCTATCTCCTAATCTATATATTTAAACTTTCAAAAATTTTCTAACAATTTCTTCTTACACCTAATAATTAATACAAGTTTTTTTTCATAATTAAATAGTCATATTTTTTTTGAATTAATACTTATATTAACATAAAAAAAGATTTTATACAAATATAGCTTTTTTAAATAATGACATTGTCATTACAACGTCATTGGCAAATTTTGCTTTTTATTATACAATATATATGTATCAAGGAGAGATAATTATGAACAATATTCCAAACACAACAAACTTAAATGTTCGTGTAGATAGCACTTTAAAAAAGGAAAGTGACATCCTATTTAAAAAACTAGGTTTAAATATGAGCACTGCTATTAATATGTTTTTAACCAAATGTGTAAACACTTCTAGCATTCCTTTTGAGATATCTACACCAAAACCAAGTAAAAATTTAAAAAAGCCTTAAAAGAAGCTGATTATATTGCTAAACACCCAGAAAAATTCAAAGGCTATACTAATATCGATGACCTTTTCGAGGCTTTAGACAGTGAAGATTGAACTTGAAACTAAGTTAAAATATACAGTTAGTTTTTCTAGTGATTTTAAAAAGCAATATAAAAAATTAAAAAACAAGGCAAAGACATAAATAAACTAAAAGAAATAATTAAACATTTAGCTAATTTAGAGGATTTAAAACCAAAATATCGCAATCATATGCTTAATGACAATAAGTACTACAAAAATTGTGGTGAATGTCATATTGAACCTGATTGGTTACTCGTTTATAAATATATAGATGAGCAATTGATTTTACTTTTAATAGCAACTGGAAACCATAGTGAACTATTTTAAAAAAGCACATTTGAACTGCCTTTTTAGAGTAAATATCAAAAAAATGACACTTTAACTAGAATAAGTGACTAACTTAATATATATTGGGTAAACATTCAACTTGACGAACCTGAATGTTCTTTTTTATTTTATGCAAGTTTCCTTGACATATTCATAATAGCACAAAAAAGAACTTTTAACGAGTTCTTTTTTATTAAGTGCTTTTATATTAAGTTCAAATAGTTCGAATAATTTCCCTATGGTGGCCTAATTGAAGAATTACAGCAACTTCTTGAACAAAAGAAATAGTTAGTAATAACTATTAACTAATTATAGTTATACTCACCAATTTTATTAGTATGTTATTTTTTTTACTTTTTTATATTTAGTTGTTTCTTTTCAATAAGAATTCCTTCAATGATTGTAGGAATTTCACTCCAATTAGATGTTTGATATCCGGTATAATTCGGATTATATGACCCGTATAAAATAGGAATTACGCCCACTGATTCAGCTTCTTCAATATATTTCATATCATTATCTATTAATATATCATAATCATGTTTATTCAAAAATTCCTTTTTTGAATAAAAACCTAAGTTCATATAATCATAATTTATATTTGTATTTTCAAAATGTTCTACCATTTTTTTCTTTAATGAAGCATATTTTTCTAATGGTCTTGCTGATAACAAATCAATTCTATATCCCATAGATAATAATTTATTCAATGTTTCCGGAGCATCTTGTTTTGGTTTCCCAAAAGCTATTTTTTCTCTATATTCGGCCCAAAATCTAGCTAATGTAGGATTTCCCCAAGTATATTCTTCGGCGGGATTAATATCAGGGTTATCCATTAAAAAAATATTCCAATAGTATTCTTCTAATTCCTTAGTGCATAATAATGTATCATCTATATCTACTGCTATTTTCACTCTTTTATCATCTTCTATTTTTATTTGTTCTAATCTTATTAATTCTTTTTTTATAAATTCAACAGTATCATCAATATATTTAACAAAATCATTAATATCAAATACTTCTGATTTTTCTTCATTTTCTCCAGGCATAAGGTTATTATTAATATAGCTTAACGTTCCATTTGAGCCAAATAAACCATTTAGATTTAATTCATCTATCTCACATTTAAAATTTGGAATACTTTTCACCTCAGTTGGAAGTTTATCTAAATCATATATTTTACATAATAGTTTTTGTATTTTTAAATCTTCGTAATAGCTATACCAGTCTTTATCTTCTCGTAAAGTTCCATCTTTTAATCTTATTTTACTAACACCATCTTCTACAACAAAATATTTTGAATCTATATATGTTTTCCAATATTGATCTGTAATAAGATGGATTAAATAACCAAAATAAAATGGGTTTTTTAATTCTCTATAATATTTTAAATAAAATTCTTCATAATTATTAGCTTGCTTATTTTTTATTCTAAAATTCCAAAAATGTGTTAAATATTTATCTTTTACTCCAGAATTTGTTTCAACATTTCGCCAAGAGTCAGGAGATACTGTTCCTATTCGTAATAAAACATCATCCATTTTGTAATCTTTATTTATTTTTCTAGCAATTGCTTCGTGTATCCTTGCAGAAGGCATATAAACACTTCCTTATCTATTAATAATTATAGCATATTTTATAATGTTTTAATTACTATCACATGCATAACAATTGTGTCATTATGCAAGTGTGTTTCTAAATTGACAAAATAAAACTACTTTCAATTAAATTTGATAGTAGTTTTTATATTTAATCTCGAAAATTCGAATTTCCTATCAATCTGGTGCCTTGAGGGGTTAGATACTAAACCCCAGATTAAGTCGGTACCATCATCTCAGTAAGTAACAATATATCATACATTTTTGCGATAGTGAACAATTTTTTAACAATATTCTAACATTAATATAACAAATTTTGCCATAAAATATTTTTGTTACAGTTTTGTGAGACACACAGAAAAAGAGTGAAAAATTAGAGTTTCACCT
>CAMLWN010000005.1 GCA_946490195.1 uncultured Mycoplasmatota bacterium
GGTTCTTCCCATTCTTTTAATCTCAATATCGTTTGGACTTCTTCGGCATTACTTTGCCATATAGTTGATGTGAGTAAGCCTTGAAATTTTGGTTCTTCCCATTCTTTTAATCTCAATATCGTTTGGACTTCTTCGGCATTACTTTTCCATATATTTGATGTGAGTAAGCCTTGAAATTTCGGTTCTTCCCATTCTTTTAAACTTAATATGGTTTGAATTTCTTTGGCATTACTATTCCATATAGTTGACGTGAGTAAACCTTGAAATTTTGGATCTTCCCATTCTTTTAAACTTAATATGATTTGAACTTCTGTAGCATTACTTTTCCATATGTTTGATGTGAGTAAGCTTTGAAATTTTGGATTATTCCAATAAGGTAAATTAAGAATTTCTAGTACAGTGTTATAGCTACATAGATATAGATAATCACTTTTTAAATGCTCTAAATTTCTTTTTTTTAATTCTTTATCGATTAATATTCTCTCTTCTGGATACATACTTCTTCCTCTTTCTTTTAAAAAAACAGGATTATTCTCCTGCTAGTTTTCTTTTTAAATCTTCAGTAATTAACGCTTCAATTATTGGATCTAATTCTCCATCCATTACCCGATCTAAAGACATTACAGAAAAGCCAATTCGGTGATCTGTAACACGATTTTGTGGATAATTGTATGTTCTTATTTTCTCGCTTCGATCTCCTGTTCCTATTTTACTCTTTCTTGTACTACCTAATTTTTGTTCTTTTTCTTGTTCCATTAAATCATAAAGTTTTACTCGTAATATTTTCATAGCTTTTTCTTTATTTTTTAATTGGCTTCGTTCATTTTGACAAGTAACTACTGTATTGGTAGGTAAATGAGTGATTCGAACGGCAGAATTGGATGTATTTACTGATTGTCCACCAGCTCCACTTGAATGGTATACATCAATTTTTAAGTCACTTTCCTTAATTTCAATATCTACATCTTCTACTTCTGGCATGACTAATACTGTAGCTGTTGAAGTATGCACTCTACCTTGAGTTTCGGTTACTGGAACACGTTGAACTCGGTGAGCTCCACTTTCATATTTTAGTTTACTATAAACATTTTCTCCTTTAATAGTACATTCTACTTGAGAAAATCCTCCTGATGTACCTTCTACTTGGTGGTCAATCTCAATTTTCCATCCTTGTTTTTCGGCATAGTATGTATACATTCTTAATAGGTCACCGGCAAAGATATTAGCTTCATCTCCACCAGCTGCACCTCTAATTTCCATGATAATATTTTTCCCGTCATTTTCATCTTTAGGAATTAATAAAATTTCTAACTCATGATTTAATTGTTCTAATTTTGCTGTATTTTCTTCAATTTCTAATTCAGCCATTTCTCTTAATTCTGAATCATTTAGAACTTCTTTTGCTTCTTTTAAATGCTCTTCAGCTGTTTCATATTCTTTATATTTATCTACAATTTCTTTTAAATCACTTTGTTCTTTTGATAAAGCTTTAATTTTATTAAAATCGCTCATAATTTCTGGATTCATTAAAAGAGTCGTTAATTCTTCATATCTTGCTTTTATACTTTCTAATCTTTCTTTCATAATCTTATCCTTTCTATTTGTATTTTTACGTTTTAAGAAAGGTAGCTAAAGATTTTCTTCATCGTCATCAATAATTACTAAATCTTTTAAATCATCATCTGTAGTATCGTCATCTGCTTCTTCATCATAGAATACGTCTTCTGACTCTTCTTCTTCAACAGCAGGTTCTTCTTCAATTACATCTTCATATTCTTCATCATCATCTTCTATCACTAGTTTTTCACTATGACGTGTACGAAGATCCCAGTAACCATCTTCTAACATTACAAATTTTTTGTCTGTTGTTAGAATTTCAAAAAAATCAGCAATATGGTCTTCATATTCTTTTTGAGATAAACCTAATGCATCACATATTTTTTGAAATAAATCTGTAATTTTCATTTTTTTCTTAGATTCTTCTAAGATGATATAAGCTATGTCGTCATATCCCATTAATTCTAATTCTTCTTTTGGTATATCTTTTAATTTCATTATTCTTTCTCCTCACATTTTCTTAGGTATTTTTATACTTAATAAAGCTAACATTTCTTTAATAACTTTATTTCCTAAGTTAAGTACAAATAACCAACTTTCTTTTTTCTTTTTATCTTCTAGATTATTTATATGATTCTTTTCATAAAAAGCATTCATATTTACACATAAATCATATAAATAATTTGCTAGTACAGATGGTAGTCTTGTACTATAACTATATTTTAAAGTATTTTCCAAATCTAATAACTTTATTCTTAAATCTCGATCTTCTTTATTATATATATCTTTTTCTTCAAGTTCACAGGTTTCTGTTTCTTTTTCTAAAATACTTGCTATTCTTAAATAGGTATATAAAATATAAGGGCCTGTTTTACCTACTACTTCCGAAAACTTATTTAAATCAAAGATATAATCTTTTTCTCTATTGTTTTGTAAATCTGCAAATTTAATGATTGCATTTACTAGTATATCTAAGTCTTCTTCTGTCATGTTGTCATTTTTTGGATTAGAAGTTAAGAAGGCATTTTTTGTTTCTTTAAATAGAGAATCTAATTTTGGAGCGCTTCCAGCTCTAGTTTTGAATGGTTTGCCATCAGAGCCATTAACTGTTCCAAATCCGAGATGTTCAAAAGTAATCGTGTCTGTATATCCTAGTTTTTCACATACTCTAAATAATTGTTTAAAGTGAAGACTTTGGCGCATATCTGTTATATAAATCATATTGTCTGGATGAAAATCTTCTATTCTTTCATAAATCGTGCCTAAGTCAGTTGTTCCATAAAGATAGGCTCCATTACTTTTTTGATAAATTAATGGTGGAATTTCTAATTCATCTTCTGGTTTAGATACTTCAACAATCTTAGCTCCATTACTTGTAGTTAATAAATTCTTTTTATTTAATTCTTCTGTTACCTTATCTATATAAGGATAGGCATCGGATTCTCCATACCATAAATCAAAATGAACATCTAAATATTCATAGATTTTTAAAATATCTTTTCCTGATACTTCACGAATTATTTTAAAATACTCTTGATACTCGGCATTTCCATCTTGTAGTTCTTTTGTTATTTCAGCACATCTTTCTTTTACTTGTTCGTCTTCTTTGCATAATGCGCTCATTTTTGGATAAATTTCGTCTAAAATCTCAATCGTAATATTTTCTTTTGCTATATTTTCTTTTTGTAACCCATATATTACTTGGCCTATTTGCAAACCATAATCCCCTAAATGAACATCTCCAATGACATCATGACCAAAATATTTTAGGATTCTTTTAATGGATTCACCAACAATAGCACTTCTTAAATGACCCACATGAAGAGGTTTGGCAATATTTGGTCCACCATAATCAATAATAATTTTCTTTTTCTCTGGCATATGAATATTGAATTTTTCTTTATAAAACATATCTTTTAAACGTTCATTTATAAATTTGTTACTTAATGTAAAATTTATGAATCCAGGTTTAACTGCTTCTACTTTAGAAAAATCTTCTTCATCTTTATATATTTTTAAAAACTTACTAACAATTTCTTCACTAATTTCATATGGAGATTTTCTGGCTATTTTGGCATAAGCAAAACAACCATCAAATTGATAATCACATAATTCTTTTCGATTAGAAACAATGATTTTTGCTTGTAAATCATAGTTTAAATCATTTAATACTTTTTGAAGTTTTTCTTCTATATATTCTATTATCACTTTTCTCTTCCTTCCTCCAATTCTATTGTTAAAACATTTTCATGATCATCGGTTTCAATAAAATAGGATAACTGGATTTCATTTTTATTCGTCAATAGATTAGCATACTCTACTAAAACTTGCAAGTTATATTGTTCTTTTTTTAAAGTAATTTGACTTTTTTGATTTTCAATATCTAATAAAAACGCATATTCATCGTTTTCTCTTAGAAATTTTTTGGTTTGTAAATTTACACTATGATTCATATCATTTAATTGAAAACTTAAAATATTATTTTCTAACAATGCTGGAATATTTTCTTCATTTATAACTATATTTTCACCATTTTTTAACGTTATTTTTAAAATATATTCCATGGGTCACCTCACTTAACCGGAACATTATATCATGGAATACCAAGAAAAAAAAGGATTATTTGTACTCCTTTTTATTTCTTATTTTTTGTATATTTTTTCATAATTATCATTCTATTTTTTCTATTTTTATTGAAGCATTTTTTTATTACGTAATTTTTTTCTTATATTTTTTTCTTTTTGATTCATACTAACTTTAGGTGTTTTGCATGAAAAAATTTAAATTTATATGTCGATTACTTCTTTTTTTCCTTTTAAGTGGAATTATTGTTTTAACTGGTATTTATGTTTATGCATTTTTTTCACCTAAATTAGAGCTTAAAAATATGGGAAAGGTTTTTATTTATGATTATGAAAATAATTTGGTTTATCAAGGTTCTGGTTCTAACGATTGGATTAGTTTAGAAGATATCTCTCCCAATTTAATTAATGCTGTTATTAGTGTAGAAGATAAAAATTTTTATAATCATCATGGTTTTGATTTTTTAAGAATTGGAAAAGCTTTTCTTACAAATATTCAAAAAAATACTAGAATTGGAGCTTCAACCATTAGCCAACAATATATTAAAAATATGTTTTTAACTTTTGACCAAACTTGGGCTAGAAAAATAGAAGAAGCTTTTTTAACTGTTGAATTAGAAGTTCATTATAGTAAAGATGAAATTTTAGAAGGATACTTAAATACGATTAACTATGGCGAGGGAAATTATGGAATTGAAGATGCTAGTCATTATTATTTTAACAAAAGTAGTAAAGATTTGACTTTGGAAGAAGCATTGATGTTAGCTGGAATTCCTAAAGCACCAAGTATTTATAATCCTGTTAGCGATTATGAGGCTTGTATTGAAAGGGCTTGGATTGTTGCACTTACTATGTTAAATAACGGATATATTACAGAAGAAGAATATAATAATTTATTTCAAGAAGAAATTCCTATTTATGGAAAAAGAACACAGAATAATTCGCAAACGATTCTTTATTATCAAGATGCTGTAATGGAAGAGCTTGCTAAAATCAAAACGATTCCTACTTCTTTAATCGATTCTGGCGGCCTTAAAATATATACAACATTTGATATGAATGCTCAAACAAAGATGGAAGAAAATATTTTAAAATATATGGGAAATCAAGAGGAATTGCAAATTGCAAGTGTTATGGTTAATCCCCAAACTGGAGGTGTTTTAGCTTTAACTGGTGGGCTTAATTATGCGAAAAGTCAATATAACCGCGCGACTCAAAGTAAAAGGCAAGTTGGAAGTACTATGAAACCCTTTTTATATTATGCTGCTTTAGAAAATGGGCTTGTCTCTTCTTCTACTTTTAAAAGTGAAAAAACGACTTTTTATTTTTCAAATGACCAAAGCTATTCCCCAAATAATTATAACGATATTTATGCAAATGAAGATATTACTATGTCTGCTGCCATTGCTTTTTCGGATAATGTTTATGCAGTTAAAACTCATTTGTTTTTAGGTACCGATGTTTTAGTCGATACAGCTCATTTAGCAGGTATTAAAGAAGAGCTTGTTGGCAATCCTTCTCTTGCACTTGGAACTAGTGAGCTTAACATGATGGATTTTGCCACAGGATATACTACTTTAGCTAATGGTGGAAATCAAAAGGAACTTTATTTGATTGAGCGAGTAGAAGATTTAAATGGAAATGTTTTATATCAACATAAAGATAAACAAAATTATGTCTTAAATAGTAACAGTGTTTATATTTTAAATGAAATGCTTACTAGCACAACAAATTCTGCTTATACGGATTATACAACTCCTACTGCTTTATCTTTGGCCTCTAAAATGAGTCGTAAGTATGCTTTAAAAACTGGAACAACAAATACGGACTCGTGGGTTGCAGGATATAATCCTGAGCTTTTAATGATGGTATGGATTGGAAATGACGAAGCAAAAGAGATTGATAGTACAGCTAGTTATTATTCGAAAAACATTTGGCTAGATACAATGGAGGCTTATTTAGAAGGACATGAGGCAGTTTGGTATGAAAAGCCTCAAAATGTTATTGGACTTATTCGTAATGGAATAACTGGTGAGGAAGATTTAGAGGGAAAAAATAGTACAGTATTTTATTATGTTAAAGGTTCTGAAATAAAATCTGTATCAGCAAATAAAGAAGAAAACGACTCGTAATTAGTCGTTTTCTTTTATTGTTATTGTCATTTGATAATTTCCATTTAAATCTATTTCATCTAGAGAAATTTGAAATCCTTGTTTTTGCATTTTTTCTATTAAATCACGAACTTCATTAATAGCCGTTTTCAAATCTATTCCTTTTTCCTCTTCAACCATTTGCTTATAATTCGGGTCTAATTTAATAACGGAATCCATTGGGTCAACAATTTTTTCAGTTGAAGTTTCTTTAATTTCTTCGATTTTATTATTTTCTGTAACTTGAGAATCCGAAAATAAAAATGGCATAATTACTTCGTCTTGTGGTTGTTGATTAGCTGGTGATGGTGTTGCAGATGATGAACTAAGATCATCTAAAACTTCTATTTCATCCATTGATGTATTTTCATTTTGAATAGGTGACGGTGTTTCAATCATTTGCATATTTGCTGCTTCATCTTCTAAAAAGTTAAAAAATTTGTTTGGAATACTTTTTTGTTCTTCTGGTTTTATTTCAGAAATATTGTCTTTTTGTTCAATTTCCATATTTTTATCCTCTTTCGTTGATTCTTTTTGGTTTATATCACTAGCGTTGCTGATTATTTTATTTACGTCTGGAGAAATGTTTACTAAAGGAACATCTTCATTTACTTCCCCTTTAGCTTTTTTTATTTCCAAGTCTAATTGACGAACAGTAAGGCGTTTGGCAAGAATCTTTTGAAGCCATTGTGCTTGTTCTTCTTTTGGAAGAACTAATAAGCTTCTAGCATGACGTTCACTAATTTTTTCTTGTAATAAAGCATCTTGAACTTCTGGAGCTAAATTTAAAAGTCTCAATTTATTTGCAATAGAACTTTGACTAACACCCATTTTTTCTGCAAGTTGCTCTTGAGTCATATATCCACGGTCTAATAAATTTTTATAAGACTTTGCTTCTTCAATTGGTGTTAGATTTCTTCTTTGAATATTTTCAACTAACGCAATTTCAGCACTTTTATTATCATCAATATCAGATATAATTGCGGGAACTTGTCTTAATCCTGCCATTGTTGCGGCTTTAAATCTTCTTTCTCCTGCAATAATTTCATATTTATTTCCTAATCTTCTTAAAACTAAAGGTTGAATAATTCCATGTTGTTTAATAGATTCTGATAATTCTTTTAATCCTTCTTCATCAAATGCTAACCGTGGTTGAAAACGATTTGGTATTATATCTTCAATTGCTACTTGAAGTACCTTTTGTTCTGTATTCACAAAAATCAGCCCCTTACCGCCTATTTTATCTATATATCATTTTAGCAATAATTTCCAAAATAGGCAATATTAATTTAAAATTTTGTTAAAATTCTAGTTTTTTCTTCCCATTTTCTATTACAAATACTATAATTAATTTATGGTAAATTTCTATGTTTGAAAAATATAAAGGTACAATTGATCTTTTTAAAGTGATTTATGATGAATATCATTATCAAGCGGTATCTTTAGAGGATCTTTATTCTAAGCCATATATAGAATTAGAAGTATATGGTGTAGATGCTTTGTGCTGGATTACTTTTCAAGGTGAAAAATACTTATTTAAAGATATTTGGGGAGAGTTAATTTCTGAAGAATTTGCTAAATTCTTTGTGTTTCTTTGTGTTTCTTATCGATTTACAGCATTTGGGGATCGTTATGGTGTGATTACGAAGAGTTTTTTAAAAAACAAGGAAATTCATAATATATTAGATGATCAGCAATTTTTTTAAAGCTGGATTCTTATGATCAAAAAAGATATATTTTTAATTATTTAAACAATTTAGATCAAATTTGGTCTATTATTGAAAATAATAAAAAAATTCATGCAGATGAGAGTCAAAATATTATTTCTTCCTTACTTAATCTTTTGATTTTTGATATTGTAACATTACAATTAGACTGATATCCGAATAATTGGGGTTATATAAAAAGTGATCAACGTTATTTACCAAATATTCTTTTTGATAATCAAAAGTCTTTTGGACTTGGATATATTAATATGTCTGACAGGGTTTTAGATTTTAAAAATGAGTTAATGAGCGGGCGTTTTACTCAAAATTTAGAAGTCTTAAATCATTATTTATACGATACAGGTCTTAATTTAACACTTTCTGTAGATAACATAATTGATAGTTCTCTTAGAAAAAAAGATAATGCATTAAAAGTATTAGAAGATTTGCTTGAAAAATCGGATGAGGATACTTGTAAAAAAATAATTTCTACTATCAATAAAATCCCCAAAAATTTTTTAGAAAATATTATATGTATGTTAGAAGAAAAAAATGGAATAACAATGAATAATAACTTATATTTCTATATTACGAATCTTTTTTCATTGCATTTTTCAAACATCCAAAATATAACTCATTTATATTTGGAAAGGAGTATCCAAAATTAGAAACGAATTTAATGATTTTCTTCCAATTTTTCCGATAATGACTATTTATGGTTTATTTATGAAGAACAAGGCTTCTTACCTTTACAATGTAAAAGTGAAAATTTAGGCACTTTAAAAAATGGTGATGCAATAATAGATAATATTTTAAGAGCTGGTCATAAATATGCTGAAACAGGAAATGGAAATAAGGAACTAGCTCGTTCCTTAAAAAAATATCAATTTAATTCTTCTGGCTATCATTTAAGATAAATTTTATTCAATTTCTTTTTGAAATTCTTTTATATATTTTTTTCTTATTAATGGTAAAACTTGTTCAGTTAATTCTATAGTAGTATCTAAGGTACTTTTAAATGTAGTATCTATAAAACTACATTTTTTTTCTTTCTCTAAAAATTGGTGATAAAAAAAGGTTAATGTATCATTAAATTTATTAATTTTATTAAAATCTGCAATGCTATTTAATCCAAAACCTATTCTAGATAAATATTCTTTTTGCAATAAAACTAAAGGATCCATGTAATTTATAATGTGAAAATCAATTGATTGTTTGAATAAAGCTAAATATTTTCTTTGAATTTCCAAATAAGTATTTTTTGAGATTTCTTTATTTAAAAACTGAATATAACAGTGAATTAATTCATTTAATAAACCCCTTGTAAATACTATTCCTTTTATTTGAGAAATATTTTCTAAGTTAGAAGTATTTTCAATTAGTTTTATATCGAAATTTGCTATTTGAAAAAAGTCATATAAACTTTCTATGATTCTTGAATTATCATATTTTGGAGCTCCACTAAAATCGATAACAAAAGATGGATTTGACGAGCATAATTTTTTTAGTTGGAGTAACTCTTGTCTTTGAGCGTTTATCTTTTTTAATTCTTGATAATATTTTTCTTTTCCATAAAAAACTTTATCTCTCAAAAAAAGATCTTCTTTTTTACCAAATACAAGTTCTAATGCTGCTTTTAAACGTTTAAAAATAGGTAGATCTTTATTTTCATTAAAAATCAAACTTTTATAAATATTTGTATAATACCATTTTTGTTTTTCTTCTCCTCTTTTAAATGAAGAAAAATCTCTTTGACCATTTTTTTCAAATTTTAAATATAAATCTTCGACATTATTAATTTTATCAGCACATATAACTAATTTGTTTCGTAAAGGAAGTTTTTTTGTTTCTTCGATTGTATGTTGTTTTCTTTCTTCCCAAGATAAAGATTTGTCTGGCTCAGATGCTCCCATAACTAAAGAGGCAATATCCCTACCAAATTCCTTTTCAATATCTTCTATAGTATATTTTGTGTCTTCTACTACATCATGTAAATAACCTGCTGCGATGACATGATCATCAAAGCCATATTGTTCTAAAATCATAGCTACACTGATAGGATGAATTATCATTGGTTTATCAGGTTCACTTTTTCTTTTTTGATCTTTATGAGCTTCAATTGCAAAATATTTTGCTTTTATTTTTATATCCTGTATATTATTAACTTGTAAGTATTTTAAACCAAATTTAGCTTTACTGCTAAGTAATGCTTCAACTTCTGCGTTCATTTTTTCATAATCTGGATCTTTACAATATGTAGGAGCATATCCCATTTTTCCATATTTTTTCTTAATATAATTATATGCTCTTTCAATTTTTTGCTCTAATGTCAATTCCGGATAATTTTTACTTGAATATAAATGTGTTCGTTCAATAGATTTATTTAAATTTGTCGTTCTATCTGCTGAAGATAGAATCTTTCCATAATCATTTCTTGGTGTATATTCTAAACTTGCACGATGATCTTCAATTGCATCTTTCATTATTTTTCTTTGTTCTTCGTTAAAAAATTCTTTTAGTTTTTCATCTTCATAAAAAATTTTTGCTGAAAGTATTTCATGTTGATCTTTGTCAATATGATGAGCAAGATCATGAAAAGAAGCGATTGTATAAAGCATATCTATGTTTATATTTTGAAATTGACTTGAGAATTCCATGCATCTTCTTATTACATATTTAATGTGCTCTATTCCGTGTCCCTCATCATTTTTTGCATACAAGGGAAATATTTCATTTTCTATATATTTTTTTAATTTTGGATTAATATTATTCATTTCTACTCCTTTAATTTATTGATTTCTTTTTTATTTTATCATATGTTCTAGGATATTTCTTATCTGTTTCTTTTTCTTTTATAATGGACATTAAGGTTCTTGTTCCGCCATTATTCGGTAAGTCAAATTTTTCTTGTGTTAGTATTTTGCAATTTAATATCTTCATTGTATTTAATGCTTTTTCTAATTCTTCTTCAAGATTACCTTTCATTACTAGAAAATTTCCATTTACTTTTAAAGCTGGAATATTAAGTTCTAGTAAAATTCGTAGTTCAGCAACAGCTCTAGAAGTTACAAAATCATAGTATTCACGATGAGCTCTTGTATAATCCTCTGCCCTACTATAAACTGTTTGAACATTTTGAAGGTGTAATCTTTCAATACATTCATTCAAAAAAGTTATTTTTTTATTATTGCTATCAAGTAATGTAACTTTTAGGTTTGGAAATACAATGGCTAATACAAGTCCTGGAAAACCTGCTCCTGTTCCAACATCTAAAAGTTTACCATTTTGGAAATTTGCAATTTTAACTAAGGTTAAAGAATCATAGAAATGTTTTAGATATACTTCTTCTTTTGTTTTTATTGCTGTCAAATTTGTATGTTCATTATACGTTAAAAGGAAATCAGCATATTCTTCTAGTTGTTGAAGCATTGTATCTGTAAGTTTTATATTTAATTTTTGGATTTCTTTTAAAAACTCTTCTTTATTCATCTTTACTATACTCTTTCTTTAAATACACACTTAAAATAGCTATATCAGAAGGATTTACTCCACTAATTCTTGCCGCCTGACCGACTGAAATTGGTCTTACTTTTTCTAATTTTTGACGAGCTTCTGAAGCTAAGTTTTTGACTTTTTGATAATCTATATCTTTCGGAATCATTTTTTCTTCTAATTTTTTCATTTTTTCGACTTCTTTATAGGTCTTTTTTATGTATCCTTCATATTTTATTTGAATCTCTAATTCTTCTTTTGTTTGATTATCTATAGGAATTTCTAAAATTTTTTCTAAAAATTCCATAGTAATTTCTGGTCTTTTTAATAAATTGTATAGACTATCTGTTATATTTGGGATTTCTTTTTGATTTTCTTCAAATATTTCCTTAATTTCTGGGGTGATTTTTAATTTTGTTTCTTGGAGATATTTTTCCCCTTCTTGGATTTTTTGTAATCGATTTTGATAATTTTGATACTGTCTTTCAGTTATACTTCCTACTTGATGAGCATATTCTCTTAATCTTAAGTCGGCATTATCATGGCGAAGGATTAATCGAAATTCAGCTCGTGATGTTAACATACGATAAGGTTCAGCCGTTCCTTTGGTTACTAAATCATCTATTAAAACTCCAATATATGCATCATTTCTCTTTAATATAAGAGGCTCTTTTTTTTCTAGTTTTAAACTAGCATTTATTCCAGCAATTAAACCTTGTCCGGCTGCTTCTTCATAACCGCTTGTACCATTTATTTGGCCTGCGGTAAATAAATTTCTGATTATTTTTGACTCTAATGATGGAGTTATTTGAAGAGGGTCTATTGCATCATATTCAATTGCATAGGCATATTTTGAAATCACCGCATTTTCTAGTCCACTTAAACTATGGACCATACGCTCTTGAATATCTCTAGGCATTGATGTTGAAAAACCTTGTAAATACCATTCATCATAATAAAGACTTTCTGGCTCTAAAAATAATTGATGTCTTTCTTTATCTTTAAAACGAACAAGTTTATCTTCAATACTTGGACAATATCTTGGTCCTACTCCTGTTACAAATCCACCGTACATTGCCGATTTATCTAGGTTATCTAAAATAACTTTATGAGTGTTTTCATTAGTATAAATTAGAAAACATTTTTGTTGTTCATTGATTTTATATGCTGGAGGGTTATCAAAAGAAAATGTCCAGTAGGTATTATCTCCATATTCTGGTTGCATTTTTGAAAAGTCAATAGATGATGCTTTTATTCTTTGTGGTGTTCCCGTTTTTAGGCGTTGGATTGTAAAGCCATATTTTTTTAAGTTATCGCTTAAATGATTACTTCTTGGTTCGCCATGTGGGCCTGATGGCGTACTTTCTGAGCCTATTAAAATATTTGCTTTTAAGTATGTTCCGGTTGTTAAAATAACCATAGATGATTCGATTTTTGTCCCATCTGCTAGAACTACTCCTTTTACACTATTCTTTTCCACTATTAAATCTTCTACTGTTCCTTCTAAAATAGATAAATTTGGAGTATTTTCAAGTTCTTTTTGCATATTTTGTGGATAAGTAATTTTATCTGCTTGAGCTCTTAGAGAACGAACAGCTGGTCCTTTTGAATTGTTTAGCATTTTAATTTGAAAATGTGAAATATCGGCTATTCGTCCCATTATTCCACCTAGAGCATCAATTTCTCTTACAATAATTCCTTTAGCTGTACCGCCAATTGATGGATTGCATGGCATGTCTCCAATATTTTTTTTGTTCATTGTAATTAAAAGAGTTTTATGTCCTTTAAATGCAGCGATATGACTTGCTTCGATACCGGCATGTCCGCCACCAACAACTATTACTTCATATTTCATGTGCTCACCTACTTTCCTAAACAAAATCTTTTAAATATATTATCTACTAGTTCTTCTTCATAAGCTTCGCCTATGATTTTTCCTAAGTTTTCCCAAGCATCTTTAATATCTATAGCAAGCATGTCTACGGGGATATCTTTTTGATTTTCTTCCATTACATGATTGATACTTTTTAAAGCTTGCTTCGCTAGAGAAATTTGACGAGTATTAAATAAAAAGCTTAAATCTTTATAACTCATATCTTCTAAAGAAAAACTTTTTAAAATTTCTTCTTTTAAATCATCTAATCCTCTATTTGTTTTCGTACTTCCATAAAGAATTTTTTTCGAAGTTTCTAAATCTTCTATTTTTGAATCTAAATCTACTTTGTTAATAAAAATAATTGCTTTTTGTTTTTCTATTTTTTCTAACAATTTTTTATCATCTTTTGTTAATTTTTCATTGTTGTTTAAAACTAAAATGGTGATATCTGCTTGTTCTAGAATTTTTTTGCTTTTTTCTACACCTATTTTTTCAACAGTATCTTCTGTATCTCGAATTCCAGCGGTATCGATAAAATTTAAATCGATTCCTTTGTATTCAATAGTTCCTTCCACAATATCTCTAGTTGTACCGGATATATCTGTTACTATTGCTTTATCTTCTTCTAATAATGCGTTTAACAAAGATGATTTTCCTACATTGGGTCTTCCTATGATTGCAATATTTATTCCATTTTTTATTTTTTTGCTATTTTCAGATTCTTCAACTATTTTTTGTAATTCATTTTTTATCTCGGTTAAAACTGGAGTAATATTTTCTTTGGTAATTTGTAATTCATCAATATATTCTGGATAATCAATATTTACCTCAATATTTGCAAGTAAGGAAACCATTTTTTCTCGCAAGTCTTGTATTAGTTTTGTTGTTTTGCCACTTACACCATTAATTGCCATTTTTCTTGCATTTTCATTTTTAGCTTCTAGTAAATCTTCAATACTCTCTGCTTCTAATAAATTAATCCGCCCATTTAAAAAAGCTCTTTTTGTAAACTCACCAGGTTCTGCTGGTACTGCTCCATTTACATACAATAATTCTAGTATTTTATTAGCTGTTATATTTCCTCCATGACAATTTATTTCTACTACATCCTCTTTTGTATAGGTTTTTGGAGCACGCATGAGCATTACTAATACTTCATCTATTACATTATCACCGTCTTTAATAAATCCATAATGAATTGTATGAGATTCTGCATTTTTGAATTTTTTATTCGTAAAAATTTTACTAACAATTTCTACTGCTTCTGGTCCGCTTACTCTAACTATATTGATAGCTCCTACTCCAATACTATTGGTTGAAATTGCGGCAATTGTTGTATCCATAATATCACTTCCACTCGCGGGTATTATATCATTATTTTGTTTATATGTAAAAAAAATTATTTCCCGGGAAATAATCTTCTTGTCTGAACATCTAATCTTATTTTTAGATTTTCTTGTTCATCTTTTGTTATTGGAAAACCAAAATAAATTCTTTCTTTCAAAGGTAAGTCTAAACATTGTTGTGTAAGTATTGTTGGAAAGGAATCAAATAATGATGAGTCTTTTATCTTCTCTTCTAGATGACATTGCTGGATATAAGTTAATAATGGAAATTGTTCAGGAAAATTGACATATGCGCTTAATTCTTTAGATAACATTTCTACTTCATAATATTCTTGTAAAGATAAACAACCTTTCATTAAAGATAAGATATTTTTGGTGATTTCTAATGATTTAATATCTGCCATTCTTTCAAAAGGATTGATAGTGTAACTTTTTTGATATATTTCTTCAGTTTCTTTGATTCTATCTGGAGATGCTGATTTATTAAATAATACTTTGAATAGTATTTCTTTCGACGTCATTATATATGGTAAAAAAGCAATTTTAAGTACTTCAGCTTCAATACTTTTTCGATTTTTTGAAAGAAGTTGGATTTGATTTGCATGATTTATTTCATGAGATACTGATTTGAAAGTGGCTATTGGCATGACAAAAGGAAACATACTTTTATTAATAAGAGAGATATTTTTTAGCTTTTCTATAAGCATTTTATGATAATTTACTAAATAAATAATTATACTTTTAGTTTGCAAATCATATGCCATATCTGTTTTTCCAGTGACATTTGGCTTTTGTTCAAATTTAATATTTCTTATATATTTATTCAAATTATAATATGTAACTTCTATTTCAACTAATTTATTAATAAATTCTTTTTCAGAAAACTGACCGTTTGATATACTATCCATAATTAATTTTATAATTTTTTCTTCCATCATTTTTCACCTCTGGGAAAGTATCTTAGCATTTTTTCTTTTTTTAGTCAAAAAAAACAGATTACTCTGCTTTTATTACTATATGACGATGTGGTTCTTCTCCTTCACTTACTGTTGAAACTCCTTTAAAATTTGCTAATTTATTATGAATTATTCTTCTCTCGTATGAGTTCATATCTTCTAAAATCACATCATTCTTTGTTTGTCTTACTTCTTTAGCCATTTTAATTGCTAGTCTTTCTAAGTTTGCAATTCTTTTTTCTTTATAATTTTCAACATCTAACACTATTTTAGGATGAACATGCCAATCCATATTTATTTTTGCTTTTACTAAAGTTTCTAAAGCTTTTAAAGTTTGTCCATTTTTTCCAATTAAAATTGGATTATTATCTGAGTACATAGTAATATTAAATATTTCTTCATTAATACTCGTTTCAAACTTTACTTCTAATCCTAATCCTTCGATGATTTCTTTTAAATAATTTTTTATCTCTTCTAAAATCTCTGGATAAGAAATTGCAGACACTTGATATAGTTTTCCTTTAAATAATCCGCCCTTTTTTTCTTCAGTTGTATAATAAATTTTGTCTGTATGAAGAAGATTTTTTGCTTCTTCTACTGCTTCAATTAATGTTTTAGCTTCTACTACCGTTGGCATTTTACTTCACTTCTTTCTTTTTCTTTTTTGTGTTATCCTTTTTTTCTTTATGTTTCACATCAATAACTTTTGGATCTTTTTGTTCTTTTGCTAAGATCTTTTTTATAACATAATTTTGAACTACTGAGAATCCATTAATTATAATCCAGTAAAATGCAATTGCAGTTGGTAAACTAAATGATGCTATGGAAATACTTATAATCATAAACATTACCATAAAATTCATTTGTTTTATCATTTCGTTATTTTGATTATTTTTCATTGTATTTCTAAATGAAAGATATGTTGTTGCAACAATTAAGAAAATTAATACAATATAAATGTATTGCCCTTCTGCTAATCCTTTCCATGGTGTCATACCAAGATGCATACCAAATAATTCTCCTTCAAATATTGCTGGCACTTCATTAATTGCTGCTAAAAATGCAAAGAATAAAGGAATTTGAATTAATGCTACTAAACATCCAGAAACTGGATTAATTTTGTATTTTTGGTAAACCATCATCGTTTCTTGACTTTTTGCCATCATTGAATCACTATCGGTTCTTCCAGCATATTTTTTTTCAATTCTCGCTATTTCAGGTTGAGCTTTTTGTAAATTTGTTGATTGTCTCATACTTTTAATTGATAATGGCATCAATACCAAACGAATTAAAAGTCCAACAACCATTACGGAAATACCAAAATTGTTAAATAAAAATCCAACTTGTAAAATAATAAATGCGAGTGGTCTAACTAAAATAGCTTCCCATAGTCCATCATATTTATTTGAAGTTAAAGTAAATTCTTCACAGGTTGGTAACTCATTAACTGGTGTCTCCATTTGGTCTGCATGACTCTCATAGATTTTATACAGTTCTGAATCTTTTTCTGGTTGACATAAAATATTTTTTTGAACACTTTGACCAGTCACTTCATTTACTAAAATATTCCCATTTTCATCTTTTAAATAATTATCTGATCCACAGCCACTTGTTAGAAAAATCATTCCTAACAAGATTAAAGCTAAAATTTTATTTTGTTTTTTCATGTTTGCTCCTTTGTTTCATTAAATTTAGAAAGCTTTCTTGCATTTCTTTAAAGCTTAAATCACGAACACTTTCTTTCATTATTATAATATAATCTTCATTGTACTTCAAATCTTTTTTCCATTCATCTAAGATAAATCTCATTCTTCTTTTTAGCTTATTTCTAGTCACTGCGTTACCAAGTTTTTTTGATACAGCGATTCCATAATGTGGAAAAGTATATTTTCCTTTCCTTATATATATAGAAAAGTTTTTATTTTTTATATATCTTTCATTTTTAATAATTTTTGAAAATTCTTGATGAGATTTTATCATTTCTATTTTCTTCAAAAAAATGCTCCTTTCTTTCATATAAAAAAAGCCACATAAAAGATGTGGTTTTTACTTACATAATTTTTTACGTCCTTTTTTTCTTCTACTTTTTAAAATGTTTGTTTCTTTACGAGCAAAAAATCCATGTTTCTTGGCTTTTTTACGTTTATTTGGTTGATAAGTTCCTACCATAGTTCTTCCCTCCTTTTTCCTAAAGCTCCCTTATTATAATATTAAAATCTAGAAAAAGTCAACAATTAGTGTATTATATAGGAAATTGTGAATAATTGTCCACATATGTTGTAAGCAATTTTTTCTTTATTTTCGTCACTTTTTCTTCAGTTATAAACATATTCACAGTATGTGGATAATTTATTTTCACATTATCCACTAATTCACATTAAAAATTTTTTTGAAATGTTGATAATGTGGATAAGTGTATTTTTTTCTTTTATTATCTCGGTTTCTTTTGTTGATAAGTTGTGAATAGTGTGTTAGTATACATTTTAGTCTTTTAAATTGAAAGAAAAAAGTGTAGAATATTGTTGACAAATGTTAAAGCGGGGTGGTTTCATGGGCGAGAAAGATCTTTGGCAATCTGTATTAGACGAGATATATCCAGAAGTTAATACCGCTTCTTTTCATGCTTGGTTTAATGATTTGAAGTTGATTAAAATACAAAATAATAAGGTTTTTATTCAAGTGCCTATGGAAATACACAAACGTATTTTAACTCAAAATTATTATACTTTATTAGATGATGCTTTTTATAAAATAACAAATCATAATTATGAATTTGAATTTTTATTAAAAGAAGAAGTTGAAACTGAAGAGGAAAAAGAAACAGTCAATGTGGATAATGTGGATAACTTAGTAAATGTTGTTAATACACCGACTGTTACAGTTGAAAGAGAATGGGAATCAAACTTAATTCCTGATTTAAATTTTGATAATTATATAGTAGGGGACTCCAATAGACTGGCTAAAACAGCTGGAATGATCGTTGCTGAACAACCTGGCAAAGTTCATAATCCCTTATTTATTTATGGTAAAAGTGGGTTAGGGAAGACTCATTTAATGCATGCAATAGGGAATTATATAGCTACTCACTCTAATAAAAAGGTTTTATACACAACTAGTGAAATGTTTAAGGATGATTATATTAATATTATTAGTAATGAAAATAAAGGAAATAATATTCAGGTTGCTTCAGATTTTAAGAAAAAATATCGTGAAGTTGATGTGTTAATAATTGATGATATTCAATATTTAGTTGGAGCAGAGAAGACTCAACAGGAATTTTTCCATACTTTTAATGCATTACATCAAGCAAATAAACAAATAATTATTAGTTCTGATCGTAGTCCTGATGACTTAAAATTATTAGAAGAGAGATTACGTAGTCGTTTTATGTGGGGACTACCTGTGGATATTTATCCACCGGATTTTGAACTTCGCTGTAAAATTATTCGTTCAAAATTAAAAAATACTTCCATTGTTAATAAGATTGATGAAAATGTTATTGAATACATTGCTAATAACTGTCAAAATGATGTTAGATTCCTTGAAGGGGCGGTAAATAGACTACTTGCATATACTGCAATGATTGTACCAGAAGTTGTTGATTTAAACTTTGCTATTGAAGCTTTAGCGGACTTTGTGAATCATAATATTTATACACGTAGTAGTATTGAAGGAATTCAAAAAGCTGTCGCAGATTATTATAAAATTACTGTCGATGATTTAAAGGGAAAGAAAAGAAGTGCAAATATTGCTTATCCTAGGCAAATAGCTATGTATTTATCAAGAACACTTACTGAGGAAAACTTAAATCGTATCGGTTTAGAATTTGGTGGAAGAGATCATTCGACAGTTATCCACGCTTGTGATAAAATAACAAGTGATTTAAAGAAAAATCCTGCATTAGAACAGCAACTGAAGGAGATTCAAAATAAAATGTAATGTGGATAATTTTTATTGATGTGAATAATTATGCACATGAAAATTCGACAAAATCTTTAAGTTTTAAAGGAATTTTAAGAGTTATGCACATTATCCACACCATTAATAATATGAATATATAAATATAAAATAAGAAAGAGGGAAGAAAATGAAATTTGCAATTGAGAAAAACATATTATTAGAAAATTTAAATAATGTTGTTAGAGGAATATCAACAAAGAATGTTATTCCTGTATTAAATGGTATTAAATTTGAATTAAAAGAGGATGGTTTAACTTTAACAGCTAGTGATAGTGAATTAACTATAGAATCTTTTATTGAAAGTAAGTTAATACGTAATATAGAAAGTACAGGTACTATTATTATTAGTAGTAAATATATTTTAGATATTATTCGTAAAATGCCTAGTGATGTTATTAACTTTGAAATGATGGATAGTTTAAAAATTAAAATTTATTCAGATTTTAATCAATATAATTTAAATTGTTTAGATCCAACAGAATATCCAGCTATTAAGTTGATAACTCATAAAGATCCTATTGTAATTAAAGCAGATGTTTTAAAAGAATTAATAAATCAAACTTCTTTTGCTATATCTACTCAAGAATTACGTCCTATATTAACTGGTTTAAATATGAAAATTAATGGGGATTTATTCGAAGTTATTGCTACAGATTCTTATCGTTTGGCTAAGAAAAATATTAAATTAGATACTCCTGTAGATACTGATGTAAACATTGTTATTCCAGGAAAAAATATTACCGAGTTAGAGCATATTTTAGTTGATGATGAAGAAGTTTATATGAATGTATTTAATAATCGAGTATTATTTCAATATAAAAATATTAAATTTCAAACAAATATTTTATCAGGAAGTTATCCAAATACCTCTAATTTAATTCCAACAGAATTTGAAATTATTGTACAAACAAAGAAAAGTGAATTTATGGGAGCTGTAGATCGTGCTGCTTTATTGACTCAAGGTAAAGATAAGAATATTATAAAAATGAAGATTGAAAATAAAGAAATGATTATTAATTCATATGCTTCTGAAATAGGTAAAACAGAGGAGAGAGTAGCTATAGATACGGATGAAAAGTCAACAATTGATATTTCTTTCAGTGCTCGTTATATGATGGATGCTTTAAAAACTATTAAAGATGAAGATATTTTAATTCTTTTAAATAATGATGTTAAACCTATAGTACTTAAATCTTTAACAGATGAAAGTTTAATTCAATTAATTTTACCTATAAAAACATACTAAGACTGTCAATTGGCAGTTTTTTTGTTGGAAATGACTTTTCTTTTATTTATAATAAGGTTAAGAGTGAAATTATATGAAGAAGCTTGAATGTGGAAAAAATGTTGATAAAACTGTGAAAAGTTTTGGGAATATAGTACTTACGTATTCTTTCATTTTCTTTTCATTTTCCTTTATTGCATATTATTTACTTTTGTATCTTTTTCTTTTGTCCGTTATAATTTTTGAACCATTTTTATCTTTAGCAATAATTATTTTTGTTCCTTTTTTCTTTATATGTTTCTATTTTTTAAGCTGGTTTTCATTAACTTGTACTTTTTATGACTGTTGTTTAGCAAGAAATTCTAAAAAGGCTTTTGAATATTTTTTAATTTTTGTCGTTCCTTTTTTAAGTTGTATTCTTCAATATTTTTTCTATCAACAAAATTTTACCGTTTTATTTTGGGTTGTTTCTTATTTAAGTATTTCTTTTGCATCTTGGTTAAATCGTAAGAGAATTAAAATTCTTTAATTTCTTCTTTTTTTTCGACATTTTTTTCCTCTTTTATATGGTAGGGTAAGAACAATTTTCATATGAATGGGGGAAAAATTATGCAAACACAATATGAAATTAATGATGAAACCATAGCAATTTTAACTATTGATAAAAATTATTCAGAAGTTTATGAGATGAATGACCATTATATTGTTGAACAGGCTTCAAATAAAATTATGAAAGATAGTTGTCGTTATTTTGGGAGTTCCTTAGAGGGGAGAAGAAAAGGTACGGAATATATGATTGGAGTTAACTATAAAGCTCCAATTATTGTGGAAGAATCTAAAGAAATTATTTTTTTTCCAACTTCTAGTACTCGAGAAAATAGTAATTGGATTCGTTTAAAATATATTAAATCTTATTACCGTGATGGTGATGTCATCTTTATTGTTTTTGAAAATGGTACAAAAATTGCTATAAAAACGTCTTATGGAATTATCGATAATCAAGTTTTACGTGCTACACGGTTAGAAAGTGCTTTAAGAGGGCGAAAAACATCAAAAAAAACTGTTATGTAGGCTTCTTTTATGATATAATGTATATAGGTATAGGAGTATTAGTATACCTATATTTTTTCTATAAATAAAAATTAAGGGGCAAAAATATGAGGATTGATGTTTTAAAGTTATATAATTTTAGAAATTATAATCGGTTAACTATATCTTTTCATCCAAATCTTAATCTTATTTATGGAAAGAATGGTTCTGGAAAAACAAATTTAGTTGAAGCTATTTATGTTTTAGCTTTAACAAGAAGTTTTCGCTTAGTAGGGGATAAAACGCTTATTTTAGATACAACTTCGATGTGTAAGATTGAGGGAACTGTTTTTAATACATATAGTACAAATTATCAAATTTTGCTGAGTAAAGAAGGAAAAAAAGTTCAAATCAATCATGATAAAGTTGCTAAAATATCAGATTATGTTTCTAAAATTCCTATTGTTTTGTTTCATCCAGACGATTTAAGATTTATTAAAGATACTCCAAGTACCCGAAGAAAGACAATAAATATTTCTATTTCTTTATTGGATTTGCCTTATTTACGTTATTTAAATCTTTATAATAAGTTATTGAAACAAAGAAATGCTTATTTAAAGCAAATGAGTGTTAATGGAAATTCTTCTTCTGATTATCTTACTATTTTGACAGATAAACTTATTCAGTATGGATGTTATATTCATAAGAAAAGACAAGAATTTTTAGTAAAAATTAATTCTTATATTTCTTCTTTTTATGAGAAAATTACAGGAATTAAAGGTTTAACATTAAAATATGTTTCTTCTTATAATGATTTAAATAGCGATGAAATAAGGAATTTATATGAAAAGTCATTATCTAAGGATTTAACTTTTGGAAAAACTGCTATTGGAGTTCATATGGATGATATAAAGTTTTATTTGAATGATAAAGATTTAAAAGAATACGGAAGTGAAGGTCAGCAAAAAAATGCGATTATTGCTTATAAATTCAGTGAAATAGAGGTATTTAAAGAATGTAAAGGATATTATCCAATATTAATATTAGATGATTTGTTTAGTGAATTAGATGAGGAAAAAGTACAAAATATTTTAAGTTTATTAAAAACTGAAATTCAAACTTTTATTACGACAACGGATGTGGATAAGCTTTCTTTTTTACCTTATCTTTCTTATAAACAAATTCATATTCAGAATGGAAAAGTAGTGGAGGAGAGTGAACATGAAAGAAGAAAATAAAGGAAATTATGGCGATAGTGATATTCAAGTCTTAGAAGGATTGGAAGCTGTACGTAAACGTCCAGGAATGTATATTGGTAATACGAATGAAGCTGGTTTACATCATTTAGTCTGGGAAATTGTGGATAACGCGGTTGATGAAGCTTTAGCTGGTTATTGCGATGATATTGAAGTTGAAATAGAAAAAGGAAATGTTATTACTGTAAAAGATGATGGTCGTGGTATGCCAACTGGTATGAATGAAAAAACGGGTTTATCTACTATCGAAACAATTTTTACAGTATTGCATGCTGGTGGTAAGTTTGGTGGAGGCGGCTATAAAGTTTCTGGAGGACTTCACGGTGTTGGAGCTAGCGTAGTTAATGCTTTATCTGACTGGTTAGAAGTTCGTGTTTATCGTGATGGTAAAGTCTATTATCAAAGATTTGAAAATGGAGGACATCCAGTTGAACCTTTGAAAGTAATTGATGAATGTAGTGTAGATCGTACTGGAACTACGGTTACTTTTCATGCTGATCCAACTATGTTTGAAACTACTGTTTATAATTGGGATACATTATATAAAAGACTACAAGAAATGGCTTTTTTAAATAAAGGTATAAGAATTACTTTAATTGATCATCGTGAAGATGAAAGAAAAGAGATTTTCCATTATAATGGTGGAATTATTGAATATGTACAAATGCTTAATAAACATAAACAACCTTTATTTGATGATGTTGTTTATGTAGAGGGCAGAGAAGACGATATATTGATTGAAGTAGCCATGCAATATAATGATAGTTATAATGCAGCAATTTATTCTTTTACTAATAATATTCATACAACTGAGGGTGGTACTCACGAAGACGGTGCCAAGCAAGCTTTAACGAGAGTTATTAACAACTACGCTAAGCAAAATAAGCTTTTAAAAGATAATGATGATAGTTTAACAGGCGAGGATGTTCGTGAAGGAATTGTCATGATTGTTTCTTGTAAGCATCCAAATCCTCAATTTGAAGGACAAACTAAAACAAAATTGGGAAATAGTGAAGTTAAGAAGATTGCTAGCGATGTATTTTGTAATGGTTTAGAACGTTTTTTAATGGAAAATCCTGATGCAGCAAGAGCAATTGTCGAGAAATGTATGACTGCTTCTAGAGCTAGACTTGCAGCTAAAAAGGCAAGAGAGTTAACCAGAAGAAAAGGCGATTTAGATATTACAAACTTTTATGGTAAATTGTCTGATTGTAAGAGTAAAGATCCTTCTGAATGTGAAATTTTCTTAGTCGAGGGTGATAGTGCAGGTGGTTCTGCTAAAAAGGGTAGAAATAGTATGACTCAAGCCATTCTTCCTTTGCGAGGAAAAATCTTAAATGTTGAAAAAGCACGTTTAGATAGAGCTTTATCTAATGAAGAAATTCGAACTATTATTACGGCTTTTGGTACAGGAATTGGCGATGAGTTTGATTTATCTAAGTTAAGATATAATAAAATTATTATTATGACAGATGCCGATGTTGATGGATCACATATTCGTGTTTTGTTATTAACCTTATTTTACCGCTTTTTTAAGCCTATTGTTGAAGCAGGACATGTATATGCTGCACAACCTCCATTATTTAGTATTAAACATGGTAAAACCATTAAATATGTTTTAACAGAAGAAGAAAAGAATGAATATATTTCAAGTTTACCATCTTCTACTAAATATGAAATTGGTAGAATGAAGGGGTTAGGTGAAATGAACGCTGATGAGTTATTTGAAACAACTATGGATATAGAAAAACGGACTTTAAGACAAATAACTGTTGATGATACAATTGCTGCAGATGAAATTTTTTCAACACTTATGGGGGAAGAGGTTGAACCTAGACGTAAGTTTATTGAAGAAAATGCTCAATATGCGGATTTGGATATTTAGGAGGTAAACTATGGATCGTTTAGAAAAAAATAATATTGTTACAGAAGTTAGTAAATCTTTTGTTGATTATTCTGTAAGTGTTATAACCTCGCGTGCTTTACCGGATTTACGAGATGGTTTAAAACCTGTTCACCGAAGAATTTTATATTCTATGTATCAATCTGGTTATACTTATGATAAACAACATAAAAAATGTGCTCGTATCGTTGGAGATGTCATGGGTAAATTTCACCCTCATGGTGATTCTTCAATATATGATGCCTTAGTACGTATGGCTCAGGATTTTAGTTATAGATATCCACTTATAGATGGACACGGAAACTTTGGTAATATGGATGGAGATGGCGCAGCTGCAATGCGTTATACTGAATCTAGATTGGCTAAAATTTCTGCAGAATTACTAAGAGATATTAATAAAAATACTGTGGATATGACTCCAAACTTTGATGAATTAGAAGAGGAACCTGTTGTTTTACCTAGTAGATTTCCAAATATATTGGTAAATGGTACAATGGGTATTGCTGTTGGTATGGCGACGAATATTCCTCCACATAATTTGGGTGAAGTAATTGATGGATGTGTTGCTTATATTGATAATCCTGAAATTGATACACTTGGATTGATGCAATATATAAAAGGACCAGATTTTCCAACTGGTGCAACGATTTTAGGTAATAGTGGTATTAAAAAAGCCTATGAAACTGGAAGAGGAACAATTACTATTCGTAGTAAGGCTAATATAGAAGAGAAGAATGGCCGTTTTCAAATTGTTTTTGAAGAAGTACCTTATGGTGTAAATACTTTAGAATTAAAAAATAAAGTTGCAGAACTAGTTCATAATAAAGTAATCGATGGAATCGCAGATTATCATTCAGATTTAAAAGATGGAATTAAAATAACTATTACTTTAAAGAGAGATGCTAATCCTCAAGTTGTTTTAAATAATTTATATAAACATACTTCTTTTCAAATTTCTTATGGAATCATTTTGCTAATGATTGATCAAGGAGTTCCTAAAACATTAGGGTTAAAGGATATTATTAGTAAGTATATAGATTTTCAAAGAGAAGTTATTGTTCGTAGAACTCGGTTTGATTTAGAAAAAGCTGAAGCACGTGTTCACATTTTAGAAGGATTAAAAATAGCTTTAGATCATATTGATGAAGTTATTAAGATTATTCGTGGTAGTAGAACTGATGTTCAAGCTAAAGAAGCTTTAATGAGTCGCTTTGGACTTTCAGAGATTCAAAGTGATGCAATTCTTGAGATGAGATTACGTCGTCTTACTGGATTAGAAAAAGATAAAATAGAAGCTGAATTGGCTGAATTATTAAAGAAAATTGAAGAATACAAAGAAATTTTAGCTAGTGATGAAAAAGTTTTAGCAATTATTCGTGCTGAATTATTAGAAATTAAGGAAAAATATGCTGATGAACGTCGTACAAATATTGATATGACTGCTATTGAGTATATTGAGGATGAATCTTTAATTCCTGAAGAAAATATTATGATTGCTTTAACAAACAAGGGATATATTAAGAGAACAACTACAGATACTTTTAAATCTCAAAATAGAGGTGGTGTAGGTGTTAAGGGAATGGCAACTAATGAAGAGGATTTTGTAGAGCATTTACTTAACTTATCCACTCATGATTATGTATTGTTCTTTACAAATAAAGGTAAAGTATATCGTTTAAAAGGATATGAAATTCCAGAGTTTAGTCGTCAATCTAAGGGAATTCCAGTTATCAATTTATTACAAATAGATAAAGATGAGTCTATTAATTCTATGATTAAAATTACTAAGGATGATGAATCTAAGTTCTTGTTATTTGCGACTCGTAAGGGAATTGTTAAGAAGACTGCTTTGGAGGAATTTGAAAATATTCGAACAAATGGTAAAATTTGTATTACATTACGGGAAAATGATGAGTTAATTAGCGTTCGTAAGACTAAAGGTAATGATATGATATTACTAGGTTCTAGTTCAGGCAGAATGGTTAAGTTTAATGAATCAGAAATTCGTGTAATGGGAAGAACTGCTAGTGGTGTACGAGGAATTAATTTAGACGGTAATGTTTGTATTGGTGCAGAAATTGCTACTGATGATGATAAAATATTGATTGTTACTGAAAAAGGATACGGAAAACAAACAAATGTTCGTGAATATAGACAAACAAGCCGTGGTAGTAAAGGGGTTAAGGCATTAAATATTACTGATAAGAATGGTTCTATAGCTGCCTTTAAGTTAGTTGGTGAAAATAACGATGTAGTTATTATTACAAATACTGGAATGTTAATTCGATTGCCATTAGATCAAGTTTCTACTTTAGGTCGTGTAACTCAAGGTGTACGTTTGATTCATTTAAAAGATAATCAAAATGTTGCGACGATTAGTATAGTTGAACACGAAGAAAAAGAAATGGTTAATCAAGAGGAAGAATCAGAGTCTTAATAAACTGATTCTTTTTTTATGTTTCACGTGAAACGTTAGTATTTTGAATTGAATGTTTATAACTAATGTTTCACGTGAAACTATATTTAATTTATTTTAAATATTGTGAATGTGTATAACTTATATGTTCCACGTGAAACATACCCAAGTTTTTACTATTTCATTTATATGTAATAAAATCAATTTGTTAATAATTATCTTTGTTTTAATTTATTATTTTGAATTAATATCCTTTTTATATAAGTATATAATTTGTTTTTTTCTTCAATATTATTTATTTCAAATGAAGTGTTTATAACTCATGTTCCACGTGAAACATATATTTTTTTTATGAAATTCCTTTTTTTATAATTTGTTTTTATAAATTTCCTATTTTTTGCTTCCACTGTTGATAACAATGTTTCACGTGAAACGTTAGATAAAATTTATTTTAAAATTTTGTTTATTTTTTGCTGATAATTTTAATTATTTTTCATTTTATAGAGAATATTGTGTATAAGCTTTATATTTTTCGTTAGTAAATAAGAATATTTCTTTATTATAAAAATGATTCAATCATTTATTATTTTTTTGTAATAATAATTTGCTTCGTTTTTTTAGTTGTGAAAATTTCAAAATAAATATTTCCCGGGAAATAATTTTGATGTTTATAACCCGATGTTTCACGTGGAACATATAAAAAAATGCTTTTTTTTGAAAGTTTATAACTATTTTTAGAAAAAATTAAGACATCTTTTAAAAAAATTCTTATTTGTTTGGAATTTTACAATGTTTCACGTGAAACGTTATAAAATATGTTGAAACTATGATTCTTTTTTGATAAAATTAATACGTGCAACAAATATATTGTAATCTGGTCAGGATCGGAAGATAGCAGCCACGTCAATCCCTGTTTGTGTGCACTTTTTTTATGGAGGAAAATCATGGATAGTTCTTATATAGATGTTTGTATTGAGGAAGCTAAACTTAGTTATCAACAAGGAGACGTACCCATTGGGGCTGTAATCGTTCAAAATGGAAAGATTCTTGCTAAAGGGCATAATACTCGAGAATTTAATCACGATGTTTTAGGCCATGCTGAGATAAATGTTATCAGAGAGGCATCTAAAATCTTGAAAAGATGGAATTTAGCTGATTGTGAGCTTTATGTAACTTTAAAACCTTGTTCTATGTGTACCGAAATTATCAAACAATCACGAATTTTAAAGGTTTTTTACCTACTTGATAAATTGAATTATAAAAAAGAGTTTTCTAAAAGTGAATTTTTTAAAATTGAAAGTAGCAAAAACGAACAAACGTATCATAAAATGATTAGCGATTTTTTTAAAGATAAAAGGTAAGCTTTATGATATAATGATATTTAGAAATTATTAGATATTTTTTTATGAAAGCGGGGTTTTTATGGAGTATAAGGTTTTGTATCGTAAGTATAGGCCAACATGTTTTAAAAATATTGTAGGTCAAGAATATACAGTAAAGATGCTTCAAAATGCTATTATCCACAATAAAATTGCTCATTCGTATTTATTTACTGGTCCACGTGGTACAGGTAAAACGAGTACAGCTAAGGTTTTTGCCAAGACAATTAATTGTGAACATTTAGTTGATGGCGAAGCTTGTGGAAAGTGTAATGCTTGTTTATCTTTTGAACAAAGTCCTGATATAATTGAAATTGATGCTGCTTCTAATAATGGAGTGGATGACATTCGTGAGCTTATTAATAATGTGAAGGTAGCTCCAACAGAAGGAAAGTATAAGATTTATATTATTGATGAGGTTCATATGATGACAACAAGTGCTTTCAATGCTTTATTATTGACGTTGGAGGAACCTCCAGCTCATGCTATTTTTATAATGGCAACTACGAATGTTGAAAGTGTTCCGATAACTATTTTATCTCGTTGTCAACGTTTTAATTTTAAGAAGTTTTCTCTTGATGATTTAATCAAGCAAATTCGTTATGTTTGTGAACAAGAAAAGATATCTATAACTGATGAAGCTATCACGGAAATTGCTTATTTATCTGAAGGCGGAATGCGTGATGCTTTAAGTTTACTTGATCAGTTATCTTCTTTGGGAGAAGAGATTACTATTGATAGTATTTTAACTAATTATGGCTCTATTTCTATGAAATTTATTCGTGATTTATTAGAAAATGTTGCAAATCATAATATTTCTTTGGTTCATGAATCTTTACAAGAATTAGCAAATACATCATCAGATTATAAAGTGTTTATTAAAAAAATTATTCAACAGTTGTCTGATATTGCTGTATCTATAGCAACGGATACTTATACAGGAAATTTTAGTTATTCACAGATAAAAAATATTATATTTGAGTTGAATGATTGTTTAAATAAAATTAATATTAATATTAATCCGTTTGTTTTAATTGAGATGATTTTGTTAGGATCTTATGAAGAAAAAAATGTGAAAAATGTGGATAACTACGCTGAAAATGTGCATAAGATATTAGAAAAAAGTATTGAAGAAGAGAAAAAGGAGCAAAATTTAGTAAAAATAGAAGAAAAAGTTGATGATTCTTCTAATGAAAATAAATTGCAAGAGGAAGAGTATATAAGAAAGATGGTTAAAATTCGTGTGAACAACTGTTTTTCTGAAGCTAAAAAAGAATCACTGAAATTATTTCAGTCAGTATGGGAAAAAGTTCTTGATGATGAAAATGTTACCCCTAATATTAAATCTTTTGTTTTGGATTCAACTGTTGTAGCAGCCTCTGATAAATATTGTATTTTGTCTTCTAAATTGGAAAGTACTGTTTATTTAATTAATAAGAATGTTGATAAGATTTCTTTAGAATTGCAATCTTATTTTGAAAATCCTGTTTATTTTGTTTCATTAAGTGAGGCAGAATGGAAAAAAGAAAAACTGGAATATGCTAAAACGATTAAAAATGGTGGAAAATATAGTGTTATATCTGAATCAGAACTTGAAGAATTAAAACCTAAAGTTCAGTCAGAACTTGAAGAAATTGCCACAAATGTGTTTAATCGTGATAAAATAGAAATGGTTTAAAAGAAAAGGAGAGATAATCGTTATGAATATGCAAAGTATTATGGCACAAGCTCAAAAAATGCAAAGAGATTTACAAAAAAAGAAGGAAGAAATTAATGCTCAATTATTTCCCGGGAAATATGAGTTTGTTGAAGTGACGTTAAATGGTAAAAAAGAAATGGTAAGATGTAAGATTGATAAAGAGCAATTGGATGCTTCAGATATTGAACTTTTAGAAGATTTTATTGTGTTAGCAACAAAAGATGCAATTCAAAAAATTGATAAAGAATTTCAAGCAAAAATGGGACAATATGCTGGAATGTTAGACGGTTTGATGTAAGATGGGAGTTTATCCAAAAAATTTTGAAGCATTAGTTGAATCTTTAAAGAAATTTCCAGGTGTTGGTGAAAAAAGCGCTGAAAGAATGGCCTTATCTATATTGGATATGTCTTTGGAAGATATTGAATTGATGAGGGAAGCTCTTTTAAATTGTAAGAAGGATTTACATCCTTGTTCTGTTTGTGGTTATTTAACAGATCAAGAAGTTTGTCCTATTTGTTCTGATGAATCAAGAGATAAAAATTTAATTTGTGTTGTTGAGGATTATAAAAGTGCTTTTGCTTTTGAAAAAGTAGGAAATTTTAAAGGTGTTTATCATATTTTAAATGGTCTTATTTCCCCAATGCTTAATAAAGGAGCTGAAGATATTAATCTATCTTCTTTGGGGCGGCGAATTGAGAATTTAAAACATCCTGAACTTATTTTGGCTTTAGGTAGTTCACTTGAAGCTGAAACTACTATTTTATATATTAAAGAAATTTTTAAATCTAAAGATGTTACAATAAGTCGACTTTCGCATGGAATTCCTATGGGAGCTGAGATTGAATACTTAGATATGATGACTTTAGATAAAGCCTTGTTTGATCGAAAAGTTATATCGGAATAAAAATCCGATTTTTTTCATATCTTTTATTAGGAGATAAATGCCTATGTTAAAGAAAATCTATGCTGTAATAAAGAAAATTGTTTTTGCTTTTTTAATGCTTTATGGATTAAATTATTTTATTTCATCTTTACAAATTTATATACCCATAAATGTTATTACTGTTGGTGTAGTTAGTTTATTAGGTATTCCTGGGCTTTCTTCTTTAATTATTTTATATTTTATAGTAAAATAATCTTGGGTGAGAAATTGTGGATAACAAAATTTTTCAAGAACTTGTTCATGCTTATCATGAGAATAAATTAGCTCATGCTTTTTTGATTGAAACAAATGATAAAGAAAAATGTTATCAAACGGTTATTCAATTTTTAAAAGTTTTAAATTGTACGGAGGAATTTAAAGACAATTGTACATCTTGTAATTTATGTCATCTATTTGATACAAATGCTTTACCTAGTTTGCTTACTATTTATCCTGATGGTCAGAATATAAAAAAAGAACAAATCTTAGAATTAAAAAGAGCATTTCAAACTAAACCTGTTTTTTCTAAATATAATATGTATGTAATTATGGATGCCGAAAATTTAAATTCTTCAAGTGCAAATACTATGTTAAAATTTTTAGAAGAACCTGAAGAGTATATTATAGGATTTTTTATTACTAATAATAAAGAAAATGTTATTGATACCATTAAAAGTCGTTGTCAGATACTTTTAGATTATTATGATGTAAATGAAATGGGAGATGTTCCCTTAGAATATCAGGATATGGCTTTGCATTATGCTTTAGAGCTTGAAACGATTCACGAAGATACTTTACTTTATAATAAAGATACTTTGCTTCCTTTTATAAAAGATAAAAAAAGTGCTTTTTGGTTATTTAAATCGTTATTAGAACTTTATGAAAATTTATATTATGCTTCTTTACATATAAGTGAGTTAAAAGAACAAAATGAAGGATTTCGATTTTTATTAAAAAAGGATTCGAATTATTTTTTAAAAAAACTTCATGTAATTATGGAAATTTTGGATGAATTAAATTATAATTTAAATATTTCTTTAGTTTTGGATCGGTTTGTATTAGAAGAAGGTGAATAGAATGAATGTTTATGGTGTAGTTTTCCAAGATCGTGGTAAAGTTTATTATTTTAATGGACAACATTTACGAATTCCTAATCGAGTTACTGTTATTGTAGAAACAGAAAAAGGTGAGCAATTTGGAAGAGTTGTTAGTAAGTTGGATAAAGAAAAAGCTTTAAAATATAAGAACGAATTAAAAAATGTATTGCGAATTGCTACAAAAAAAGATTATGAGCAATATTTGAAAAATTTGAAGGATGCTGATGAAGCTTTAAAAAAAGCACGTGATTTTAGTAGGGAATTAAACTTGAGTATGAATTTTATTGATGCTACTTTTACTTTTGACCGTAAGCAATTGCTTTTTAATTTTTTTGCTGATGATAGAGTAGATTTTCGTGATCTTGCTAAAAAATTAGCTGGAGTATATCATACGAGAATTGAGTTGAGACAAGTTGGTGCTCGTGATAAGGCTTTTCATGTTGGTGGAATAGGTATTTGTGGTCGAGGTTTATGTTGTGCTAATTATTTAACACATTTAGAATCGGTAACTATGAATATGGCCAAAAATCAAAATTTGGCTTTAAATCCTTCAAAAATTAATGGAGCTTGTGGAAGATTGTTGTGTTGTTTAGCTTATGAAGATGAACAATATGTTGAAGCTTCTAAAGATATGCCAAGTGTTGGTGAGGATGTAGTGACTCCTTATGGAGAAGGTAAAGTTAAAAGTGTTGATATTTTGAATCGAAAGTATAAAGTTTTAATAAATGATGAACTAAAGGAAATTTGCCTAGATGATGAAAAAGCAACTTAATTGGTTGTTTGATTATCCAAATTTAAAAATATATCAATATCAAGAAGGGTTTAAGTTTTCTTTAGATTCAATTTTGTTAGCAGAATTTGCTACGATTCGAAAATCAGATGAAAAAATACTTGATTTATGTACTGGAAATGGAGTAATACCTATTTTATTACATTTTAAATATCAAAAAAATATAGTAGGAGTAGAACTTCAAAAAGAAATTGCCAGTTTAGCTAGAGATTCAGTAAAGGAAAACGGTATGGAAGATGCTATTTCCATTATTGAGGATAATGTTTTAGAGTTGAAAAATTATTTCCCGGGAAATAATTTTGATGTTGTTCTTTCAAATCCTCCTTATTTTAAGTTTCATCATCCAAATTTTGTGAATCAAAATTCTTTAAAAAGTATCGCTAGACATGAAGTTACTATTTGTTTAGAAGAATTAATTGAAATGGCTAGTTATTTACTAAAAAATAAAGGAAGGTTTTATTTAGTACATATTCCAGAGCGATTGGATGAAATTATTGTTTATGCAAATAAGTATGGATTTGGAATAAAAAAAATTCAATTTATTCATTCTAAAATATCTGAGCCACCTATTATTGTATTGGTAGCTTTAGTAAAAAATGGTAGATTTGGTTGTCGAATCTGCCCTCCACTTTCTATTGAGGGAGTAGAGTCTTATCAAAATTTATTTAAGAATTGAGGAATATTATGAAGATGATTGTTGGTTTAGGAAATCCTGGTAAGGAATATGAGAATACTAGACATAATATTGGTTTTATGGTAGTTGATTCGTATATTGATGATTTTAAGTTAGAAAATAAATTTCAGGCGATGGTTTCTAAGAAAAATATTGACGGAGAAGATGTTCTTTTTGTAAAGCCAATGACTTTTATGAATTTAAGTGGTATAGCAGTTTCTAAAATTGCTCATTATTATAAAATAATCCCAAAAGATATTTTAGTTATTCAAGACGATTTGGATTTACCTTTTGGCTCTTATAAGATTAAAGTTAATAGTTCTTCTGGTGGACATAACGGAATTAAATCCATCATTTCTTCTTTAAATACTGAAAGTTTCTGTCGATTAAAAATTGGTATTTCTCAAGAAAATCGTGGCTCTGTAATCGATTATGTATTGGGAAAATTTTCAAAGAAGGAACTAGAAGAATTGGAAAAGAGTTATTCAAGATATCACGAAATTTTGAAATATTTTATATGTTATGGAATTGATAAAACGATGAATCAATTTAATTAAAAAGGGGGAAAGTTTGAATGGAACTTTTTGAACGCTTTTCTTTTGAAAATGAATTAGTTATAGAAGGGTTAACAAATGAGTTATCCGTTTTTTACGTGTTAGAAGCTTTTAAAAAAGAGAAGAGGAATATTTTAGTTTTAACAAGTAATCTTTATTTTGCTAATCAATTCTCTCGTTCTTTAGAAACCTATACGGATAAAGTTTTATTATTTCCAATGGATGATTTTTTTACTTCTGTGGCTATTGCAGTTTCACCCGAGTTGAAGTTAAAAAGACTAGAAACTTTAGAAAAACTAAAGCAGGGAACTTATATTGTAGTTACAAATTTAATGGGGTATTTACGATTTTTGCCAAATAAAAGTGAGCAAGAATCTTTGGAAGTAAATTTACAAGTTAATATGGATATTTCACGAGATAAAGTGGTTGAAATTTTAGAGTCTTTAGGTTATCAGAGAGATTCAATGGTTACTTCTACTGGAGAATATGCCGTCAGAGGATTCATTGTGGATGTTTTTTTTCATCAAGAAGAACATCCCGTGCGAATTGAGTTTTTTGGAGATACAATTGAATCGATTCGGTTTTTTGATGAAGAGTCACAGTTATCTTTAGAAAATATTTCTTCTATTCAGTGTTCACTTAATGAAGAAATTGTTTCTTCACAACCTAGTTCATTGTATGATTATTTAGGTAAAACGACTTTAATTACTTTTGATAAAGAGCAAATTCAAAGTAGTTATCAAAAGTTATTGGAAGAGATGACTCATTTTAATGAAGAGGAGAATACACCTGGTAAAAAGCATTTCTGGTTTTTAGAGGAATTGAAACCAGATAAAGAAATTTTTTTGAATCAAATCACAAATTCTTTAAAAGAAAAGAAAATTGTTCGTTTTTCAAGTAAAGAAATTGAGAACTTTTGTAGTGATTTTACAAAATTGCAAACTATGGTGTTGCAATATATTCATCAAAAGAAAACGGTTTTATTTGTTTTATCTAAAAGTCAACAAATTAAAGTTATTCAAGACCTTTTTGATGATGTGCTTATTTTAAGGGAATTGAAGCTTCAACCTAATAGAATTCAAATTTATCAAGGAAAGATTAATAGAGGATTTATTTGGGATGATGTAGTTGTTATTAGTGAATATGATATTGAAGAAGTTAAGCAAGAAATTGTTTACAAAAATCCAATTCGAATAGGAAAAAAAATTCATGGAATAGATGCTTTATCTTTGGGAGATTATGTAGTTCATCGAGCACATGGTATAGGTGTTTATAATGGTGTTGTTACATTAAGTAATCATGGTATAAAAAAAGATTATATTCAAATATCTTATTTAGGAAATGATAAAGTTTATGTTCCAGTTGAAAAGATTTCAACTATTTATAAATATAGTGATAAAGATGGTTTAAAGCCTCAGATTAATAAGCTTGGTTCAACTGCTTGGCAGAAGAAAAAACAATCTATTCAAAAACGTATTCATGATATTTCTAAAGAACTTATTGAACTTTATGCCAAAAGAAATCAGGTACAAGGAGTTGCCTATATTGATTATCCAGAGGAAGAAGTTTTTGCTCAGAGCTTTCCTTATGAAGCAACTAGGGACCAACAAAGAGCAATTCATGATATTTTAAAGGATTTGGATAGCACGGTTCCAATGGATAGATTATTATGTGGTGATGTTGGCTTTGGAAAAACGGAAGTAGCTTTTCGAGCAATGTTTAAAACAATATGTAATAATTATCAGGTTCTTTATTTATGTCCAACAACTATTTTATCTAAACAACAGTATGAATCGGCTTTGGCAAGATTTAAAGATTATCCAGTGGAAATTGCTTTATTGAATCGTTTTACAACTCCTAAGGAAACTAAACGAATTTTGGAGGATTTGAAATCTGGAAAGATCGATATAGTTTTTGGAACACATCGTTTGTTAAGTGATGATGTGAAATTTAAAAAGCTTGGTTTGCTTATTGTCGATGAGGAGCAGCGTTTTGGCGTGACTCATAAAGAAAAGATTAAAAAATATAAAAATGATGTCAATGTTTTAACTTTATCTGCAACACCTATTCCTAGAACATTAAAAATGGCTTTATCAGGACTTCGGGATTTATCGATTATTGATACGCCTCCTGTAAATCGATATCCAGTTCAGACTTATGTTATTGCTGAAAATGAAATGCTTGTGAAAGACGCGATTTATAAGGAATTAGCGCGCGATGGTCAAATATTTATTTTGTATAATCGTATTGAAACAATAGAAGAAGTTCTTTATAGATTACAAAGATTGGTTCCTGAAGCACGTATTCGTTATGCACATGGTAGAATGAATAAACAAGAACTTGATACGATTATGGAAGATTTTGTTGATCATAAATTTGATATTTTACTTAGTACAACAATTATTGAAACAGGTATTGATATTCCTAATGCAAATACTTTAATTATTTATAATGCTGATTATTTTGGATTAAGTCAACTTTACCAATTAAGAGGGCGTGTTGGACGAAGTAATCGAATTGCGTATGCGTATTTTCTTTATCAAAAACAGAAAACGCTTAATGATATAGCAGTAAAGAGATTGCAGGCTATTCGTGATTTTACAGAATTAGGAAGTGGTTATAAAATCGCGATGCGTGATTTATCTATTCGAGGTGCTGGAGATTTATTAGGTAGTGAACAAGCAGGTTTTGTTGATTCTGTAGGAATTAGTTTGTATATGAAAATGATTGAAGAAGAAATGAAACGATTAAAAGGTGAAGTTGTGATTGAAGAAGATGAGCGTAAAGATTCTTTAATAAATGTTGAAACTCATATTGACAAAAATTATGTAGAGGATGAGTCTGTTCGTATAGAAATACATCAAATGATTAATGAAGTTGATTCGGAAGAAAAATTTGAAATAATAAAGAAACAACTTACTGATCGTTTTGGAACTATTACAGAACAAATGGAAATCTATATGTATGAAGAATGGTTTGAAAAACTAGCTTTAAAATTGCAAATTAAAGATGTTCGTCAAACAGAACGTTCACTTACTATTTATTTACCGGAGGAAATTTCTTCGAAAATTAAAGGGGATAAACTTTTTTTGGAAGCATATAATATTAATCCAAAATTTCAATTGAATTATGAAAATCGAAAAATTTCTATATCTTTGAATATATTCAATTTAAAGAAGCATTTTATTTATGATGTTGTTCTCTTGCTTCAAAAAATTGTTTTTGATTTAGAAGTATAATTTTATGAAAATTTTGCAAAATATTTCTTAGATTGGAGTGAATTTAAGAAGTGAAAGATACTGGCGTGATAAGAAAAATTGATGAATTAGGAAGAATTGTTATCCCTAAAGAAATTCGAAGGAGTTTAGGGATTCGAGATGGTGAAAATTTAGAAATTTTTGTTTCTTCTGATGGTATATGTTTGCAAAAGCATTCTAGATTACTAAATTATCAGGAATTGGCCAATCAATTATGTCTTTTTTCTTATGAAATTATGAATTATAAAATTTTGATATTTGATAGAGAAGAAGTTATTGCATCTTTTCAAAATGAGTATAAACATATTTCTATTAATTCAAAATTAAGTAAGTTGTTGGAAAATCGAGAAACTTATGAGTCAATGAGTAAAGAAAAAATTTTAGAAGAGGTAGAATCTAGTTATTATTTTATATATCCTTTAATTATTTCTACAGATGTTGTTGGATTAATGATTTTTTTGTCTGATTCTACTTTTTCTACTGAACAAAAAAGGTTTTTGCAATTTTTATCAAAATTATTGATTAATAAAATTGATGTTCTTTAATTGTTTTATCCTTAATTGACTTTTCTAAAATCTATGTTAAAATAAGGATAATCAATGTTGAAGGAAAGAGTATATAAAAGTTCTTTTTTAGAGAGTTTATGGTTGGTGAAAATAAATAAAGAATTTTTATAGAAGATGGCTCTGGAGTTGAATCGCTAGGAAAGCGTTATAAGGGAAAGTGCATGGATTATCATGAAATAAGGTGGTACCACGGGTTTTACTCGTCCTTATGTTCATGATTTTTTTATTGGAATTATTTCTCGGGAAATAATTTTTGAAAGGATGAGATTATAATGGAAAAATATTATATTACGACGGCTATTGCATATGCATCTGCTAAGCCACATATTGGTAATACTTATGAAATCGTTTTAGCCGATGCAATTGCTCGTTATAAAAGATTAAAAGGTTTTGATGTTTATTTTCAAACAGGTACAGATGAGCATGGCGAAAAAATTGAACAGAAAGCAAAAGAAGCTTCAAAAACTCCTCAAGAATATGTTGATGATATTTCAAAAGAAATTCAAAGAATTTGGGATATCATGAATACAAGTTATGATAAATTTGTTCGGACGACTGATTCTCATCATAAAGAAATAGTCTCACATATTTTTCAAAAGTTGTATGATCAAGGAGATATTTATTTAGATAAATATGAAGGTTGGTATTGTACACCTTGTGAGTCTTTTTGGACAGATAGTCAACTTGTTGATGGAAAATGTCCTGATTGTGGTCGAGAAGTTCAAAAGAAGAGTGAAGAGTCATACTTTTTTAGAATGTCAAAATATCAGGATAGATTAATTGAATATATTGAAAGTCATCCAGATTTTATTCAACCAGAAGCTCGTAAAAATGAAATGATGAATAATTTTTTAAAACCAGGATTACAGGATTTATGTGTTTCTAGGACAGCTTTTGACTGGGGAGTTCGTGTTCCTTTTAATGATAATCATGTTGTTTATGTTTGGATTGATGCTTTATCTAATTATATTACGAATATTGGTTATGATGTAGATGGTGGTAATGAAGAATTTAGAAAATGGTGGCCAGCTGATTTGCATTTAGTTGGAAAGGATATTATTCGTTTTCATACTATTTATTGGCCTATTTTATTAATGGCTTTAAATTTACCTTTACCTAAGCAAGTTTTTGGACATCCTTGGCTTTTAATGAACAACGATAAAATGAGTAAGAGTAAAGGAAATATTTTATATGCCGATGATTTGGTAGAATTATTTGGTGTAGATGCGATTCGTTATTATTTACTTCACGAAATTCCTTTTGCAAGTGATGGCACGATTTCTTATGAACTTATTATGGAACGAATTAATAGTGATTTAGCTAATATTTTAGGAAATTTAGTAAATCGAACGATTTCTATGGCAAAAAAATATTTTGATGGTCAAGTTGAAAATAAAAAAGTCGTAGAAAATCTTGATGATGCTTATATTGAGTCTATAAATAGTTTAGAAGACCGAGTTGAAAAAAGAATGAATAAATTAGAAATTGGTCTAGCTCTTGATGAAATATTTGATACTTTACGAGCAAGTAATAAATATATAGATGATACTATGCCTTGGAGTTTAGCAAAAGGTGAAACTAAAAAGGAGCGTTTAGAAACTGTTTTATATCATTTGTTAGAAGGAATTCGGAATTGTGCTCTTTTCTTAAGTCCTTTTTTACCTGATACGTCTAAAGAAATTTTAAGACAAATTGGTACAGATAATACTATTTTTGGTTTTGATGATACTGTTATTTATCAAGTAAATGACCCAGAGCCAATTTTTATGAGAATTGATATTGCTAAGAAATTAGAAGAGATTGTTAAGATTAAGGGAGAATAGTATGCTTGTCGATACTCATTGTCATTTGTATAAGGAATATTATGATTCTTTAGATAATGTATTTTTAGAGTCTCAAGAGAATGAAGTTTCTTTGTTTATCGTATCAGGATGTGACTCGAAAAGTAATCAAGAAGTATTGGAACTTGCAAATAAGTATCCTAATATATATTGTTCTATAGGTATTCATCCTGAATATACTGATTCTTATACTGAAGAGGATTTGAAATTTTTAGAATCTTGTTTGCGTGAATCTAAAGTTGTAGCAATTGGAGAAATAGGGTTGGATTATCATTATAGTAAAGAAAATAAAGAGTTACAGAAGCAATTATTTGAAAAACAGTTAATGCTTGCTTCAAAATATTCTTTACCCGTAGTTATTCATTCAAGAGATGCGACAGAAGATACTCTTACTATTTTGAAGAAATATCCTGAAGTGAAAGGAGTTATTCATTCTTTTTCAGGCAGTTTAGAAGTTGCTCAAATGTATATTAAAATGGGTTATAAGTTGGGAATCAATGGAGTGGTTACTTTTAAAAATAGTCATTTAAAAGAACTTTTACCCACTATTGTAGAGTATATTGTTTTAGAAACGGATAGCCCTTATTTAACTCCTCATCCTTTTAGAGGAACAAAGAATTCGCCTAAAAATGTTAAGATTATTGCTGATTTTATATGTGATTATTTACAAATTTCTATGGATAAATTGGTAAGAATTACTAACGAAAATGTAGAAGCTATTTTTGACATTTCTATATAGGTATGATATCATGTCTATATAAGACGAGGTGTAGAAATGGTAAAATTGAAAAGAAATATCTGTCTTAGTGTACAACTGATTTTATTGATTTTGTTTGTTTTTGTAGCAAATGTTAGCACATCTAAGGAAATGACTACCGTTTCAAATAATGCTAGTAATCGAGTAATAAATTTGTCGACGATGGCTTTAAAATTGGAAGAAGATTTGCAAAATGATTTATATAGTGCGAAAGATACATTTACTGGAGATATAACTGGTTATGGTGCCAATTGTCCTTTGTGTAGTGGAAACTTGGCTTGCTCTAGATATTATGTTAAGGATGGTACGACAACATATCCAGATGATGAATATGGAACAGTACGGATTGTAGCGTCATCTAGTAATTTGCCATGTGGTTCTGTGGTTCGATTCGAACTTCCAAATATTTCTTCAGAACCAATAATTGCAATTGTTTTAGACCGTGGAGTTTTAGGAAATGATTTGGATTTGTTAATGCCTAGTGAAGCTGATGCGGCTAAGTATGTTGGACGTAAAACGAAGAGTTATGATGTTCTTCGGTTTGGATGGAACGAATAAGTCTTATCTTGATATAGATAAGATTTTTTCTTGTTTAGTTGAATACTCTTCTTTTTTTATGATATAGTAAGTATAAATTTAGGAGGAAATGTGATGGCTAATATTCCTGCAAAGAAAAGTTTGGGACAAAATTTTTTGAAAGATGAAAATATTTTAAGAAAAATTGCAGATAGCTTTGATGTTACTGAAAAAGATTTGATTATTGAAATTGGTCCGGGTATGGGAGCATTAACAAAATATCTGATTCAAAAATCAAGCGATTTGCTTTGTTACGAGATTGATGAACGTTTAAAAGATACTTTGCTTTCTTTTTCTAAAGAAAATGTCCAGATTATTTTTGATGATTTTCTAAAACGTAATTTAAAAGAAGACTTGCAGAAGGATTATGAAAAAATTTATGTGATTGCAAATATCCCTTATTATATAACAACACCAATTATTGAACATATCTTAGCAAGTGGTTTGATTATTTATGGAATGACTCTTTTAGTTCAAAAGGAAGTGGCTATGCGTTTTAGTGCTAAGCCAGGTTCAAAAGATTATGGCTATTTTACTGTTTTTTTGCAACATTATTTTTCTGTTCAAAAGCTTTTTGATGTCCATCCTCATGCTTTTTCGCCACCTCCTAAGGTCATGAGTTCAGTTGTTCAATTAGTTCGTAAAGAAAAACTCATAGAGTTAGATGAGCCAAAATTTTTTGAATTTTTAAAAATGGCTTTTCATCAAAAAAGAAAGACTTTAAAAAATAATTTACAAGGGTATAATTGGGATAGAATTGCCCCAATTTTACAGAATTCTGGATATTCTTTATCTGTTCGAGCAGAAGAAATTTCCTATGAGACGTTTGTACTTATTTTTCAAAATTTATGATAGCTAGTAAAGTTTTACTAGTTTTTTTCATATAGTTTTCTAGGTGAAGATTATGGTATTTCAAGTAGGCGATTTAGTTACGCGTATTAGTTATAATCATGATGTTGTTTTTAAAATCTTGAATATCCGTGGTGAAGTAGCCTATTTAAAAGGAGTTCAAGTTCGGTTATATGCTGATGCTCCTTTAGAAGATTTACAGTTATACATTAAAGAAGATCGTGATGAAGAAGATGATGAGTTATTACTGGATGATTCTTCAATGCGAGGAGATTTTTTTTATTTGCCCGGAAAGGTTTTACATATTGATGCCGACCAAGAATACTTGGAAAGATGTTTGAAATTTTATAAAAAAAACAAGGTAATGGCAATAGGTAAAAAGATTGATGAAAAAGAGGTAAGTAAGCAAATCAGAAATTTATTATTAGAATATCAACCAGATATTGTAATTATAACGGGACATGATGCTTATTATCCTAAGAAGGGTGGAATTAAGGATTTAAAAAGTTATAAAAATACGGAGAATTTCGTAAAAGCTGTGAAGGAAGCGCGTAAGTATGAGAAAAGCCATGAAAAATTGGTGATTATTGCAGGAGCTTGTCAAAGTAATTATGAAGAGCTTATTAAGGCTGGGGCAAATTTTGCAAGTTCTCCAAAAAGAGTAAATATTCATGCACTTGATCCAGCAATTATTGCTACAGTACTGGCAATGAGTGAGCGAAATAAACAAATTGATTTGGTTAGTTTGCTTGCTAAAACGAAGTATGGAGCAAATGGAATGGGTGGAATTATTAGCAATGGCATGATGTATGTAGGATTTCCTAGATAGACTCTTATAATGGAAACTAGATAAGTATAAATCTACAAAATTTGATAGAATTTAAACTAGGAAGGTGAAATTATGAGAGTCGAAAAAATAAATGAAAAAATCACAAGAATAACAGAAAACACATTAATTTGTGGAATTGATATAGGTAAAACAAATTGTTGTGCAAGATTTTGTGATTATATAGGATTGGAGGTATATCATAAGGTTTGGTTTGATAGAACTAAAGACTTAGATGTAATTGGATGTAATATAACAGCAGCGATGTATAAAGAAAAAAAGACAGATGTAATAATAGCATTTGAACCAACAGGACATTATTGGCTGAATATAGATAAGTATTTTAAGGATTGCAATCAAGAGACAGTATTGATGCCAACAAAGACAGTAAAAGATGAAAAAGATTCTTACGATGGTCAACCAATAAAAAGTGATTCAAGAGATGCCATTTTAATAGCAAGATTAACATCACAAGGAAAGTATGTTAAACCAATAGAAAGAAATGATATTTATCAAGACATATACTCTGGATATAGATTATATGATGATAAACAAAAAGAATTAAATAGAATAAAAAATAAAATACATG
>CAMLWN010000006.1 GCA_946490195.1 uncultured Mycoplasmatota bacterium
TATTGAAATAATCAAAACATGATTTTTTCAAAATTTCACTTTTGTGAAATCTTTTGGCATGGGTTTCTTTCCAATTTATAACAACTATTAAAATTTATAAAATTACTATTGACTTTTAATAGTTAGTCTCCTTTCACACCAATATTTTATAATGCAAAAGTTTTTTATTACAGGAAACATTTCGAGGGTACACAAAATAATTCCTAAAACTTTTTAAAAGCTTTTATTGTTTTTTTTGATTATACAAAAAAAAGAGATTATAAATCCCATTGCCAATTTATAACCTCTTCCATATCGATTCCATTTTCTATTATATATTTTTGATGTTTTTTTAGCATAGAGATGCAGTATTGTTTTACTTCTTTTGTATCAAATTGTGGTAAATATTCTGTTGCTAATAAAACTAAATGAAATCGGTCTAATTTGTTTTGTACTCGCATATCAAATGGAGTTGTAATTGTTCCTTCTTCAATATAGCCTCGAACATGCATGTTTTGATTTTTTCTTTTATATGTAAGTTCATGGATGACGTTTGGATAACCGTGGAATGCAAATACAATTGGTTTATTTGTTGTAAATATATAATCGTATTCTTGGTCGCTTAAGCCATGTGGATGAGCACTACTTGGGATAAGTTTCATTAAATCCACAACATTAACAACTCTTATTTTTAAATTTGGAATGTATTTTCTTAAAATACTTGTCGCGGCCATAATTTCTAGTGTTGGAGTATCTCCTGCGCATGCCATGACTAAATCTGGATTATTGTCTAAATCGTTACTAGCAAATCCCCATATGCCTAGTCCTTTTTTGCAATGTCTAATAGCTTGATTCATAGTAAGCCATTGTGGTCTTGGATGTTTACTTGCAACAATGACATTTATATAGTTTTTTGTGCCTAATACATCATGCATCACACTGATTAATGTATTGGTATCACATGGAAGATATATTCTTGAAATCTCAGCTTTTTTTGTTAAAACATGGTTAATTATTCCTGGGTCTTGATGCGTATATCCATTGTGGTCTTGTTGCCAACAATGACTTGAAACCACTAAATTCAAAGAAGATATTGGAGCTCTCCAATCCAGTTCTTTGCTTACTTTTATCCACTTGGCATGTTGACTAATCATGGAATCAACAATTCGAATGAAGGATTCATAACTGTGAAAAAAGCCATGTCTTCCAGTAAGCAAATATCCTTCTAACATTCCTTCACACATATGCTCTGATAAAAAGGAATCAATTACACGTCCTTCATAGGATAAAAATTCATCTTCTTTTTCTCTTTTGTTGTCCCATTGACGATTTGTAACTTCAAAAACAGCATTTAATCGATTTGATAGGGTTTCATCTGGTCCAAAAACACGAAAGTTATCTGGATTTTTTTCTATAATATCTCTGATGAAAGGGCCTAAAGCTCGCATGTCCTCACTTAGCACACTTCCAGGATAAGGTACATCTATGCCATATTTTTTGCAATCTGGAATTTTTAAATCTTTTAATATTTTTCCACCATTTGCATGAACGTTATGACCCATAGTTTTAGATAATTCAGGAATGAATAAACGGTATTCTTTTTTTAAAGAACCTTGTTCATCAAACAATTCTTCTGGATGATAGCTTCTTAACCAACTTTCTAATCTTTTTAAGCTTTCTGGATGACTATCATTTACTTCGATAGGGACTTGATGAGCTCTGAAACTTCCTTCAATTTTTTTGCCATCAATTTCTTTAGGCCCTGTCCATCCTTTTGGTGTTCTCAAAATAATCATCGGCCATAAAGGTCGTTCTGTCACATGATTTTGTCTTGCCATTTTCCAGATTTCTTTAATTCTTAATATGACTTCGTCCATTACTTTAGCCATTTGTTGATGAAGCTCTATTTCCTCACTTCCTTCTACATAGTAAGGAACCCATCCATATCCTTTAAATAAAGAATCTAACTCTTCTTTACTAATTCGCGAAAGGATAGTTGGATTGGCTATTTTAAAGCCGTTTAAGTGAAGAACTGGAATGACCGCGCCATCTTTTTCTGGATTAATAAATTTATTACCATGCCAACTCGTCGCGAGTGGTCCTGTTTCGGCTTCCCCATCTCCAACAATAACCGTTGCGATTAAATCAGGATTATCTAAAACTGCTCCAAAAGCATGAGCTAAACTATATCCTAACTCTCCACCTTCATTGATACTTCCTGGGACTTCTGGAGCAACATGACTTGATGTTCCTCCTGGAAAGCTAAAATGTTTCATAAATTTTTTTAGGCCTTCTTCATCTTGAGTAAATTCTTTATAAACTTCTCCATAAGAACCTTCAAAATATGTATTACACATTGTAGCTTGACCGGCATGTCCTGGACCACTAATCCACATCATATTTACATCATATTTTTTTATTACACGGTTGCAATGAGCATAAACAAAATTCTGTCCGGGAGCACTTCCCCAATGTCCAACTAATTTTGATTTAATATCCTTAAATTCTAAAGGTCTTTTTAATAAAGGATTATCTTTTAAATAAAGTGAAGCTGCAGATACATAATTTGCTGCTCTGAAATACCCATCTATTGCTTTTAATTCTTTTTCATCCAAAATTTTTGTATTCATACTAGCACCCTCAATTCTAAAAATAGTATACACTATTCATATAAAAAAAGCAAAAGATTTGTATAAAAAAAGAAAGAGCTCTTTAGCTGATTTTTCAGTATTTTATTTCAGCATTTTGATATTCTTTTACTCTTTCTTCATATGCTTCAATCAGTTCTTTTTCTAAATAAAGTTTCTTTTTATATCCCAATAAGGAAAATAAATATTTTGTGAAATACGGATTCAATATTAATATGGGGCCTAATAAGTTTGTTCCGAAAAAATTGTTTTTTAAAACGCCTTCTTGTTTTTCGTTATTTTTTTCTTTTATGACTGTAAATAATGGAGACTCTGAAGACTTAAATTCACTACTTTGACTTTTATATCCAACTATTGGATGACTTTCAAAGGAGAAACTTCCTAAAAATAAACTATTATAACGTGTTGCTAAATTATTTGTTGAAGTTAATTCTAAAATGTCTAATCCTTTTATTTCGTTTCCATCATTTGTCTTAATTTTTTCTCCCATGATATCCACAGCATTTCCAACAAATAGAAATATCACTTTTTCATCTAGTAATTTTTTTATCCTTTCTTTATAAGGAAGAAGTTTTTGGCATACTTTTATACTATTTTTTTCCGTCATAGGTCCCATGTAAATAAAATTTACTTTGTTATTTGCAAAATAAGGCTCTTCATTTAATTTTGTTTTTATAATTTGAGCATTGGGAAAATTTTTTTCAATAAATAAAACATTTCCACTGTCGCCATATAAATTACATATTTCTGGAAATAAAATTTCTATTGTCATTTTGAAAACTCCCTTTTAATTTTCTCTTCTATTACCATTGATTGCTCATAAGAGGTAATATCATGAAGAAGAAATATCTTGGTTATATTTTGAAAATTTATTTTTGAAGGCATATCATACTCATTATCCACTCGAACAATTTTTTCTTTTGAAACATTTGCTAGTAAAAGAGCTACGTATAAATCTTTACTTCTTTTGCCTCCTATAATTACTTCTTTTATGCTAGAATCATTTAAGCAATCAAAATCTGTATCGTAGTACCAAGCAATGGTTTCTGAAGAATAACGATTATCCGTTACATCATCAAGCATTAATAAAACACACTTGCTTCCAGGCTCTTCTTTTACATATTTTAAAACACTTGAACAAGCTACTGGATTTTGGCCTTTTGCCATGTGATTAATTATTGTTAAATTATTTAGTTTTGTTTCATGAAAACGAGAATCTGTAATTTTACTGTTTTCCACTACCTTTTGAATTTCTGAGGCTTTAAATCCAAGTTCTAAAAGCAAACTAATCACGGCTATATAATTATAGATATTAAATATACTTGTTACTTTTAAAGGAAATTCATGGTCATTGACTTTTAGAATTTTCTTTTGTTCATCTATTGTTGCATTGTAATCTCGTTTCGGATTTGTTAAACCACATTTTGGGCATTTCACATTACCTATATGATAATACTTACGGTCTAAAAATTGTAATTCTGCTCCACATTTTGGGCAATAAATCAAATCGCAAAAACGATGACGACTATCCTCTTTACCACTTTGTTTTTCCATTCCAAAATAAATATTTTCTCTTCCTAGACCTAATTCTACGGTAAATAAATCATCGGCATTTAAAATAAGTTTAGTTTCTTTCGGAATTCCTTTTTGAATTAGGGATAGGACATAATCAATGCTACTATTCGTCTTCATGGAATCTCTGAAAAGATTCGTACATAATAAATAGTTAGGCATAACACTTTCAAAAATTTCTCCTGAGGTTTTTTCATCAACTTCTAAAATCGCTACATCACTATTTTTCTTTTGTTTCAAAAACATTGCAGCTATTCCGGTATCAATATTAAATCCATTGTTGTTTATTACTTTTAATCCTAAATTTTCTAAACTATCTTTAAGTAATGAACATATTGTCGATTTGCCATTTGTTCCAGTAACAGCAATGATTAATTTAGGTTTTTTTACCATTTTTAAGAAATCTGGACAAATTTTTAAAGCAACATACCCTGGATAATATGGGATATTGCGTTTTAAAATTTTTAAACCAATAGCGCTTAATTTTCCAAAAAATACTGCTAAAAAATATTTACTTCTCTTCATTCGTATCACCATATATTACTTTATCAAAAAATGGTTTTAACCCTTCTTTTGTTTCTGATAAATGAATTTTTGATTGATAGATATCATATCCAGGAAGTTCGTTTCCTTCAATTAAAACTGGTCCTTTGTCGGTTATTGCAATGTCCCAACCTACTAAGCCAACTTGAGGAATTTTTTGACTAGCTTTCATCGCCATATCAATAGCCTCTTCATAGTATGGAATTTTGAATCCTTTTATTGGAACATTAGAAACTGGATGAACTTCATACAACTTTCCTTCACGATCCATAGCTGGTTTCGTAATTACCCCAGACTCATCAAATAACGTGTACATTCCTCCACTATGGAAGTTATCTACATCACGAATACCATTTCCTATTCTTATCGCACGAAGCATTACTGTTGTTTTATTATTTTTTCTAACTGTGACGATTCGAAGGGTATTCACTGAGGCCTTACAAAGACGATTCATTTCTTTATGCTGTCTTACATAATCTTCTACTAAATATTGCTGGGTATTTTTTAATACTTCATATAATTTTTCGACATTGGTTTTAGAGTCAATAACAATTTTGGCAACATCTGCTCCACCTGATTGGTCAACTGGTTTAACCATAATAATCGAATGCCTTCCAACAAATTTAGCAAATTTAGCTTCACTCGCTTTTCTTAAATCTAAAAATTCTCTTTTAACAAATTCTTTAAATTTTTGATTGAATTCTACTTTATTTCTAAAATAGTGATAATATGAACTATCGTTTAAAGTTTTTAAGTATCCGTTGTTCACACCTCTTGTAATATACGTTTTTCGTTGTTCATTAGTTAGGTCTTCAAAATAAAATAAAAAGTAATCTGTATATCCGGCTAAATATTTATAAGAACAGTAAATCATATCAAAAAAAAGATAAATTCTATTTTTACCGCTCCGCTCGTGTATTTTGTTTATTGTTTTAAACATTTCTTTAAAATCCATTTTGAAAATACGTTTTATATAGTAAACGAGTTTTTTCACTGCTTACACCTCAAATCTTGACTCCATTATATCCTTTTTTTCTTAAGAAATCTACCTTTCTAAAGCTTTTATGTCAATATTTATTTTAGGATTTACTTATGGTATACTTAACTCAAGAGGTTTTTTATGAAAAAGAAGTTGTGGAGAGTTTTTATCTTTATTTTTATTCTTCTTCTAAATGCAGGTGTTTTCTGTTACCTATCTTATATGAACCGTAGTTTGAATATAGAAAAAATTGCCTTGCAAGCATATAATGCTGAGGAAGAAAGCTATACTATTCAAATTACAAAGCAAAAGGATTTTTTTGACTTTTTACAAGAAGATATTTCCTGTGTAGCTGTTTTTGGTCAAGAGCAAGTTACTTCTGCTTTGCATGATGGACAATGCCTGCTTACTCTCCCTACAAACAAAAATTATCAAATTTCTCTTAAAAGTCCTAGTAAAGAAAGTTCAAGTTACAACCTTTTGGATTATTTGAATAATATTTTAGATTTTGAATTCACTTATCCTAAAATTTATTTAATTGTTGATGAAGAAACGGAGATTGAATTCTCTGATGTTTTAATTAATCCAGATGAAGTTGACTATCAGTTTGCTAGTTCTGATTCATCAGTTGTAAGTATTGAAAATGGAATCATTAAAGGAATAAGTCCTGGAAATGCATTTATTACTTCGCCTCTTGTGGACGACAAATTAGAAGTTGTCGTTACAGACCTTATTACTTTTCCTACTTATCAAAAAAAATATAAAAAACATCTTCCTTGCAATTACTATACTGAAGAACAAGCTAACTTGTTAGATGAAATTTTAGCTTATCGAATTAATAAAGCTGGTTATCAAACGAGAGCCGCTGCAATAGAAGCTGCTAGATTCTTAACTCTATCTTTTCCTTATCGGATTCCTTATTTTTATGAAAATGGACGAGTTCATGAATCTGGAGTCAATTATGCTGATGGTGAAGGGCGCTATTACAAACAAGGATTATATTTACATGAATCAAAATTTTCTGATATAAAGGCAAGTTTTAATGGTCCTGCTATTTGGGGATGCCCATTAACAAATTGGGAAACTGATGAACAATTCGGTTATTATCCTGGTATGAAAAAACCTAACGGTTTAGATTGTTCTGGATTTGTATCTTGGGTCTTAAAAAATGCTGGATTTGACCCAGGAGATATTGGAGCTGGGGAAACAGAATATCCTCATCAATTAACAGATTTAGGAAAGTATACTCCTCTTACTGTTTCTTTGATTGATAATGGTACGGTTAAAACAGGAGATTTAGTAAACTATTGGGGACATATTGGCATTATTGTTGGTATTGATGGTGAGAACATTTATGTTGCTGAATCCTTACAAAATTTTGGCGGTGTGGTTACTCGATTGTATTCAAAATATACAATAAGTGAGACTTTTAATCATGTAGTTTTAATGGATGAATATTATAAAAATGATGGAAACTATTCTGTTATGTGGTAGTTTCCTCTTTTTTCGACATTTTTTATTTTTTTCATGTGTATAATAGCTTTTTATGAACCAAGAAATTTTAAAAAAAATGCAAGATTTATTAAAACAGTTTTACCGAATTCAATCTATGAACTGGATAGCTACTAAAGCAAATGGATATGGAGGTGCTGGTCAAACATTAGAAATATTGCTCAAAAAAGCTATAGACAGAGACATTTTGCCAGATTATCATGGAATTGAAATCAAAACAAAACAAATAAACAGTGAACCATATATTGGGTTATTTTCTATGGCATTGGATAATGAGCCCTTACGAATGAAATATATTTATGATAATTATGGTTGGCCAAGCAGAGATAATCCAAAATATAAAGTCTTTTTATGCGAGAATTAATTCCAGTATTTGTAGATGTACAAGAAAATATTCTTTTCAATTATATGTCAATTACGAAAAGGAAGCTGTTGAACTAAAGATTTATCATAATTCTACTGGTAAACTTGTAAACGAGGAGTTATCCTGGTCTTTTAAGCATTTAAAATTAAGATTGGAAAGTAAATTATCTTACTTAGCTTATGTCACAGTAGAACGTTATTATGAACGAGCAACTAAGACCCTTTATTACAAATATCAAGATATTCAATTTTTTCAATTAAGCAGTTTTGAACAGTTTTTAAAATTAATTGAAACTGGTTATGTGTATGTAAATATAAAACTTACTTATTTCAAAAAAGGTCCTCGAGAAGGAGGAATTGACGACAAAGGAACCACATTTGAAATTCATCAGGAAAATTTACAGAAATTATTTCATGAAGTGGATGTTCAAATGGATTTTTCTTAAAGAAAGGTTTTATATGGGCTCAAGGGGTTGCAGGCATAAAAAAACTCTTAAAATTTAAGAGTTATTATAGATAAAAAAATGGTCGAGAAGACAGGATTTGAACCTGCAACCCCTTGGTCCCAAACCAAGTGCACTACCAAATTGTGCTACTTCTCGATTTCCTATAAGTATTATACTCCAAAAAAATGAAAATGTGAATAATAAAAATGGTGCACCCAAAGGGAGTCGAACCCCTAACCTTTAGATCCGTAGTCTAACGCTCTATCCAATTGCGCTATGGACGCGAATTCAAATTCAAAATGCAATATGATTATATAATAATAATGGGCAAAAAGCAAGATAAAAGTTGTTATTTTCCTTTTTTTCTTGCTTTTTTTTGGTTATATTGTTTTAATTTTTCTAATTGTTCTTGTTCTATGCTTATATCTTTAATTTTTGACGATGAGACTTCATCTACTAATAAACATCCATTTACACATTCGATTTTTATCGTTACTGGATTTCTTTTTAGTGTTTTTACATTTATGCTGTCATTGTTATCTAAAAATATCGTCTTTATGTTATTTTCTTCTATGATTTTCATTAATCTTCCCTTTCAATTTTTTCAAAAAGTTCATCATCAAAAAAGTCTTTCAAGGGCATATTTAATCCTTCGCATATACGAATAATAGTTAATAATTTTGGATTTTTGGATTTTCCTATAATTAAATTTTGAACTGTACTTTGTGTCAGGCAGCAAATAGTGGCTAACTTATTTGGTGTGATATTTTCTTCGGCACAAATATTTTTTATTTTTAATGATATAGCTTTAGATAGTTTCACTTTTACCACCCTACAAAAAGTATATCAACATCCCACGAAAACTATTAACCACACAAGGTTAAAATGGCCAAAATATGTGACTTTTTTGTAGAAACCTTTCTTTTACTGGTAAATTATACCAATATCTAAAAGAAAAAATTGTCGTATTAAGAGAAAAGTTTTTTGTATTTTGCATAAAAAAACTCCCATCAAAAATAGGAGATAAATAAAAAAGCCTTTATATAGATTCATATAAAGACTTTGACTTTCATTTTGGTGGCTCGTTTGGGATTCGAACCCAAGACCCTTTGATTAAAAGTCAAATGCTCTACCTACTGAGCTAACGAACCTTAATAAGAATGGCTGCCTCGGGTGGGCTCGAACCACCGAAATGTCAGAGTCAAAGTCTGATGCCTTACCACTTGGCTACGAGGCAATATTTGTTATATCCTCTTTCGGACAATTTTTAATGGTGGAGGAACATAGATTCGAACTATGGAACCCGAAGGAACAGATTTACAGTCTGCCGCGTTTGACCACTTCGCTATTCCTCCACTAAAAATGGTGCCGAAAGAGGGACTCGAACCCCCAACCCATTGATTACAAGTCAATTGCGCTACCAATTACGCTATTTCGGCAAAAAAAATAATGGTGGGCGTTTACGGACTCGAACCGCAGACCCTCTGCTTGTAAGGCAGATGCTCTAACCAACTGAGCTAAACGCCCGTTTCTCTTTAAGACACTTTAAATATTACCAAAAACAGGTGGTAATGTCAACATCAAATTTCTTTTTTTTCACAAAAAACACACATTTTTAAGCCAGAAAAAGGAAAATATTCCTTCTTCTGATTTATTTTATGCAAAATATTGGTCATACCACACTAAAAAACAATAAATATTGTAAATTTTTCGACCGTTGTTTTGAGTTCCCTTATAATGTTCTTCTAATAGTTTATTAATATAAGGCTGATCAAAATACTTTGAAACATAACCTTTATTAAACTCCTCTTTAACCATATTGTAAAACTTTTCTTCTCGAATCCATTTAGAAAATGGAACTGGAAAACCACATTTTCGACGTTTACTCCACTCTTCTGGAATTTTTTTAGATGCAACATCTCTAAATAAATATTTTGTTTGCTTATTTTTTAATAAGTATTTATTTGGAATAGTTCTTGCAAATCTAAAAACATCAATATCCATTAAAGGCGTTCTTAATTCAATAGAATGGGACATACTCATTTTATCTGCTTTAAGAAGGATGTCTTGAGGTAGCCAAAAATAAAAATCAATAAACATCTTTTTCGTGAGTTCATCTTCATTTTTTACTTTTTTATAAACCGGTTCAAGAATATCAGCTATGGTTTCATTATTTTTTAGTTTATCAGCTAAAATTTTGTTTGCTTCTTCACTTTCCATATAAGTACCATGACCTATATAGCGTTCGTTAAATGGAAGCCCATATTTTATTAAAGTATTTCTACCAGGAAAATGTGGTAAATGTTTACAAATATTACGCATTCCTTTTCGGATAACTAATGGCAAATGAATATATATTCGGAGCAATAAAGGGTCATTGTATTCATTATAGCCTCCAAACATTTCATCGCTACCCTCGCCAGCTAAAGCTACCTTGACTTGCTTACTTGTTAAATCAGATAAAAAGTATAGTGGTACAGTTGATAAATTAGCGTGAGGCTCATCTGTATGCCATTCTACTTTTGGCAATGCTTCAAAGAAATCTTCAGCACTAATTTTTTTTCTAGTATTTTGAATTCCTAATAACTTAGATAAATCCTGAGCATAATCTGTCTCATCAAATCCTTCATAAGAAAATCCTACTGAAAAAGTTTTTTCAGGTTTGCCTACGCTCACAACATATGATGAATCTACTCCTCCTGATAAGTATGCTCCTACTTCAACATCGCTGGTAGTTTGATGATAATAAATAGAACTTTCTAAAACTTTTTCTAAGTCATTATACATCTTTTCGTATGGTTCATCTTTTTTGTTAAAACTTACTTCAAAATAAGAGTCTATTTTTAACTTACCATCTTTATAATGAAAAAAATGTCCTGGTTTTAATTTAAATACATTTTTGAAAAATGTTTCTTCTTTTACTGAATATTGAAATATTAAATACATTTTTAAAGCATCTGTATTTAATTCTTTTTGAAATTCTGGATGTACTAAAAAAGATTTTATTTCAGAGCCAAACATAAATTCATTATCTTTATAATAGTAATAAAACGGCTTTATCCCAAAGTGGTCTCTAGCGCCTATTATTTCTTTATTTTTTTTATCATAAATCACAAAGGCAAACATTCCTCTTAGTTTTTCATACAATTCGTCTTTCCATTCACTATACCCATGGAGAATTACTTCTGTATCCGTTTTTGTCTGAAAAACATATCCTTTACTTTCTAATTCTTCTTTAAGTTCTTGATAATTGTAAATTTCTCCATTAAAAATTATGGCTAAAGTTTTATCTTCATTATATATTGGTTGGCCACCGCCTTTAACATCAATTATTGAAAGTCTTCTATGCCCTAAAGCAACTAAATCATCTGTATAGTATCCTTCTCCATCTGGACCACGGTGAATAATTTGGTCTGCCATATTTTTAATGATTGCTTCTTTTTCCTTTTTCTTTTTTTTGTCTACAAAACCAACAATTCCACACATATTTATTCCTCCCAATCACTATTTTGGTATTCTTTTTTATAATGCCATAGTCTTTTTTTCATCATTAAAAAGCGTTTCACATTTTTATCCAAGGAACATTCCATCGGACTCACTCTTTTTCTCCAAAGTTTTATAGCTTCCTTTTTAAAAGTTTCATTTGATGTAAATTTTTTTAAAACATTCTTTGGAATAAAAGATAACAAAATTTTTTCTTTTAAATCTCTAAAAGGCAAATCTTTATGATAAAGTAAATCATCAACCATAATTTGAACTAAATTTGCTCCTAAGGGAACTAAATAGTAACTGCTTCTTCCTTGACGAGCATTGATTTCCAATACTTTGAATTTTTTATCTCTTGCATCATATTTCATATCGATTTCAAAAAATCCGTTCATACCAAGTTGTTCCATAAATTCGATAATATTTTTTTTAGCTTTTTCTACATCTCCATCAAAGGTATTTAAACCGTTAATTAAAGCCGCGGCATTGCCAATCATACTTTTTTTTCTTTCTTGAATTCCTATTTGGGCGAAGCTGATTACTTTTACTTTGCCTTTTGTATCCACGTATACAACACTATCGAATAAATATGAATCATTTCCAGGAATAAATTCTTGCAGAATCATTCGGTCATTATATCCGGACTCTTTGATTGTATATAAAGTTTCTTTTAGCTCTTCTTCAGAAACAATTTTATAAATTTTCTTTTTTCCTGCAAAGTCTAAATGGTTATATAAAACAACATTTGCTGGTTTTAGGATAACTGGATATTTCATTGTTGGGATTAATGTATCTTTTACTACATCAATATAGTATGTTTCAGGAAATGGTAAACAAGAATTTTTGTATGTTTTGTAAAAAACTTCTTTGTTTATTAAACTTTTAATAATTTTTTCATCTTGTTCAAAGCAAACCAAATTTTTTCTTAGTTTACTATGATTTCTTGCTAAAAAAAGTGAATAGGTTTCATTAGTACTGATGATTAGAATTTGTTCTTTATTTTTTGAGGCATATTCGTTTATGATTTTTATAAAAGATTCTTCATCCCAAAGATTTTGATGATATTCAATTGTTAAAATATTGGAATATTTAGTAAAAGCTAATCTTTCTTTGGCAATTAAGTGTGCTTTTTTATGATAGGCTTCAAAACAGGCTCTAGCCATATAGTAAGCATTTGCATCACTTCCGATTATAAGTACTTTAAAATCCATTCTATACCTCCTTAATATGTAATTTCTTCCTCTTCATTTTCATGAATATGAACTCTTACAACTCGATTACTTATTTGATTAAATAAGTGATATGCATTGATACCTAACACTTTGCATACACTAGAAATTGGAATATGAGAGCCAAAAATTTCCACTTTTGTTCCAACTGGAATTTTTTTCGGACTAAATATTAAAAGCATGTCCATGCAGTCTCCAACAATTTTTAGATATTCTCCATTAATATACACATATTTAAAATTTTTATTTACTCCATCAGCATAACCAATTGGTAAGGTTAGAATGTAGCCGTCTTCTTCTATTTTATGCGTGTTATAACCAACTACTTCATTTTTATGCACGGGTCTTACACTCATCACTTCTGTATACAGCTCCATTGCTGTTTTTAACGATAAGTCGTTTTCTAAAATGGTTTTGCTACACTTATATTTTTTTTGAAGCCAGCTTCGTTTTAGTTTGCGAAGTTTACTTTGAAGCGATTTGCCATCTTTACGACTTTGAGAAAATCCATAAAGAATTATTCCTAAGCGAATGCCGTTGCAAAAAGAAAGTTTTGGATGATTTACTAAAGTCAAACTTCTTCCCATATGAACGATTGGTATATCTTTTAAAGGAATACTTTTGGTAATTTCTAAGAAGGTATTCACTTGTTTATCAAAATATGGGTCCATTACACCTGATGTAGCAAAATGACTAAAAACTCCTTCTATTAAAATATGAGAGTTTTCTTTTAGAAGTTCATATGCTTCTTTTAGTTCTTTGGAATCAAAGAAGCCTAATCGATGCATTCCAGTATCAATTGCTAAGTGTATCTTTAAGGTATCATATAAATCCATTTTAAGAAGTTCTTTGGTATATTCTAAAGATTCGATGGTTAATGTAATGTTGTTATTAATGGCATCCATTATGTAATCTAAGTGAATAGGTTCTAGACAAAGAATTGGCGTGTCTGATGTGTATTTACGAACTTTTATTGCTTCTTCTAATGAGGAAACTGCTAGATAGTTTACTCCTCCTTTAATTAAATCTAGAACGCTTTTTGTTCCATGATGGTAGGCATTGTTTTTAACCACACCAAAATAGTATTCATAGTCTGGATACTTGTTAATTATTTCTTTTACGTTTTCAGTAAGAATATCTCCATTTATAGTTGCATAGGTTTTTCTTTGCATGTTATCACCTTCATATGTCTTTTATTATAGCAAAAAAGAGCTCTTCTTAACAGGTAAACACCAAAATTTGACAATTCTAAACAAAAAAATCAGATTATCTTTCTCTAATTTTCCCCTTTTACTTTTCTACGATTTCTTCGCTTATCTAGTAAATTGACAAACGGACTACAAGTTTTTTATAATATTTTTATGACCAAAATTACTGTAAATAATTATGACCTTGATGAAGAACAATTAAAACCTGTTTTAGAAAATGCAAAATATTCTTTAATTATTGCTGGAGCTGGTTCTGGGAAAACTTTAACTTTAATTGGCAAGATTAAATACATGTTAGAAAATCAACTGATTAAGCCTGAAGAAATTTGTATGATTTCTTTTACCAATGAAGCTACGAATAATTTAAAGAAAAATATTTTAAAAAATTGTCATGTAGAAGTTCCTACTTTTACTTTTCATAAATTAGCTTTGGATATTTTGAAAAAAGAACATGTTTCTTATAAAATTGCTCGACCTGATTTATTAGAATTTACTATTCAAGAGTTTTTTGAAACAAAATGTTTTGGCAATACTTTTTTGATAAAAAAATGTTATAAAATTTTTGATATTCCTTTCTTTTTCTCATGGAAAAAAGTTTTAGAGTCAGCGAAATTTCCAGAATACAAAAAACAAATTCTTACTTTTGTTAACTTATTTAAAGCTAATGGATATTTTGAAAAAAATTTAAAAGATATTTTAAGAAAAGCTAAAAAAGAGCCTTTGCTTTATGTTATCTATGCTATTTATTTACTTTATGAAAACGATAAGGAAAGTTCTGGAACATTAGATTTTGATGATATTATTTTAAAAACAACCCTTTATTTAAAAGAACATGCTTGTACTCTTCCTTATAAACTTCTTATTATTGATGAATTTCAAGATACTTCTTTATGTCGGTTTCAATTTGTACAGGAAATTTTAAAAAAAACGGACGCTTCTTTGTGTGTAGTTGGAGATGATTACCAATCTATCTATCATTTTTCTGGTTGTGATTTAACGATTTTTTTGAATTTTGCTTCTTATTTTCCGAATGTTAAAACATATAAGTTAGAAACCACTTATCGAAATAGTGATGAACTTGTAAAAACTGCTGGACGATTTATTCAGAAAAATCCTAATCAAGTAAAAAAGGAACTTAAAAGTTCTAAACATATTGAAAAACCTATAAAGTTGATTTACTATAAAAATCTAGATTCTATTTTAGAAAGAGTTTTAGAAATGATTCCTGAAGATAAAGAAATTTTTATTTTAGGTAGAAATCATTTTGACTTAAAAAAATATACTAAAAATTTAACTTATTCTATGAAAGAAAATAATGAAATAACTTTCTTTAAATTTCCTAATCGAAAAATTCGATTTTTAACGGTTCATGCTGCAAAAGGACTAGAAAGTGATGTTGTTATTTTGCTTAATTTAGAGAATACTTTGTATGGATTTCCTACACTACTTAAAGATGAAAAAATTCTTTCTTATATTAAAAATCAACAACCCTATCCTTTTGAGGAAGAACGAAGGCTATTTTATGTAGGTCTTACTAGAACAAAATCACTTATTTATGTCCTTATCCCTAAATTTAATCCATCTTGTTTTATTAAAGAAATTAAAAAAGACAAGAATGTAGAAAATTTATTCTTGTGATTTTTCGGTATATTCCATATTACTTATTAACGTGACATGACTAATTTTTTCGTAGGATAAAGGCATTCCAAAAATTTTTTTTAGTAAAGCGATTAAGAACATCATTAAGGTTAAAGCAGCCACGACAATTCCGTAATACTCAAAGAAATTTGTAGATATATACTTGTTTCTCCATAGAATGTAACCACTAAATAAAAGAAAAATAGGTATAAACACATAAATGAATAGTTTCCAAAAATAATAATTTACTATTCGATACCAAGCAATTTTTTTGTCTGAATAAAATCTTAAATGAAAAAATTTCATACCCAGAGTTCTTCCTTTAAGAATGTTTGGTAAGATAAGATAATAAAAAATTGTCCAAATGATGCCTATTCCAATTTTTAATAATAATGAATCATTTATATAATTATGAACTAAATATATAATTGCGATTAAAAACACACTATAAAGAAGAAAATCTATTAGAAAAGTCATGCTTCTTTTTAGAATACTAACACTTTTCGCTTTTTCTTTTGATTCTTCATCAATTTCTTTTCTAGTTGGGAGAAATTTTATTGGAATAAATGCGAGAAAGTAACCAATTATTCCACCTAAAGTATTTAATATTAAATCATCTACATCAAAAACTCGGTAGCCTCTTGGATAAATAAAATATAGCCCACTTAGCTGTGTTATTTCAAAAAATAGAGTTAGACAGAAAGTGTAAAAAACTGTTTTTTTAAAATCAAATTCAAAGTAATAATGTAAATAAATTCCAAAAGGAACTGTTAAAATAATATTGAATAAGGATTCATAAACCGTTGGATTTTGTAGAGTTGGAAAATAGGTTGCAAAATCGCTTGCTGAAAATGAAGATAAGGATAAAATTTCAGAAATAAAATGAAAGGGAATTAAATTATAACTCGGTGTGGTCATTTGTGAAACTGTTTCGATACTTGGTAAAGGTAAAATCACTAAGAAGTAAGCCGACATTAGATATAATAAAAATGAATAAACAATGATTGAACGATAGGAACTAATTGAACCATATTTATGATACTGATAAATGATATATGGAATCGTAAAGATTAATGCGACTATAGGGAACAAAATAATCGCCATTTTAATCGCATATGAGAATGTTGACATAGATATCCTTTTTTATTTTAAAGAATATAATTTTTTTACTTCTTTGATTGTTAAAGGACGATAGTCGCCTTTTTTTAAACCATCTAAAGTTAAAAATGCTACTCTTTCTCTTTTTAATTCTATAACTTTATGCCCTAAAGCTGACATGATTTTTTTTACAATATGGTTTCTTCCTTCATTTATTCCTAAATAGATTATGGTTGTTTGTGTTTCCTGATTTACTTTTTTTACTTTTACATATGTTGGAATAGTTTTTCTTCCTTCAATTTCTATTCCTTTTTTGATTTTCATTACTTCTTCTCTCGTTACTACTCCAGTAACTTTTGCTCGATAAAATTTTTCAATTTTATTTTTTGGATGAGTTAAAATGTTTGTTAACTCTCCATCATTTGTTAAAAGTAATACTCCTGTTGTATCATAGTCTAACCGTCCTACTGGATAGATTCTTCCTTTAGATGGAATAAGCTCTGTTACTGTTTTCCTTCCTTTTTCATCTTTGACACTCGATATCGTTTTTTCTGGTTTATAAAGTAGATAATATTCTTTTTCTTCTTTTAAAGGAAGCAGAGTACCATTAATTTCTATTCTGTCATCATTTGATACTTTTGTTCCTTGTTCTGTTACAATTTGATTATTTACTTTTACTTTTCCCTGACTTATTAATTCTTCTGCTTTTCTCCTTGAACAGAATCCAAAATTTGCTATGACTTTTTGTAATCGTTCCATTTCTATTCTCCTTTCCATTAAATTATTTTATTAATTTATTTATTCTTTCAAACATACTATCAATCATTACTCTTTTTTTCATTTGCTGCACTACCAAATACTTGATAGAATTCTTTGGGTGCAGGACATTCTATTTTTAAAATATTTCCTTTGGAGATTTCTAATTCTAAATAAGTTGCATGGAGTCCTAATCGTCCAAGAGGATTTTTCGTGGCACCGTATTTTTTATCGCCAATTATGGGATAACCTAGTCCTTTTAAGTGAACTCGAATTTGATTTTTCTTGCCAGTTTCAATTATAATTTTTACTAAGGAATATTTGTTGCTTTGTTGCAAAACTTGATAATGTGTAATAGCAAGTTCTCCTTTTTTGGGGTTATTGTTTTCATGAACATAAAGTGTCTTATCTTCATATAAATAGTTTTTTCTTGTTCCTTCTTTTTTCTTCATCTTTCCTTCAACAATAGCTATGTATTCCCGAACTTTGGCTTTTTCTTTCCAGTCTTTTTGTAAATTTTGTTTTGTTTGTTCATTTTTAGCAAAAACGACTATTCCAGAGGTATCTTTGTCTAACCTATTTACAATGAAGATCTTATTTTTTGGATATTGCTTTTTTACATAGGCACTTACTTCTTGATATAAAGTATGTTCTTTTTCTTTTGAAGTCGCTACAGTTAAGACTTTAGCAGGTTTATTTATTATTAAGATATTTTTATCTTCGTATAGAATGTTCAGTCTCTTTTTCATAATCCATGCCTTCTATTTGATAGTGAACGACTTCCCCACTTTCATATTGAATTGTAAACCCTTTTTCAAGTTCTTCTTTTGTTAAATATCGAAAGATGTTATTCAAATAATTTGGGTCATCGGCTTCGGTTACTTGTCCTCTTAAAATTTCTTCTTCACTTACTTTTTCATTTATTCTAGTATATCCCATATTATAAGAAGCAAGGCCTTTTACTAAATTTTGCTGTTTATTAATTAAATAAGAAAGATATGCACAAGAAATTTTAATGTTTAATGATACTTCATTTTTAACATCTGTTAATCTATAAATTTCATATCCTTCTTTTTTTAATTTTATTGCTTCTTGAATTTTTTGCTGTTCTTCTTTTGTAAATGCAGGAAAATTTCCCATGGTTTCCAAATCTTTTAACGGATAATTGTCATAACATCCTGGCAGCACATATATTTTATCGTATGATATTAAAGTATTTTTTTCAAAGACTGGAGCACTTATTTTTTCGCCACATATTGCTTTAGTGATTTGACCAATATTATTATAAGAAGGATCGTTTATATCTGTTGCTCGCTCTTGCGTTAGTAGCGCTACTGTTAGATTAAAGTCTAACCCATATCTTTTTGAATATTCTTCAATAAAATCACCAAATTCTTGAATTGTTTCTTGTTTTTTCTCATAACCAAAAACATCGGTATAATTTATTTCTTGAAAGATGTTAATTGTTCGATTTTCGATTTTGTCTTCTTTTGGTTTTTCTTGTTCAATTACCACTGTATGTGGAATTGTTTGTTTCTCTGGTACTTCTGATGTATATTCTGTTGGAACTTGAGAGACAGTATCCTTTTCATTTAAAGAAGATGTTAGATGAACTGCAGCTCCAATTCCAGCAACGGTTGCTATCATTGCTATTTTAGTTAAAATTCTTTTTGAATTTTTTGAACGTAACTTTCCTTTTTTTGATTTCATTTGAATTTTTTTCAGATTTATTTTTTTATAATCTAAATTGGTTGTAATTGAAAACCGATACATTTGGCCATCGAGCATAATCAATTTGTTTTTGGCATCTACTTTTATTCTACTCGTTGGATATTCTGCTAACAAAAGTTGTTTGATAGACTCATTTATAGCTTGAAAATCTTTTTCTCTAGACATATCACATCATACTTTCAAAAAGTTCAGTTACTTCTTTTAATTCATCAGAGTCACTTACATCATTTAATGTATTTGTTTCATCTTCTGGATCATATGAAGAAACATATAAGTCATCGTTTTTTTCATCGACATACTCATAAACTAAATAATGTTTTTTTCGCTTTTCAGAATATAAATTCGTTATTACTCGGCATTCAATACTCCCTTCAGTGGTATCTAAAAAAAATGTATCTTCCATATTACTTATCCTTTCTTCTTTTTTATTACTTCGTTAACTGCCTTTAATACTCCAATCATCCCAGATTCATAAGTAAGTCCACCTTGTTGATAGGCAAGATAAGGTTCTCTAAGTGGTCCATCACAGGAAAGTTCAATACTCGATCCTTGGATGAATGCTCCAGCAGCCATGATTACTTCATCTTTATATCCTGGCATATCAATAGGGATAGGTTTAACATAGGAATCAATTGGACTTCCACTTTGGATTCCCTCACAATAAGAAATTAAATCTGTGGGATTACCAAAAGCAATAGTTTGTACAATATCTACTCTTTCTTCTAAAGGTTCTGGGTCGACAATGTATCCTAGCTCTTTTAATAACGCACTTGCTAAAATACTTGTTTTTAGGGCACTACTTACTACTTGTGGTGCAAGAAAAATTCCTTGTAAGAATTGTCTATTAACGCCTAGGCTCGGTCCCACTTCTTTTCCTTCACCTGGCAACGTTAATGCTTCAGCAACTAATTTAATGAGTTCCTTTTTTCCGACAACATATCCACCGTTTGGAGCAAGTCCTCCGCCTAAGTTTTTGATTAAAGAACCTACGACAATATCTGCTCCAACTTGAGTAGGTTCTTTAGTACTCACAAATTCACAATAGCAATTATCAATCATGACTATAGTGTTTGGACTAATTTCTTTGATTTTTTTAATAATTTTCTCACATTTTTCTAAAGATAAACTTTTTCTGCTAGAATAGCCTCGACTACGCTGGATTTCCACTACTTTTACTTGATGTTGTTTTAAAAATTCGAGAATTTTTTCTTCATCAAAATCATTATCTTTTAAATCGATTTCAGCATAGTTCACTCCAAAACTTTTTAACGAACTTGAATTTTCTTCGATGCCAATTACTTCATGCAAAGTATCATATGGCCTGCCACTTATAGATAGAAGTAAATCTCCTGGTCTTAATAGTCCAAAAAGTGTTTTAGCTAGAGCATGGGAACCTGAAATAAATTGATTCCTTACTAAAGCATCTTCTGTTTCAAAAACCGTACTATATACTTTTTCTATTGTATCTCTGCCTAAATCATCATATCCATATCCAGTTGTACTGGTAAAATGAGATTCACTCACATGATTTTCCCAAAATGCATGTAATACTTTAGCTGTATTTGATTCACAAATTTCATCTATTTTAGAAAATTGTTCTTTTAAAGTTGGCAAGACTTTTTCATATAATTCCCATGTTTCTTGTTCTAATTCTATATATTCTTTCATTCACTTACCTCCTTAATTATTCCCGTTTCTTTTGAATCTAAAAATGTAAGAATTTCTTTTGTTGCTTTTTCTAAAGGAACAAATTTTATATATTTTTTGATATCCTCTGGTATATCATTCATTTTCGTATCTAACCATCCAAAAGCAATTGCATTTACATGAGCATGGGGTAATTCTAAAGCAAAATCCTTTGTTAGCATATTTAATCCTGCTTTTGAAACATCATACTCCATAGTTCGTGGATCATTTTTTCCCAAAGTATTATCTGATGATATGTTAATGATTGAACCATAATTTTGATTGATTTCTTTTCCAAACATTTTCATTAACAGAAAAGGCGCGAGTGTATTTAAAGAAAAAACTTTTAAAAATGTTTCTGTATTTTTTTCTTCTAATTCACTATTAAAATCAATGGCTGCATTATTAATTAAAATGTCTAAAGAAATCTTTTTTTCTTCCAAAAATGTTTTTATACGTAAAATGTCATTTTCTTTTGTTAAATCAGCTTGTATTACAAATGAAGTGTTTGGATATTGTTCGTGTAGGGTTACTATTTCTTTTGAATTTTGATTATAATGTAAAATCACAAAATATTTCTTTTCTAAAAGCGTTTTTGCTAGAACTATCCCTAGGCCGCTTGATGCTCCTGTTAACAAAACATATTTCATACTAACTTCCTGTATTCCTCTTCTTTAAATCCAAAGATAATTTGATTAGATGTAATAAATATTGGGCGTTTTACCAGCATTCCATCTGAACTTAGTAATTTTAATTGTTCTTCTACAGACATGTTTGGAAGTTTATCTTTTAACTTCATTTCTTTGTATAACATTCCACTTGTATTAAACATCTTTTTCAAAGGAACTCCTTTTTCGTACCAACTCTTCAATTCTTCATAGGTTGGATTTTCACTTTTAATATCTCTTTCCTGATAAGATATATTTTCTTTATCTAAAAAAGATTTTGCTTTCTTACAAGTGCTACATTTTGCATAACAAATAAAAAGATTCATAGTAATCACTCCTATGAATCTATTATAAAGGAAAAAGTAATTTAAAGCAAATTTACAAAGCCTTTAAAGATTTCACTTGATTTATTAGGTTCAAATCCTATCTTCTCGACCATTTTTCTCTAAAATCCAATCATACACGAATTTGTAAATATCATTCTTACTAATTATCTACAGCAATTTTACAATAAAAATTTAAATCTTCTTCACTACCTAATAACGTTCTAAAACATAGCACATTTTTTATTTTTCAAAAGAACTTTACATCTTGATAAGCACTATTTATACGGTAAAATAATCAATTAAGATTACGAGTCTCACAATATCATCATTTATATAAATCTTATTTAACAAAAAAGTAGCTTAGATATATATTGTTTTTTTCATAAACTAATTTTACTTCATAATTATGAATTATAATAATCATACTCAGCTATTTCTCTTGCCACATTTTCTAACTCATCATACTCTTCATCATCAATTATATCTGAAAGCAAAAACAAAAGTTCTTTGGAATTTTGACAATTTTGATATGGAATATGATATTCTTCTAATATTTGTTTTTGGTATTTTGTTAAATAAAGATTTTTATTCACTGATTCATAAGTATTTGATTCTAAAACTTTACTTATGTTTTCTTCGATTTCTTCTCTTTTCATATCTTCTCCCACTTCATTTTAGCATAAAAAGTTATTATAAATCTATATTAATACTAGGAGTGATTTCATGAAAGAAAAGATTTTTCATTTTTTCCAAATATTTAGTCCTTTAATTCTTGGTAGTCTTGTGGGTTTTGTGATTAAAGATTTTATGGATTATTCTTCTTTAAATCAGCCGCCTTTTGCCCCGCCTGGTATTGTTTTTCCCATTGCTTGGACTGCTCTTTATTTACTTATGGGCATTAGTTATTATTTCTATCGAAAAACTGATAAAAACTCTACATTAATTACTCTTTATTATATTCAATTATTTTTAAATCTCACATGGACTTTTATTTTCTTTGTTTTTAAAGTGCGCTTTTTAGCTATTGTTTGGATTCTTGTCATTATTCTTCTTGTTTTCTATTTAATTAAACAATTTTGGAATATAAAAAAAGAATCCGCTTATTTGCTGATTCCTTATTTACTGTGGTTACTCTTTGCTATGTATTTAACTATTGGAATTTTTCTTTTAAATTAAAATTCCTTTTTTATTCTTTATTTTCATAAGCAAGTAAATTTCGAATATCTTTTTCGGTTAAGCCTTTTAAGTAATCTGAGTCACTCATACCTTCTTCAATCATCTTGTCGCTTAACAGTTTTTTCTTTTGTTGTAAATCTAAGATTTTTTCTTCAATAGTTCCCTTACATATTAATTTAATGACTTCTACAGTTTTTGTTTGACCGATACGATGAGTTCTATCTGTTGCTTGATTTTCTGCTTGAGGATTCCACCATAAATCTAGATGAATAACTACATCAGCACTGGTTAAATTTAATCCTGTTCCACCACTTTTTAACATGATTAGAAATACATTGGTATTATCTTTATTAAAAGCATCTACTAACATTTTTCTTTTTTGAGCGCTTACATCTCCAGCTATTGTATAATTTGAAATGTTTTCTTCATCTAAAGACTCTTTGACAAGTTCCAAAGCGGTTTTAAAACTGGTAAACAAAAGAATTTTATGACCATTCATTACTTGTTCTTTGATGATTTTTAATAAGTTTTCGATTTTACTACTTCCTCCATGATAATCTTTTAAGGTTATTTCCGGACTAATACATATTTGTCTTAGTTTGGTAAGTAAACTTAAGATCATCATTTTGTTTTTCGTAAAACCTCCACTTTGAACTAATTTAGTCATTTCATCATTTGCATATTTTACTTCAGCAGCATAGATTTTCTTTTGTTCTTCATTTAAATCAATATAAATATTGTTTTCAATTTTGGGTGGCAAATCTTTAATCACTTCATTTTTCTTTCTTCGTAAAATAAATGGCTTTACTTGCAACCGTAAATTTTCTAAAAGTTGATTGGTTTCTTCATCAAAATCTTTTACTTTATATTTTTTTTGAAATTTCATTAAATTTGATAAAAATCCTGGCATGATAAAATCAAAGATGCTCCATAGTTCGACTATTGAGTTTTCTATCGGCGTTCCTGTTAAAGCCATCTTAGTTTCTGACTTAATACTTTTTACCGCTTTTGTTATCCCAGCTGTTGGATTTTTAATGTTTTGGGCTTCATCAATAACAAAGACTTTAAAATTCTTTTCTTGATACATTTCTAAATCTTCTCGTAAAAGACCATAGCTTGTAATATAAACGTTTCCTTCAAAACTCTGTAGAGCTTCGTGTCTTTTTTCTTTTTGTTCGGCAAAAACATGATAAGAAATTTCTGGAGCAAATTTTAAAAACTCGCTTTCCCAGTTATAAACTAAAGATGTTGGACATACAATCAAAAATTTTGCATTTTTATCTTCTTTTAGAATTTTACGCATAAAATAAATAGTTTGTAAAGATTTTCCTAAGCCCATTTCATCTGCTAAAATTCCTCCAAAACCACATTTATGTATCATATATAGCCATTTTACCCCTAGAAGTTGATAATCTCTTAAAGTCTTTTTTTCTTCTTTGGTAAACTTTACTTCTACATTTTGAAACTCTTTAAATTGTTTTATAAATTCTTGGAATAAAGAATTTGTTTTGATAATTTTATATTTTGAATTTTTTAAAGAATCTAAATATAAAGCTCGATACTTAGGAATCTCACCTTCGGCATTATTCAAATCATTTTTTGATAATTCTAGTTCTTCTGTTAAATCATTTAATTCTTGTAATGCTTGATCTTCTAGAGATACAATATTTCCATTTTTTAAACGATAATATTTCTTTTTAGCCTTTAATGAAGCCATAACTTTATCTAATTCATCATTTGGAATATCTCCTAAATCAAATTCATAATGTAAAATATTGTCTTGACCGATACTAAATGTTGACGTAACATTACTTTTTTTCATAATTTTTGTGTTTTTGATTTTTTCGGAAGTATATACTGGATATTTTTCAGCTAATTCATCTATACCAGCTTCTAAAAAATCTCCTATATCTGTCAAATCTTCTATATAAAAGAAATTTTTTCCTTTTTGAAAATGATATTTTGATAATTCTTCTACCACTTCGTTTTCATAATCTTTGTCTCGTAAAATTTCTCTAGGTTTTGTATCAAAATAAGAAATTTCTTCTTCTTTATATAAAAATACTGGATTACAAAGAATGTCTATTTCATTAATATCTATATAAAGTTTTACTTCTGGATTATTAACAATCACTAAATCTTTTACAGATTCATCTAAGGAAATATGATCTTTAAGAAACCGAATAACATGATTTTGCAGTTCTGGAAATTCTTTTTCTGGAACAATTAACTCTTCTAAATTAGAATTTAAGCACTCTTTTAAAAAATATATTTGATCTTTCGTTAATTGATAAATATTGTCATTATAATACACATATTCATAATCTTCAGTTAAAGCCTCTACTTTTTCTAATTGTTCTAAAACAATGTGGTATTCTTTATCCTTTTTTGAAAGTTTAGAAAGTATAGGAAATTCTTTTTTTATTTGTACTTTACGTTCAGGATTTTCCATGTGAATATCCTCTGGAAAAAGATTTATGATTTGTTTAAATAATGCACTGTCAAGATATATGGAGTTTCCACTTGTTTGATAAAATTTACGCATAATTTTTAAAAGATTTAAGAGTTCACTACTCTTTTTTCCTAAAAAATGTTTTTGAGGATCAAACGTAAAGTTTGTACCAAATTTAAAGCTTCTATTAGCTTCTATATCTTGTAAAAATGAGGAAAGTTTTCCAATAAGCGAATATTTTTTTTCCTGACCAATCTTTACTTTTAAAGTCAAATAATTTCGATAATAGCTCGTTTCCAAACTAATATATGGCACAAGAAATACTTCTTCTTTTTTTGTAGGCTCTTTTGTGAATGCTTTGCTTAATTTTTTTAAAAAAGCGGTTGACTTTTTTTCGATCGTCTCTTTTGGTGGTGAAAAAAGTTTATCTGAATAAATAAGCAAGCAGGCGGCAACGTGTTTACAACTGTGATGTGCTTGAAATTGTTCACAAGTACAAAGAGTTTTCATAATATTTGAATTTTGCATCTCTATTTGAACCATATATTTACGGTAACTTGTTTCTGATTCAACTAAAAATTGGTATCGTTTGGAATTAGAAAAATATGTACAATTTATATATTCTACATAATCTTCTTCATAATTCATTCCTTTTTGATAATCTCGTGTTGTTACGGCTTTCAGTATTTCTTTTTTTATATCTTCAAACATATTCTATAACTCCTTTTTTTACGAAGTTTATTATATATGATTTTTCTTTTTAAAGCAAGCGTTTGTTTGTTTACGAATGTTTACATTTTTTCTTAAAAACTTTTCACATTTTTGTTGAATACATGCGTAAATGATTGTACAATAATAGTGTAAAACTAGGAGGAGTAAGTATGAAAAGGAAATGTAAAATTTTATTCATAATCGCTTCATTAGCTTTAACATTGAGTTTAATGAGTAATACTTACTCGAGGTATGTCGCGAATACCACTGGAAACTTAGATATGTTATTTGCTAATTGGCAGATTCTTGTTAATGAAAATGATATTCTAGATGAGACATCCTCTTCTATTCAAATTACTCCTGTTATACTTGAAAACGAACATATATCTCAAAATAAAGTGGCTCCATCTACTCAAGGATATTTTGATATTAATATTGACCCGACAAATGTAGATGTATCTTTTTCTTATCAAATTGATATTGAAGTTTTAAATGAAAATCTTCCAGATTTGATGATTACAAAATATGCTATTTTAGATAGTGATTATACTGAAGGCGATGAAATTATTACAAATACATTAGAAAATAATCGTTTAAATGGTTCTTTAATTTATCAAAATGATATAGAAGATTATTCTTTTGAACCTTTTACTATTCGAATTTATTTTGAATGGTACGATGGTGATGATGGAATTATGGATGATACTGCAGATAGTGAAATAGGAAGAGATGCTGCAGCAAATGACACTACTTTACAAATTGCCGCGACTGTTCAATTTGAACAACAATTAGAAGAAAAAGAAAATATTTAAAAAACAAATATTTAATCTAAACCATAAACCTCGTTTCTATTTTTGTCTAAAGAAACGAGGTTTTAATTAAAAAAATAAAGCTAAATTTATTTTAAGAGAAATTCTAAATTTTTTAGTTTAATAAATTAAAAAACATTCTCAATATTTTACAAGAATTTATTTCTACAAACTTTTTTTATGTATTTTATAAAAAATTCTTTTGTTATTTATATGTTTTAAAGAGAAGTATAGTTTATAAAAGATCAATTTTTAAGATATGTAAAAAAACAAATTCCATTTTATTATTTGGAATTTGTTTTTTTATACTGTTAAATTTGCTTTGTCAACTACAATTACAGGAACGACACTGCAAGAAGTGTTCTTGTCATTTCCATAAATAGTTGTTGTTGTATCATCTTGTCTATGAAACGCATAGGCTTTATCTGTACTATATTCAGTTTTTAACCAATAACATTTATTAGAAGATAGATAAGGGAATTTTTCATTAGAAAATGAAAATAATCCATTGTATTCTTTGCTTTTTTCAATAACTTTTGAAAGTCGATCTTGGTATTCTAAATTTCCAATAATCACATCGGATAATCCATCTCTTTTTAAGTAAGAGTTTTGATTATCTGTAGCAATTACCTTTAAAATATCTTCTAATGTAAGTGCTCTTGTGGTAACACCCCAAGAATTTGAAGTTGCACTTAATAAAGTATCATAGTTTGCATATGTTCCACTTGAATAATCATTATATAAATCTGGTAGTAATGTTACTGTTGAATCTCCAATGGTATTATTTGTATCCAAAACATAATTTTTTAAACATGTGCTACTTAAAGTTTCACATTTTTGATTATTCACTACATCATACAAAATTAAGTCTCCAACATTGTAATTAATATCTGGAGCTGCTTCCGTATCTATAAATTGTTCTGCTTTAACACTTATTACAATTTTTAAAGATTTTTTAGGAGTGTAACTTGGGTCTTGGGCTTGTTTAGCTTGTTCTTCTTGTTGAAATTTATATGCTTCATTCCCCCACTTACTATCTCTTTCATCATTTAAAGAATCTAAAGGCCAGGAAATAGATACTGAAAAATCACTTACTCCATTTTGAGCTTCAATAAAACGATCTTCTAAATTAATATTAATATGAAATGGTAAATCATGAGATAGCAAATCTACTAAATATCCTTCTTCTTCATTTTCTAAATTGGTATTTAATACTCTTGCTGAAGCAACTTGATAACTTAGCATAGCATTTGAATCGCCCCGATTGTGAATGCTTACTTTTTCAACTATAGGATCCATTCCTGGAGAAATATCATTTACATCAATTACGATTTCATTAGTTACCACTTCAGAATCTTTCATAAACTCAATATTCCAAGCCTTAACATCAACTTCAGTTTTAACTGTGCTTATTCCACTATAAGCAAACCAAGCTAAAGTTATAGATATGAACGAAACTCCGATGCAAAACAAAGAAAGTAAATTCAATTTTAAATATACCTTATGCCTGCGCTTCATTTTATTCCCTACTCTCTATTTCTTCTTTTTTCCTCACGAGATAGTAAACCTGTTAACATTTCTGAACCAATAATGTAAAATACTGGAATGATTATTAAAACAATTAACCCTACTGGTGTCCTGATTGTTTTTGAAATAAAGGATAAAACCGTTGATTTATGGATTACTTTGCCATAAATTTGGTCAGCATGAACAATTGGGTCTTCAATTATGTTCGCAATCCCTTTAGTATGAAATATTTTTTCTCCATTTTCAGCTGTTTCAATTTCAACAACTTCATGTGTTACAACTTTATCTTTTACATCGCCACTTTCTCCTAAATAACTAATTGCATCTCCGACTTTTATATCATCTGGGTCTATAGATTTTGAAAATAATACGTCCCCAACATTATACTTCGGTTCCATACTTCCTGTTAAAACCGTGAACATTCGGAATCCAAAAAGAGAAAGATTGTTATCGGTAAATCGTTGTAAACAAACAACTAATAAAAATAAGACAATAAATATTCCAATAACTACATTTAATACAGTTTTTATGATTCTTAATATTTTTTTTAATGTTTCCTTTTTCATACTACAAGTTTTTTTGCATCCTTTCTAAGTATTCGTCCATGGCTGTTTGAAATTTTTTCTTAACGTCATCGGAACCTACTAGCCGTTCTTTTTTCTCCGCTTTTATTTCTTTGGCAATCAACGCGAGTAACTCTTCATCAGTAATCTTTACTCCACTACTTAAAAGAAGAGAAACAATTCGATGAACTTCTTCAGTCAATATTACTAAAGCGTATTCGGTCATTGTTTTCTTTTGCATCCTTTTTTGCGTATTCATTGAATTTAAAACGCTGTAATCAATAAAAAAGCTATGATCTAGAAATCCTTTTAAAAGTTCAATGCTATCATTTAAATTTGTATTATTTTGATTATTTTCTTTTTCATCAAGATCATATGCCCTTATAAAATCCCATAGCCGAGCTGCAATTCTAAAATTTGGATTTTTTAAAGTTATATTCGTTTTTTTAAGCGGTGGTTTAATAGGCTTTACATGTTCTCTTTCTAATTGTTTCATCATAGGGCTATGATACCAACTAGAAATGTAATCCTTTATTCTTTTTAAACGTTTTTTAACTTTTTTTATTTCCTCTTCTAGTTTTTTATCAATTTTTTGATTTGGTAAAGATTCAGAGGAAATCGCCACTTCAATGTGGATTTTCTCACCTGCTGCTTTGGTCGTCGCAGCATACTCCATTCTTTTGTTTTCAATTAATTCAAAATGATTTAAAATTTGCTCTTTATCTCTTATAAATCTTGCCATATCATCAATAAGGGTATAAAGAAACCTATTTTCATAAATATTAAATGTTTCTTCATTACGAACTTCTAAGATTTTTTTTGGTTCTACTGATTGATCATCTTTAATTTTATTTATATAGTGAGTGTTTTTTGCAAGATTTTTCACACTATCCACATTAACTCGTTTTGCTCTTTCTACTTTTACTACATTTTTTTCTTGAATTAATGTTAGTTTTGGATTTCTGACAATTATATCTATATAAGGACAAGCAAATTCCATTTCATCAACCCAGTCAAAAACAAGGAGATCGCTTTGAAATAAAGAACGATAATCCATTTCAGAGTCTACGTTTTTTAAAAAATCGTCACGAGTATCTTTAATTTCTTTATTTACTTTTAATGAACGTCCCATGTTTTTCACCCCTCACTAAATACTCTTTTTCAAATTTTCTAGATAAGAAATACATTCAACCATTACACCTTTACCATACTTTTTATTTAGGTAAGAAATGAATGGGTCAATTTCATCACGAATAAATGCGACACTTAATTGGTCAAATTTTCTTAATATTTTCTTAGCAATAAAGTAATCAATTGCTGCAACTTCTGTTCCACCACATGCTACATAAACAGCAACAAATGTATTTAATTGTTTCATAATACGATTACCAAATGCAATTCTAAAATGGTCAATTACATATCTATCCATTTCTTTTACGCCATCTAAACCTTCTTGACTTACTGGATATTGTTTTAATGCATCTTCAAAAAGTTTATCTAAGTAACTAGCATTAATTTGAATTGCTTCTTGGCTACGACATTTAAATGGTTCTACTTTGGTATTGATGTCAAGAGGCATTGCACGGTCGTATACTTTATCGGTTACCATAAATGTTGAGTCATCGTTGTTGATTGTTCCGATATACCAGATATTTCCAGGAATTTTGATTCGACCATTTACAATTTTCTTTGGGTCATTTGGCCATGAACTAGGTACTAAATCAATAATCCACTCTTCACGATTTGGCATTTCAAGAGTAGATAAGAAATCAGCAAAATAATATTCTACACGAGCTAAGTTCATTTCATCCAAAATGATTGTATGAACATCATCATCGAAAGTTGCACGATATATTTCACCTAAAGCTTTTGTTTCATTAAATTTCTTTGTAAATTCATTAAAGTATCCTAAAAAGTCGGATTTATCACGCCATGATGGTTCAACAGCTGCAACGCATGAATCATTGCTTACAAATTTTCCCCAAGCATACGCTAAAGATGTTTTACCAGTACCAGAAATACCTTGTAGGATAATTAATTTACCACAGGCAAGTCCAGCAAAGAAAGGTCTTAATATCGTTTCATCATAATACAATTTTAATTGACTTGCAGCAAAGCACTTAAAGTCATCTGTTAATTCAGCTAATGTAAAACCATTTTCATAGGTTTTCATATGGAAATTTTGCATTTCACGGTCAATACCCACAAGTTTTGGAAAACGAATACTTGGATCTCCAGATTCTTCTGGTTCTTCTCCTTCTTTCGCTTCTTCACCTGTTTGTTCTTCCTCATTAGGATTTAATCCTAATTGAGAAACCTTCATTGCCATTAATTCATCTTTTTCTTTCATTAGCTTTCTTACTTGTTCATTTAACGAACCAATTTCTTCTAATAATTCTTCTTTGTTTAAATCATTTTTTGCTTTTCTTATAAATCTTTTAACAATAAAGAACACTAATAATCCTATTAAAGCAAGAACTGCTAATAAAAATATTACAGCTACAACAACCATTAGCCATTCTGCTCCATTAAATTGTCCTTTATAACTATCAATAACTTTTGTATATTCTCCAACGTTGAACATTTTGATAATTCCATCAAATAAGCCACGGAAAATCATTAAAAATCCGTCAAAGAAAACAGATATGAATTCATAAAAGAATCGTAAAAAGGTATTCATTATTCTTCTCCTTTCTTAGCAATTTTCGTTGCAATGTCATCAAATAAGCAGTTATCTTTTAAATCTTTTGGAAGAGTTTTCAAAATTTTGCTTGTTTCTTTCTTTTCATTAATAATGATTTTGTCCATTAAATAGATGAATTTCACATCTTTTTCTTTTATTATTTCGTGATTATCTACAGAAAGAACAAATTGAAATCCTTCTTTCATCAAATTTTTGATTATTGTTTTGTTTCCATCAATTTCATCATATTTTACTAAAATGCGTACAGCATACTTAACATATTCATCATTTAATAAATCAAATAATTGATTTAATTTAACTTCTTTTTCATATAAACTTTCTGGAATGTATAAAAGATATTTTTTAGAAAAATCACTTTCTAACATATCGTTTGCAATTTCAATTAAAAGCATGTTTGCTAGAACAAAAACTTTATCTTCAGCAACAATTCCTTCTTGGTAGGTTTTATCTACTATATAGTCACTATAAATTTTACTAAAATTAATATTATGGTCAAGGTCTACCCCATACATTTTTTCTTCTTTTACTTTTGTGTATTTTATTTTAAAAGTATTGGTATCTAGTTTTTCTAATAAATATTTACGAGCATTTATATAAGTTTTTTGAGTTTTTACTATCTCCTCTGCTACTTTTGTAGCCTCTGCTTCGCTCATATATTCTTTTTTAAAACTCTGATAAATTTTCTTTTTAAAAGTTTCTCTTTTTGTTCTTAATTCAGAACTAGCATTTTTTTCTAAGAATGGTAATAATGAAAATATTTTGATAAATTTATCTACTTTTTCAGCAAATTTGGTATCTTTTCCCTTGTAATTTTTCTTTAAATATTCGCCTGTTTGCTCCATCAATTCTTCAATTTTGCTTATCATATTTCGATTATCATAGGCAACATTTACATTTCCACAGAAATTATAATATTTTCCATCGATATAAATTTTCAAAAAATATTCTTTAATACTTGGTTCATTTGTTTTATATTCTTGATGAAGATTTAATTCTTTAATGATTTCTTCTAATTCATCTGTTTTTAATAGCATAATTTTTTCAATGATATTTTTACATTTTTTTCTTTTTTTATTCAACATTTCTAATTTTGTTTTTGCTTCTTCTTCAAGATTTTCATCCGTATCTATTTCCTTTTTTACTGTTTTAGTAGGTTTAATTTCTTCTTCCTCTTCTTCTGGTTGCTCATCATTTATATCTGATTTAAAATCTGACTCTAAATCTTTTTTGTCTACTGAAACCATTCTAAAGAAAATTGTTTTATCTAAATCTTCTGGAGAACTATTTTCTAATATTTCTTTAGCATCTTTGGCAAGAAGTGGTTCTTCTTCGATTTCTGGCTCTCTATTTTGAACTTCTTTTATAGATATGTCTTCTACCACTTCATTTTTTAAAATAATAGGTTCTTTATCAGTTTGAGTCAATGTTGCTTTTTGTTCTTTCTTATTTCCTTCCTCACTTGATTCTAATTTTTCTTTAATTTTGTTAATCATTTTTAATAAAAATTCTTTTACTTTCATATTCTTACCTCTTCTAAACATTGAACTTATTAAATATAGAGTAATTATTAAAGCAATTAAGACAAATGGATTAAACAGTATTCTTCTAATAATTCCAAAACCTGGTAATATTTTTACCACTTTCCCAACAACCTGGCTTTTGGTAATTGGTTTATCTTTCGTGTTGTTTGCATCACCTTGAGTTACATAGGTTTCATTGTATACTTCAATAACCCGATGGGTAATGAATTCATTCCCCTCTTTATAGGTTATAATGTCATTTAATTTGATATCTGGTTCATTTTTAACTACAATCATATCTCCAGGATTTATTGCATCTTTCATGCTTCCTGTCTGCACTTCAAACATGGAATATCCAAAAAAGCTAGAATAATCATTTTCCAAAATATTGATTTGAATATTGTTATAAATTGAAATTAATAAAAATACTCCAAAAATAAAAATCAATATGTTTAAAAAAATGTTTATGAGCTTTTCTAGAAGTCGTTTTTTCTTACTAGTCACACCATCACATCCATTTTTACCACTCTACTCTATATGAAATTTTAACATATTCGACATTTTTTTACAATATTTTGCAGTCAAAAAAAAGAAAGAATTGTTACTCTTCCTTAATTTTCATTTTTTTTCTTTTCTTTTAAACAATTTTTTTCATCTACAATAAGCTTTTTTAAAGCAAAATAATCGGGAACAATTATATCCGCTTCTCCAACTCCTACGATGATTTGTTCATATTTTTTATAGTTTAGTAAACAAGCTCTTTTAAATCCATGTAAAGCAATTTCCATTAGTTCATCTAAAGATAACTCATATTTTTCTAACCAATAGTTTTTTGTAGTAATACTTTGCAAATTTATTTCTTTGCCAACAAATATTTTTTTTGTTTCTCTTTTATTTTCAATTTTTGCTCCTGTAATTAAGGGAATAGATAAGGAAAGTTGCTTATTCATGATTTCAATATTTTCTGAATCTTCAATATCTATTTTTTTTGTATAAGAAGATTTCCCTATAACATAAGAAATTTGTTTCAAGTTTATCACCTCTTGGTAAATATTTATTGTAAAAACTTTTTCTTTATTTGTCAATTTATTTTAAAGACATTAACACTCCATTTATTAAATCTATGTTATCAATCATTTCACTTATTTTATCGGTTGGTCTTTCTTTATATAATTCCTTCATTTTACTTTCGAATTCTTTATAGATATTTGCATCTCGATTTAAATATTTAAACCAATAGGAGTTTTCTTTTAAATATTGATACATTTTGGGATTTTCCAAAAATTTTTTTTGAAGCGCTAATTCCATAGGCTAATCCTCAAAAAATTTATTAATTGGGCGTGGCACTTTAGGAACTGTTGCAGTTAAAGGCGTAGTGGTATCAGACTTTCCTGTTAGTTCACTTACAATGCTTAACGCTTTCTGCGCTGTTTTAATATGTTCTTGAATGGAGTTCATATCTATAGTTTTTAGCTTCTCTGTTATAACGTTTACCGTATCTTTTGAACTTACTGTACTTCCTGAGTGTAAATATTTTGACCAAGCATTTTCATCTGAACCATAGATATCGTAAATTTCATAAAAGTTTTGCCATGTCATTTCTTTATTTTTGATATAATCTAATAACTCTGGATGAAGACGCGCGAAGTTTTTAAATTCTTCCTTTTTTTCCATAAAAAAATCACCTATTACATTCTATGTGATAAGTGATTTTTTTATTTTTTTAACTCCATTAGTTTTATAATTTAAAATCATTTAATTCAAATGTTTGTTGTTCTTCTTTAGGACTTGCTTTTATTTTTTTTTCTATTTCTACTGTTTTTAATGAAGCTAAAACTTCTTTTTTTGAAATAGTCGAACCTGTACTTTGTAAGTCCATAATTGGTATCTCACTATTTTTTAGTTCTTTTTTGCCATCTTCTGTTATTAAAGTTACATCGGTCTTAGAGGAAGTCGTTAAAACATTCGTTATTTCATATGGAGAACTTTTTATTTTTTTTATTAAAGAATTTCCTCTTTTTGCTCTTCCTGTTTCTTCTAATTCAGTTGTTTTCACTCTTTTAGCTGTATTTTTATTTGTAAATACTGTGATGTATTCTTCATCTGTAATTCCTTCAATAGCAACTATTTCATCATCTTTTAGATTCATAGCTTTTACTCCTGAACCTCTTACTCCTACTAAAGGAACTTCAATTTTATTAAATTTACAATAGTATCCATTTTTAGAAACTAATAAAATATTTTGAGTTGCGACTAAAGCCTTTACTACTTCATCTTGGTCTTTTAATTTCATAGAAGTCATAGCTTTTGAAATTCTCGATGCTTCATATTCACTCGCTTTTGTTCTTTTTATCATACCATTTTTTGTTACTGAAATGATTTCTTCTTCTGGATTATATATACAAGAAGAAACAACTTTTTCTTCTGGACTTAAGCTAACAATATTATTAATATGTTTTCCCAACTCTTTCCATTTTGTTTCAGGAATTTTATGAACTGGTAAGAACAAATAGTTTCCTAAATTTGTAAAGAATAAAATATGGTCTAGTGTTGTTACATCAAACATATTGGTAATAAAATCTCCCGGTTTCATAGCAGGCTCTTCAGTATTTGCTTGATATACTTTTGTACTTACTCGTTTTACATAACCTTCTTTAGTTACAATAACTACAACATTTTCTTTTGGAATCATACTTTTTAAATCAATTTTTATTTCGGTTACTTCATCTTTGATTTCTGTACGTCTTGCACTAGCATATTCTTTTTTGATTTGTTTTAATTCAGTTTTCATTACATATTTTAAAGCTTCCTCTTGTTCTAGAATCTGTGTCCATATATGCATATTTTTGGCAAGTTCTTTCATTCTTTCTTCAATATCTAAAATATCCGTATTCGTTAAACGATATAATTGTAATTCAACAATTGCTTTTGCTTGTTCAAAAGTGAAAGCATATTGTTCTACTAAATTATCGATTGCATTGCTTTTATTTTTACTCGCTCTGATTGTCGCGATTACTTCATCTAAAATGGAAATCGCTTTAATTAATCCTTCTAGAATATGATAATCTTTTTTCGCTGCTTCTAAATCAAATTTAGTTCTTCTTGTAATTACTTCTTTTTGATGTGCGATAAAAGCATCTAATATTTCTAAAATTCCCACTAATTTTGGTCTTCTATTTACAATGGCAACCATATTGAAATTGTAATTAATTTGTAAATCGGTATTTTTTAGTAAATAATTTAGTACCAATTCGGCGTTTGCTTCTTTTTTTAAATCAATGACTAATCTCGCCATATTTTGAGTGTCTGATTCATCGATGATATCATTTATTCCTTCAACCTTTTTATCTAATTTAATATCGGTTATCTTTTTAATTAATTGTTCTTTAACTACTTCATAAGGAATAGAATGAACAATGATTTGTTTTTTATTACCATTTTGAACAATTTCTGTTTTGGCTTTTAATACAACTTTTCCCTTTCCTTTGGAATAGGCATCAATTAACCCTTGTTTTCCTTCAATAACCCCTGCTGTTGGAAAATCTGGTCCAGGAAGAATATCCATAATTGTTTCTAATTTACAATTTGGAGAATCAATTCTTTTAATAGTCGCATCAATGACCTCTCCTAGATTATGAGTAGGAATATTTGTTGCATAACCAGCTGAAATACCTGTAGAACCATTAACCAATAGATTAGGAAACCCAGCAGGTAAAACTGTAGGCTCTAAAGTTGTATCATCAAAATTATAAGCCATTTCGACAGTATTCTTTTTAATCGAACTTAACATTACACCAGCAAATTTTGAAAGTCTTGCTTCTGTATAACGCATTGCTGCTGGACCGTCCCCATCAATTGAACCATTATTTCCATGTACATCAATTAGTTTTTCCCGCATTTTCCAGGCTTGGGACATACGTATTAAGGCATCATATATTGAAGAATCACCATGTGGGTGGAAATTACCCATAATTTCTCCAACTGCTTTGGCACTTTTTCGGTAAGGCTTATCATAGGTATACCCAGATAAATACATACCGTATAAAATTCTTCGTTGAACAGGTTTTAATCCGTCTCGTACATCCGGTAGTGCTCTTTCTTGAATGATTTCTTTGGCATATTTTCCAAAACAATCGCCCATGATTTCTTCTAAACTGTATTCATAAATTTTTTCAACAATTGTTTTTTCTTCTTTCTTCTTGGCCATTTTTTCACTTCCCAACTATAAAAATTGCATTTCTATTTATTTAATATTATTTTTTGGTAACTTATCTTTCTATTTTCGAAAATCATCTTCTAAAGTAAAGTCGACATTTTCATTTATCCATTCTTTTCTTGGTGCTACTTCATCACCCATCAACACATGAATTCTTTTTTCTGCTAAAGCAGCATCGGTAATGGAAACTCGCATGAGTCTTCGATTGGCTGGATCCATCGTCGTTTCATAAAGTTCATCTGGATCCATTTCTCCTAAACCTTTAAATCTTTGAACTTTATAATTTCCTTTTAACGTTTTTTTCTTTTCTTCTAATTCTTCATCTGTGGCAATGTACTCTTTTCCTTTACTCGTTTCAATTGCGTATAAAGGAGGAGTTGCTACATAAAGCATTCCTTGTTCAATTAAAGGGCGCATGAAACGATAGAAGAATGTAATCAGAAGAATTTGAATGTGCGAACCGTCTACATCAGCATCTGTCATGATAATTACTTTGCCATAATTTGATTCTGTATAATCAAAGCTTTGTCCAAGACCAGCTCCAATTGCATATTCAATTTGTCTTAGCTCGGCATTTGCTTCAATTTCATGCTGACTTGCTTTTTCACAATTTAGAACCTTTCCTCTTAATGGCAGAATTGCTTGAGTTTCTCTATTACGAACTGGTTTTGCTGAACCTCCAGCAGAATCTCCCTCGACTAAAAAAAGTTCATTTTTCATATAATCTTTGCCCGTTGCTTTAGCCAGCTTCTCACTTAATACTCTTTCTTTGTTATTTTTTCCTGTTCCTTTTCTTACTTGTTCACGAGCTTTTCTTGCAGCTTCTCTGGCTTCTTTGCTCTTTTGAGCTTTTTCTAAAATACTTAAAGCGATTTCTTTATTTTCTTCTAAAAAGAATTTTAAATTCTCATAAGTTATACTTTCAACAACGCTTCTAGCTTCTGGAGTTCCTAGTTTTCCTTTTGTTTGTCCTTCGAATTGAAGTAAATCTTCAGGAATCTTAACTGCAATAATAGCACTTAATCCTTCTCTTACGTCCCCACCATCTAAATTTGCATCTTTGCCTTTTAAAATATTATTGGATTTAGCATAGTCATTAAAAGCTTTGGTGATTCCTGTTTTAAATCCCACTTCATGAGATCCTCCATCTCCTGTTTTTACATTATTTACAAAAGAAAGAATTTGTTCATTATAAGAATCTGTATACTGCATGGCAATATCTACTTCAATTTTATTTTTTGTATTCGTAAAATGAATCGGTTTATGCAAAACATTTTTGTTTTCATTAATATATTCAACAAAAGAAACTATTCCATTTTCATAATGATATTTGGCATTTAGGTTGTCTTCTTCATCCATTACTTCAATAGTTACATTAGAAAGTAAAAATGCACTTTCTTGCATTCTTTCGCATATTGTTGTAAAAGAAAAATTGCAGTTTTTAAAAATTTCTTTATCTGGTAAGAATGTGACAATGGTTCCTGTTTTTTTAGATTCTCCAATAGTTTTTAAAGGACTTAAAACTTTTCCACCATCATGAAATTTAATTTGACTGATTTTTCCTTCTCGATAGATAGTTACTTCCATATATGTAGATAAGGCGTTTACAACTGAACCACCGACACCATGAAGTCCGCCAGAAACTTTATATCCAGCCTCTTCAAATTTTCCACCAGCATGCAAAATTGTATAAATAACTTCTGGAGTACTTTTTCCACTTTCATGTTTACCTATAGGTACTCCTCTTCCGTTATCAGCTACGGTTATTGACCCGTCTTTATGAAGAATAATTTTAATGTAATCTCCAAATCCATTAATAATTTCATCAATGGAATTATCGACAATTTCCCAGACTAAATGATGCATACCTCGTTTATCTGTTGAGCCTATATACATTCCTGGGCGTTTTCTAACTGCTTCTAATCCTTCTAATATTTTTATAGAGTGTTCATCATACGTATTTTTGTTTGCCATACTACTCACCTAAGACAGTATAACATAAAACTTTCTTTTACGTAAAGTTGTAAAAGTCAAAAAAATGTCTAAAAATCGGCATTTTTCTTTGGAGTGTATCCATTCTATGGTAAAATAATTGAACTATTGGAGATGCTTTTATGAAAATTAATCACTTATTTGATGACTATCTTAAATTTGTTCAATATGTAGAGGAAGAATCTTGTATTAAGAATATGGAAGCTCAAATGCTTAATCCTGGTATTTTAGACGATAATAGAATTTTACATTATAAAATGGATATTTTACTTTCTCTTCTTTTACATATTCAACAAAAAACTGAAATTCCTTTTGATGCTTTTACTGCTTTTTTAGATTTTCATTTTATTGAAACTTCATTAATCCATTTTTCTTTGTATGAAAGATTTCAAATTTTTGAAATTGTTTTAAAAACATATATCACTTCTTTAAAAAATATTGATGAAAGAACTTTTTTATATGCTTATGAAATCAAAAATTTATCTCAGGTTTTACATAAAAACTTTTTTAAAACTCTAGAAGGACAAAAAGAGTATCAATTTCGAAAAGAACAACTTCCTTTTTTGGAAAACATATTTTCTAAAAAAGAATTATCTTTTCAAAGTGCTAAAAACGCTTTAATTCAACTTGGTATCAATGAACATTTTGCTCATTTCTTCCTTTTATATATGCAAGAAAAATACCAAAAAAGGGCCATAATTGCTAAGAATCTTATTGATTACTATTTTACAGGAAATACTCAGTTTGTCTATCAAGAAAAAGACAATAAAGAAGTTGGTAAAGAATTAGAAAAAAATTATTTTGAAAATACACGGAGCAATTCTTTCAACGAAGATGAAAGTAAACAACTACATTATTATCTATTAAATTTATTAGAAGAAAATTATGGTAATTATTTTATAGGATTTTATTCTTGTATCTATAGTGAAATGAAATATATAAAGGAAAACGATTCTACTATTTATGCAATTTTATTAAAAGCCTTGTTAAATGATTTGATTTATTTAAAAAGAAAAAAGACAATTTATGATATTTCAACATATAAAGATGTTGAAAATACTTTAGCTCGTAATTTTTCTTTACTTTCTTTTAAACAACCAAATCAAGAAGAAGTAAAACAAGCTCTGCAAAAATTGGATATTCCTAGTTCTTTCCTTGATTTTTTTGTACAGAAGCTTGTATCTTCATATGAATCTTTTATGAATGTAAAACGAATTCCTGTATACAAAAAAGAAAAAAAATCTATAGTTCTTGAAAATAAAGAGACTATAGATCCTTTTGTGGAAACAGAGTTAAATGAAAAAAGAATTGAAGAGGTTTTATTAACTTTGTTATCTACCGAAGAAAAAGAAAAATATTTTCAAGCTTTGCATTATTCATCTTTGAATCATTCTGGAATTAAAGGGTATTGTGAACAGTTGAATCTTTGTATTTCTAGTTTAAAAGATATTGCTGAAGGCGTTTTAAATGAGCCTTTAGAAAAAGACTTATATCTGGCTTTATTGCAGGATGAGATAAATAAGATAGATGAAATTTTTTATCAAATAAATATGGTTATTCCTTATAAATTGGTTCAAAAAAACTAGCATTTTAGTAGATGCTAGTTTTTATATATATTATAGAATGTATGAATGCCCGGATAAATTGCACTTTCTTCTAATTCTTCTTCAATACGCATTAACTCATTATATTTTGCAATACGGTCGGTTCTAGATAATGAACCTGTTTTTATTTGTCCGGCATTAAAAGCTACGGCAATATGCGCAATTGTTGTATCTTCTGTTTCACCTGAACGATGAGAAACAACTGCTGTATATCCGTGTTTCTTTGCAAGTTCCATTGCATCAAATGTTTCAGTTAATGTACCGATTTGATTTACTTTAATTAAAATAGAATTGGCAATGTCTTTTTCAATTCCCTCTTGTAAGATACTTGGGTTTGTTACGTATAAATCATCACCAACTAATTGAATTTTTTTACCAAGTTTTTCAGTTAGTTTTTTCCAGCCTTCCCAGTCTCTTTCGCCTAAGCCATCTTCAATAGAGATAATTGGATATTTAGAAACAAGTTCTTCATACCACGCGATCATTTCATCGGTTGTTTTGCTTCCACCATTACTCTTTTTTAATTCATACATTTTTGTTTCTTTATTGTAGAATTCGCTAGCTGCGACATCCATAGCAATGCAAATATCTTTTCCAGGTGTATATCCAGCACTTTCGATAGCTTCCATGATGCACTTCAATGGGGCTTCATTATCTTCTAAGTTTGGTGCAAAGCCACCTTCATCACCAACAGCTGTGACTTGACCTTTTGCCTTTAAAACATTTTTTAAATGATGGAAAACCTCACTGCCCATTCGAACGGCTTCTTTAATAGAGGATGCTCCAACAGGCATGATCATAAATTCTTGAAAATCAACAGAACTATCAGCATGAGATCCTCCATTTAAAACATTCATCATTGGAACAGGCATTGTTTTAGCATTAAAGCCGCCTAAATATCGATATAGAGGAAGGCCATAGTAGTCAGCAGCTGCATGAGCAACGGCTAAACTAATGCCTAATATTGCATTCGCACCATATTTACTTTTGTCTTTTGTCCCATCTGCTTCAATTAACGCATGGTCAATTTCTACTTGATTCGTTACATCCATACCGATTACTACATCTTTTAAAATGGTATTGACATTTTCAACAGCTTTTAGAACTCCCTTTCCTAAATATCTACTTTTATCATTGTCTCTTAATTCAAGTGCTTCACGCTCACCCGTTGAAGCTCCGCTTGGTACAATCGCTCTTCCATAAGCTCCACTTTCTGTAAACACTTCTACTTCAACAGTAGGATTTCCTCGTGAATCTAATACCTCACGAGCGTGAACATCGATTATTCTTGACATAATATCACTTTTCCTTTCTTAATTATTGTATCATAAATTTTAAGCAACGATTAAAAAAAGAAAGTCTATTTTAAACTTTCAATTTCTTCTTTGCTTAAACCTGTTGCTTTAACAATCTTATCGATTGAAAGATCAAGTTCTTTTAATCTCTTAGCAATTTCAATGGAATTTTGTTTGCTTCCTTGTTCCATACCATGTTCTACACC
>CAMLWN010000007.1 GCA_946490195.1 uncultured Mycoplasmatota bacterium
TATAACATTACAACGGTTTTTTTTCTCTTTTTTTTGCTTTTCTCCTTTTGTTATCAGCTTTCACACGTTTCTTTATTTTAAACTATACTTTTATCCTGACATTGTTTTTTCTAGAATTTACATTTTTATGACTTCATGATATACTATTAAAGTAGAATAGAAAGAGAGTAAGGGACATGAATACAAACGTAAATGTAAATAAGGAAAATCAAATGTTAAAACCTTTAAAATACCCAGGATTAGGACTATTCATGTCATTTAAAATATTTTTAGAAATTATTCTGTACATCTTAAAATGCGCTTTAAGAGGCTTTCTCTTTGTTTTTAAAGACCTTCCAGTTATGGCATGGCAACAAGCAAGTGGTAAGGTCGATAAAGCGTACAAAGGAACAAAAAAAGTATTAGAGAAAAAAGAAGAGCCTGAAAAGAAAAAAAGTGTTTTGAATATGGATATTAACGACTTATTAAAAAACACAAAATTTATGCAAAAGAAAATCGCAGCCTTAGAAAAAGAAAAAATGAACTTACTACAAGAACTTCAAGGACCAGGAAGAATAAGAAGCAAAGAATCACAAGTATATCGCTTCACGGCTAAGAACAGAGAAGGAAAAGTAGAAACAGGAATTATCAATGGATTTTCTAAATTGGATGTAAACACATTTTTAGTTCAAGATGGTTATGACGTTTATAAAATCGAAAACAACAAATATATCGATTTTTTCTATGGTCAATCCAGTATTCTATCTCCAAAAATGAAGACAAAAGACTTATTGTTTTGGCTTACCCAATTATCTACGTATTTAAAAAGTGGAATTCCACTTGCTGAAGCGATTCGAATTTTAAATCAACAAATGAATAAAAAAGGACAATATAAACGAGCTTTTCAATCAATTATTTACGAGTTAACTATGGGAGAATCTTTTTCTAAAGCCTTAGAAAAACAAGGCGGAATGTTTCCACCATTACTTATTAATATGATAAAAGCGGCGGAAGCAACCGGCGAACTAGAAGAAACTCTAGATGACATGGCAAATTATTATGAAGAGATTGATAAAACCAAAAAACAAATGGTTTCAGCCTTAACGTATCCATCCGTTATCATGATTTTCAGTTTAGCAGTTATTACTTTTATTATGATTTATGTTATTCCAGAATTCATTGGGATTTATGAAAATGCAAATGCAGAAATTGGTGGAATAACCTTATTGGTAATTAACATAAGTAATTTCTTGCAAAACAATGTGATAAACATTTTATTATTAATCATTATTGCAATCCTCGTCTTTATGTTCTGTTATCGAAAAATTAAAGCTTTTAGAAAAAGCCTTCAAACATTTGCAATGAAGCTACCCGTAATTGGAAACATTATTAAGTATAATGAAATGACGATATTCGCGAAAACTTTTTCTTCACTTTTACGAAACAATGTTTTTATTACGGAAAGTATTGATATACTAAGTAAAATCACAAATAATGAAATATATAAAGAGATAATGTATAATACTATTGACAACATCGTTAAAGGAGAAAAAATAAGCGTGGCATTTAAAGATCACTGGGCAGTTCCAGATGTAGCTTACTATATGATAGTAACTGGTGAATCAACAGGTAAACTAGCCGAGATGATGGCCAAAGTAAGTACATATTATCAAGAAATGCATAGAAACCTTGTTGGTTCTTTAAAATCTTTTATCGAACCAATAATGATCTCGTCACTGGCAATCGTTGTTGGAGCGATTATTTTAGCAGTTATTGTGCCAATGTTTAATTTGATGAACACTATTCAACAGTAGGGGGAAATATCATGGAAGTTTTTTATACAATAATCTTTTTTGCCATTGGAAGCGCTTTAGCTTCTTTTTACTGTGTTTTAGCAACAAGATTACCTGAAGGAAAATCAATTATCAAACCTAGAAGTCACTGCATCGAGTGTAATCATGAATTATCTTGGTATGAACTAATTCCAGTCATTTCATATATATTTTTAAAAGGAAAATGTCGTTCCTGTGGAAAAAGAATTCCAGTATATACCTTTATAGCAGAGATAGGAACAGGATTTCTTTTCTCTGCAGCCTATCTATATTTTGGTTTTTCCTACGAGTTTTATGTTTCACTTTTATTGATTTCATTATTAGTCCTAATTTTTATAAGTGATTTTCGTTACATGATTATTCTTGACTCGCCACTTCTTATTTCTGGAATTTGTCTTTTCTTTTTAAAATGGCATTTTTACAATTTAGATACAGCATTATCTTCTTTAGTTGCTGGAGTCGTTCTTTTTGTATTCATGATTGCCGTGGCATTTTTAGGAAAATTTCTATTTAAAAGAGATGCTTTAGGTGGGGGAGACATTAAACTTTCATTTTTAATTGGTATGACTGTAGGAATTCCTTATGGTTTTATGGTTTTAGTTTTATCTACATTTCTTGCCTTGCCATACGCTACATTTAGTTTACTTACAAATACTTCTCATGAAGTCCCATATGGACCCTTTTTAATTTCAGCTTTATGCATTGTCTTTTTATACTATGATAAATTTTCATATATTTTAAATTTATTTACATAATTACTATCAAAAAAAACGGATGAACAATCCGTTTTTATAAGCTTAAAGTTTCTACACCAGCATCTGGCTTTTCTTGAGAGTATTTTTCTGTTTTTCCAATTAAAGCATTTTTTAATTCTTTTTCTTCTTCACCTAAGTCATCTTCAACATCGATAACACGCAATACCTCTTCAAAACTTGTTAATCCATTAATAACTTTAATTAAACCGTCATCCAAAATACTGGTGGTATTACCTGATTGATAAATCAAATCTCGAATTTTTTCTTTAGGAGCATTATTTACAATGGCATCTCTAATATCTTGATTTAAAAGCATGACTTCATGTAAGGCAATACGACCAGAGTATCCTTGATAACAAGAAGGACATCCAACAGGCTTATAAATATAAGGAATATCCATTCCTAAAGCAGCTTTAAAAACACGTTTTTCATAAGGGGTAGTTGGTCTTGAAGTACGACATTTTGGACAAAGCTTTTTACATAGTCGTTGGGAAATAATAGCTTCTAAAGCACTACCTAGCAAATATCTTTCAACATCCATGTCAACTAAACGCTCAATAGTGGTCAAAGAGTTATTTGTGTGGACAGTAGACAAAACTAAGTGTCCTGTAATACTGGCTCTAACCGCAATTCTAGCCGTTTCATTATCTCTTATCTCTCCAATCATAATAACATTGGGGTCTTGTCGCAAAATAGAACGTAAAGCACTCGCAAAAGTTAAACCGATTTCGGACATAACTTGAACTTGATTGACACCAGATATTTTCATTTCAACGGGATCTTCAACCGTAATAATATTTCTAGAAATAGTATTTAAATGTTGCAAGATTGCATAAACCGTAGTTGATTTACCTGTTCCTGTCGCACCAGTAACTAAAATAATACCATTAGGCTTATTAATTGCTTTCATAACCTTTTCTAAATTCGTATCTGAAAAGCCTAAAGCATCTAGCTTCGATAAAGATTCCGAATAATCGAGTAACCGGATAACAATCTTCTCACCATAGACAATTGGAAGAGTAGAAACACGAAGATCCAAGCCTTTTCCATCAACTTGCATTTTAATTGCGCCATCTTGAGGAACACGAGATTCAGTGATATTCATACCTGCTAAAATTTTAATACGTGTAGTCAGATTTCTTTTTACAGATTCTGGAACATTAGCATATAAAATAAGTTCTCCATCGACTCTTATTCGAACAGTTAGATTTGTTGGAGTTGGGTCAAAGTGAATATCGCTCGATCTCTTCCTTGCAGCATCAATAATCATTTCATTAACAATATCCACGATTGGCTCATTCGCGTAATCATATTCAGTATACATGTCAAAACCCGCTTTCTATTATTTATAGTGTAGCATATCAAAAGATAAAATTCAATGAGTCTTTCTATGTATTTTTCTTTTCCAAATAAGAAAAATTTGCTATAATAAGCGAAAGCGAGGAGAGTAGTCATGAAAAAAAATAAGAAAATAAGCGCAACCAAAAAGGCAATTGCTTTACTAAGTTTTTCTTTGTTTTTAATATTAGCTTTAGTGATTTTTTCTTTGGATAACTATCTTTTTACTATTCAACGTACTGAAAGACTAAGTAAACTAGAAAATTACGATAATTTTACAATGACTGCCAATTTTGAAAAACGTTGCCAAAATCATGAGATTATGACAATTGATGGAAAGAAACTATATTATGACTGTATTGACCAAATCTATGTTCATTACGGTTCAATAAGCTTATTTTTAGAAGAGGCACTAGAAAAAGAATACATCACAATAGAAAGCTTATTAAGTCACACAATTAAAATGCCTTCAAAAGAAGAAACAACTTCCATTTATCTTTATCAAAACACCCGAAAAAATCTTTGCTTTGAAATTTATATTGACGAAACTTCAATTACATTTAGACCGGTTGTATCTTCTTAATTGAACGATAAACACTTTTGGCATTTAAGAAAACAACAAATAAAATATTCAAAATTTCACTAATGACCAGCGCATAAAGCCCGATTTTAAAGCAACATAAAATGGCCATTATGGTTAATTTTAAAATACTTCCATACAAAGTGATTTGCATTGCTCTTTTTGATTCATCTAAAGCTTGTAAAGCACTAGATAAAGGAGCTTCTAAGTAAAAGAAAACAAAGAAAGGAGCCAAAGCAAAAATATATTCACTTCCTCTCGTTGTGTTATAAATTACAGAAAGCAAGATGTCTCGAAAGAAAAATAGAAGCATAGAAGAACAAAATCCGATAACAAAAGAATAAAATAAAGCTTGAGAAAGTCTTCTTTTTATCATAGGAATATTTTTTTGGCTATGATATTTACTAATTTCAGGGATTAAAATTTGACAGATTGCTGCGATAAAAAAAGAAGGTATAGTTAAAAGTCCAATCGCGTAGGCATTATAAGAGGCATATTCTTCTAAAACGTAGGTATTCGTATATCCAAATAAAAGAAGCATATTGGTAAGAATAATCGGTTCAAGAAAAAAAGCAACATTACCAATCAACCTTCCAGAAACCGAAGGGACACTAATTTTTAAAATTCGTTTAATAATACTTTGATTAGGTATCATATCATTTTTCTCAATAGAAACATGTTTAGGCAGAAAACACCAAAAAGTAAATATGCTCACAATTTCAGTTACAATATTAAACAAAATATAGGAAGCAACACCAAGCATTACACTTTTTGAAACGAGCAAAGGAAGAAGAAATAACAAAAACAAAATACGAACAGTTTGTTCAAAAATATTAGATATCGTATTAGGAGCTACATTCAGTTTTCCCAAAAAGTATCCTTTTAGAATTGCAGTTATGCTGATAAAAGGAAGAGTAAAAGCCATAGCGTACAACAAAGGAGTAACCGTGGGCTGTTTTAACAAATATGTAGCAATTAAAGGAGCAGTTAATAAAACCAAAAGAATTAAAATAAGATTAAAAAATAAAATAAAAAAAATTGAAGAAAAGACAATTTTTTTACTGCGAACTGTATTCTCACTTACAAGCTTGGATATACTGATTGGAAGAGCAAAAGAAGCAAGAGTAATGAATAAACTAAATGTTGGAGTTACAATAGTGTATAAATTAATTCCTTCTTCTCCTATAACTCGTGTATACAAAACTCGGATAACAAAACTAAGTATTTTAGTAATGAAACCCCCAATCAAGAGAATAATAATTGATGTCTTAAATGTGTCTTTTTTCAATATTCATCTTTCCTATTCTTTTACTATGAGCTATAATATATAGTATGTATTTAAGAAAAATTATAGAAGTTAGGAGTAAAATCATGGATGCATTTACAAGCTTAGAAGAACTATATAATCGTTTGTTGCCAGCCTTAAAAAGTAAAAAAAGAGAAATGAAAAAAGAAAAAATGCTTCAAATTACAGAAATGGATATTTGGCTTTATTTTTGTCGCAATATTTGGCCAAATAAAAACAATTTGACTTTAGGTGAAATGGTAAACGATATTTTAAACACCGATAATTTTACAATTTATAGGGAAGAGAGGGAAAGAGACTATGGAACCAATTAATGTGAATATTCAAAGTAGTATTTGTATAAGAGGAAGTAAAGTAATGTATTTTGACCCATTAGAAGTGGAATCCAAACATGATGCAGATTACATCTTTATCACGCATCCTCATTTTGACCATTTTTCCTTACTGGCAATATTAGAATTAAAAAAAGAATCAACCGTTTTTATTACTCCAAAAGATATTGTTGAAGAACTATTATCAATTGGCATCCAAGAAGAATACATTATCATCGTAAAACCCAATCAACAATACGCATTTAAAAATATTGAATTTAAAACAATCCCAGCATACAATCTTCATAAAAAAAATCATCGCAAAGACGACGGGTGGGTATCATATATTGTTACATTAGATAAAGTGATTTACTATATAGCAGGAGATACGGATGTAACCAAAGAAGCAAAAGAAGTAAAATGTGATGTAGCGTTCGTCCCAGTTGGTGGAACTTATACAATGGATTGTCTTGAGGCAGCAAACCTTTGTAATATTATAAAACCCAAACTTGCTATTCCCATTCATTATGGTTATGTAGTAGGCTCAATAAAAGATGCCGAAATTTTCAAAAAAAGACTAGACAAATCGATAGCTTGTAAAATATTTATAAAGTAGGTGAAAAAACTTATGAAAGAAAAAATGTTTGAAGAATTAGTAGAAAAATGTGAAAAAATATACTCTGGAGAAGAAATTTCAAATATCAAAAAAGCTTATGAATTTGCTTCAGAAAAACACAAAGGAAAAATGAGACTTAATAAAACTGATTATATGACTCATCCTTTAGGTGTTGCCTTAATACTATTAGATTTAGATGTAGATAGTATTACCATCACGGCATCGTTGATTCATGAAACAATAAATCATGCTGGAGCGACAAAAGAAGAAATTGAAAATCTTTTTGGAAGCGAAGTAGCAAATATTGTGGATGTCATTTCTAAATTAAATCGTTTGGAATTAACTGACGACTCCGAGCACGCTGCTTTAAATTTACGAAAAATTTTAGTAGGAATGAGTGAAGATGTGCGAGTTTTATTCTTAAAACTAGCCGACCGCTTGCATAACTTACGAACTGCAGATGCACTAGATAAAGAAGCTTTGAAGAAAAAAGTTCATGAAACCATGACCGTATTAATTCCAATAGCTCATCGTCTTGGTATGTACAAAATTAAAGGAGAAATGGAAGATTTATGTTTAAAATATAGTAAACCAGATGTTTATGAAGATATTTTAGAAAGATTAAATGCATCGTATGCCGAACTTCATGACTCCCTAGACGAAATGGAATTTGCTATTTCTGAAATGTTGATGGAACAAAACATTCCATTTAAAATAAAGAGCCGTGTCAAAAGCGTTTACAGCATTTACAATAAATTAAACAACGGAAAAAAATGGGAAAATATCTATGATATACTAGCCTTGCGAGTAATCGTTGAAAAGGTAAGTGAGTGTTACCTAACTATCGGTCTCATCCACGCCAAATATCGTCCAATTCCAGGAAGATTCAAAGACTATATCGCAATGCCCAAAGCAAATATGTATCAAAGCTTGCACACAGGTGTTTTTGGCCCAGATGGACATCGATATGAAATTCAAGTACGAACAGAAGAAATGGATGAATTTGCAGAGAAAGGTGTTGCCTCTCACTTTGCTTATAAAGAAAAACATTACATGCAAAACGTAATGGAACAAAGATTAGAAAGTTTAAGAAACTTAATCGAGTCCAGCGAATCTTTAAGTGATATTGAATTTGCTAGCAATATTGAACAGGAATTTGTCAATGAAAGCATATATGTATTTACTCCAAAAGGAGATGTTTTAGAACTTCCTAAAGGTGCTACTCCTCTTGATTTTGCATATCGAATTCACTCTGATGTTGGAGATAGAACAGTCCAAGCAATAGTGAACGATACAAGTGTACCTTTAAACTATGAACTTCAAAATAATGATATTGTAAAAATAAGAACCAATCCATCAAGTACACCAAGTAAAGAATGGTTAAATTTTGTAAAAACTTCCCATGCAAAAAATAAAATTAAATCATATTTCAGCAAACAAGATAAAGAAAATTACACAGAAAAAGGAAAAAATATTCTAACAAGCGAAATTAGAAAACGAAAATTATCTATTGAACAAGTATTATCCGCAGAAAATATAAAAAAAATATGTGACGATTTAAAATTAGAAACTTTAGAAGATATTTATTTTTCAATCGGTTCACTTCGTTATACAGCATCTTATATTATTAATTTAACAACCGAAGATAAGAAAAATGTTGAAGATATCTTACTTGAAAAAGTAATGATGTCCAATAGCCGCGCTAAACCAAAAACCGCTAAAGGAGAGATTTTAGTCGATAATCAAGAAGGAATTTTAGTAAATCTAGCTAAGTGTTGTCATCCGGTTTTTGGAGATGAGATTGTAGGATACATTACCAAAGGAGAGGGCGTTACAGTTCATAAGAAAAATTGTATAAACGTTCAAAATAAAGAAAATCGTTTTATCAAAGTCGAATGGAATAAAGATATTACTTCAAATTTCGAAACAGATGTTGTAATAACAACAGATTCAGGTAAAAATTATTTGCTAGATATAATAAGTAAAGCTACAACAAAAAAAGTATATGTTGATGGAGTGAAAACCAAAAATGACAATCTAGATACAGTTTATACCATCACAGTAAAAGTAACAAACAAAGAACAACTTGAGGACTTTATGAATAGTTTGTATGCTTACAAATTTGTAAAGAAGGTGGAAAGAAAATGAATCAAGAGACAGAAATACGAATTTTAGAAATAAAGCAAGAAGAATGGATAGCTAAACTAGAAGAGATAGGTGCCATATTAGAAGGCAATTGGCTTCAAAAAAGAAAGGTTTATGATTTTCATCCAGTAATTGAGAATAAATGGATACGTCTAAGAACAAATGGAAAAACAACAACACTTGCAATTAAAGAAATAACGGATGAAAATATAGCTAGTGGAACTAACGAATTAGAAATTGAAGTTTCCGATTTTGAAAAAACAGCCCAAATATTAGAAGAATTAGGATATCACTACCGAAGCTTAGAAGAAAATAAAAGAATAAGATACCGTTACAACAATATTGAAATTGACATAGACACGTGGCCTTTAATCCCAACTTATGTAGAAATCGAAGCTCCAACTGAAAAAGAAATCACAGACTTTTTAAAAAAATTTACTTTTGATAAAGGAAAGATAACCACACTTGGAGTGCAATCTATATATGAAAAAGTCTATCAAATCCCTTTCGATTTTAAAGTTTTAACTTTTGAGAGTCAGATAAAATGAGAGTAGTAGTACAAAGATGTAAAAATGCCTCTGTAACTGTCAATCAAAAAGTAGTAGGGCATATTTCAGATGGGCTTTGTTTACTTGTCGGGTTTACCAATGAAGATAACGAAAAAACTATTGAAAAAATGGTAGGAAAAATAGTAAAACTTCGAATATTTCCTGATGAAAATGGTGTTATGAATAAAAGTGTAATCGACAGCAATGGAAGCATTTTATCAGTAAGTCAATTTACTCTATATGCAGATACATCAAAAGGAAATCGTCCAAGTTATATGAAAGCTTTAAATGGTGACGAAGCTAGTAAACTATATGAATATTTTAATAATGAACTAAGAAAATATATAAAAGTAGAAACAGGAATTTTTGGGGCAGATATGCAAGTATCCTTAATAAATATGGGACCTACAACAATTCTATTAGAAATGTAAGAATATATATCGGCAAAATAAGACAAAACCTATCAATTTCTTCTCTTGAAAAGAAAGAAAATAAAAGTAAAATAAATTCTCAAGAAATGGAGAATTTTTTTATGAATACAAAACTACTAGAAAAACAAAACGAAAAATTTTATACTGCAAAATACGACCGAGCATTTAAAGAAATCTTTTTAAATGAAAAAAATGAAAAACTTTTATTAGCTGTCTTAAAAGAAAGTTTACATACTGAGGTCATGAAAGTTATTCAAAGAAATATTGAACTAAATAGTGGTAATGTTTTTATTAGAAGAAAATATTTAGACATATTATTGGAAACGGATCAAGGACTTATTGGAATTGAAATAAATAGTTCAGTAGAAGATTATTTACATCCAAGAAATTTAGCTTTTCAATGCGATAACTATGCTCATTACACTTTAGTGGGACAAAACTATACAGAAGACGTCCAAATCATTCAAATCAATCTAACTTATGGAATGAAAGATGAGGAGCTAGTAAGAAAATATTTTATTCAAGATAAGACAGGAAAAAAATATGCCCAAAACTTTCAAATTATCGAATGGAACATGGACAAATTGATGGAGTTTTGGTATGATAAAAACGAAGAGAAAATAGAAGAATATAAACATTTAATTATGTTAGATTTATCAAAAGAGGAATTAAAAGAGTTAGCTAAAAGAGATAGAGAGGTAGAAAAATATATGAAAGAAATAGAAAAAGTAAACCAAGACCCCAGATTTCGAGAGTATATGACTAAAGAAGAAGACCAGAAAAAAATCTATAATACCCAGATGTTTAAAGCTTTTAATGATGGAGAAAAAGAAAACTCCAAAGCAATTGCTAAGAAAATGCTTGATAAAGGAAAAGAAATTTCAGAAATTATGGAATTTACAAATCTATCTAAAGAAGAAATAGAAAGTCTAAAATAGACATTCTTTTTTTTCGAATTTTGTCTTGCAAAATTGTAATTTTTGTATACTTGTTATTTATCATACCATATGGTAAAATGAGGTATAGATATGGAAGTGTGATATGACAAAAGAGATGGACAAACCAAATAAAAAGTTTGCAGAAGGAATGTGTTTTTATAAACTTTTTTGGATTTTTTTGTTTGGCTGTATCTTCGGAGCTTATTACGAACAAATCCTAAATTTAGTAATTCATTATAACTATCATCATGAAATTGTCTGGCAACTAAGAAGAGGAGTAATTTATGGGCCGATTTCACCAATATATGGTGCTGGAGCCGTATTAATGATTGGATTACTAGGTAGAAAAAAAAGACCGGATTGGCAAACAATTTTATATGGCGCCTTAATTGGTGGAGGATTTGAATATTTAGTTAGCTTTTTACAAGAAATGTTTTTAGGAACAGTTTCTTGGGATTATACAAATGAATTTTTAAACATTAATGGAAGAACAACCATTCCTTTTGCAATTGTCTGGGGATTACTTGCATTAGTATTAGTAAAGCTTTTCTATCCGACAATTTCAAACATTATTGAAGCCTTACCGAAAAAGTTTGGGACTTGGTTGACTAGAATATTAATTGTTTTGCTTGCCTTAGATTTTGCAATCTCTTGGGGAGCTTTAATAAGACAGATTTTTAGGCATAACGGATATCCAGCTGTAACAATTGTCGGAGAATTTTTTGACGAATATTATCCAGATGAAGTCTTAAAAGAAAGCTATACGAATATGAAAGTTATTGAGGTGAAAAAATGATTTTTTTCTATTCAGTTGCTTTATTATCGATAATAGTCGGACTATGTTACTACGTGTATTTAATGTTCACGCCTAAAAAGAATCAATTACAAAAAGAAGAAAATTTGAAAGAAAATCCAAAGATAGCTATTTTAATTCCAGCTAGAAATGAATCCTTAGTAATTGAAGAACTATTAAAATCGATTGAGAGTCAATCTTATAAAATAAACTCACAAGATGTATATGTAATCGTTGAAAGTGAAAATGACCCGACAGTAGAAATAGTCCAAAATCATAAAATGAGTTATTTTGTACGAAAAAAACTTCATTTAAAAACAAAAGGTTATGCCTTAGCAGAAATGCTTGAAGATTTAGAAAGTAAAAAAAACTACTATGATATCTATTTTATATTTGATGCCGATAATGTTTTAGATAAAGATTTTATTAAATATATGCTAGAAGATTATCAGCAAGGTTATGCTATTTCAACCGGATATAGGACATTTAAAAATACCAATCATTATTTTCCAATATGTGCCGGATTAACTTTTTTTATGATTAACGAAATTCGAAATCGCAGTGCATTAAAGAAAAACGGAAATTTAATATTATCAGGAACCGGGTATTATATTCACGGAAAATATATTAAAGAGTGGGGAACCTTTCCGTTTCATTCTTTAACTGAAGATTATGAAAGCTCATTATACTATGCACTTCATGGAATATCCACTCATTATCAAAGTAAAGCAGTTTTCTATGACGAACAACCAGAAAACTATAAAAAAAGTATCACACAAAGAAGTAGATGGATAAAAGGATATTTACAAAATTGGCTAGAGTATCGTCCAAAATTAAAGCAAAAATCAAAAGAGAAACCAATAAATCCTAGAAGCTTGATAGAAATGCAAATCGGAATAACTCCAGCATTATATATAGTATTTGGGTTAGTATTACTAATTATTTTAGTATTATTATCAACCAGTTTTAGTTCATCATGGCAATTAGCAATATATCTACTATGTTTCGTTGGAATTATTTATCTTTCTTTAGTTTTATTAACCGCAATTCTTTTATATATGGTTTCAAAGCAACTGAAACTCACTCCAAAAGTGTATTTTGAATCCTTACTATATCATCCTATATTTATTATTTCTTATCTTCATGCTTTTGTAATAGCCATATGCAAAAAAAATCTTGGTTGGGACACAATCACTCATACAGCCAAAAAAACTTCTAAACAGGTGTAAAAAAACTGCTTTTAAATTGTCTTAAATAGAATTTAAAGTTGTGAATTACTAAGATTTATGTTAAATTATTCATAGAAAATAGTAAAAGTTCTAATACTAAGAATGGGTGAGAAAAATGAGCAAAACAAAAAAAATAACTTTAGGAGTTATTGGAGTATTATTAATTTTTTCATTAGTAATAGGAATAAGTTATGCTGCTTGGAGATTAACTTTAACTCAAACAAATCAAAACACACTTGCTTCAAGCTGTTTTGATATTACTTTTGAAGAAGAAAATCCGATTCTCCTTGAAAATACTTTTCCAATGTATGATGAAGATGGAAAAACATTAACTCCATATACATTCACAATAACAAATAATTGTAGTGCCTATGCAACATATCAAATTCAATTAGAAATCATAAATACTTCAACATTAAAGGATGAATATTTAAAGATTATGATTGATGAAAAAAATCCAGTAATTTTAAACACATTACAATCAGGAGAAAAAACATTAAGTGAAGCAAGTAGAGCATACATCATTGACAATAATGCCCTAGATGTTAACGAAGAAAAAACATATAACATAAGAGTATGGTTAGATGAAAATGTCACAACTGAAACAGAAGGAGTACAAAATAGTAATTGGAGTGCAAAAATTACAATTAATGCACAGTACAGTGATCGCTTGCCAACAGATTACGAAAAATGTGTAGCCAACTATGGAGAAGATAGTATTAATTGTCAAATTATAGCGCAGTTAGATACTACAGGTGCTTGTCCAACAGTAAATGAAGATGGAACAATTACTGTTACTAATACAGAAAGTGAAAATGGGTATGTTTGCAGTGCTCCAGATGATTATGGAACAAGTTATTACTTCAGAGGAAACGTAGAAAATAACTGGGTAAAATTTGCAAATACATATTGGAGAATTCTAAGAATCAATGGCGATGGTTCAATTAGAATGATTTATGCAGGAGATGCTACAGTCATAGATGCATTAGAAAATAAAGAAGAGGTCTTAAAAAATGGATATGATGATGGAAGTACTGACTACACTCAAATAGGAACCAGTGCATATAATGAATCATACGATGACAATGCCTACGTAGGATATATGTATGGTGCACCAGCATCTTCTAGTTATGAAGAAACCCATGCAAACATCAATAATAGTACAATCAAAACAAAAATAGATGAATGGTATGAAAGTCATATCAAAGATACAGAACATGAACAATATATCAGCGATACCTTATTTTGTAATGATCGAAGTATATCAGAATATAAGCCAGATAGTGATTATATAAATTCAGGAATAGGAAAGGAAAAAACAGCATACCGATGGAGGTATGGACCGTGGGATAGTAATAAACAATATCCAAGACTCACATGTAGCCAGCAAAATGACCGATTTACAGTAAATGATGAAATATTAGGAAATGGATCTTTAACATATCCAGTAGGATTACTAACAGCAGATGAAGCAACAGTAGCAGGAGGATACAGTTCGAGTAATTCAAAATATTATCTATATACTGGAAACAGATATTGGACCATGTCTCCTAGCGATTTCAACGGCTCGCGTGCGTACGAGCGTGGCGTCGACTACGATGGCGATGTCTACGACGGCAACTACCGCGCGAGTAGCTCGTATGGTGTGCGTCTGGTTCTCAATCTGAAGTCTGATAGTCTGAAAAAGGGCTCAGGAACGGCCAATGACCCATATACAGTATGAGCGAAGCGAATACAACCAAAATCCTAAGACGATAAAACATTATCAATTCTTACCTACGGACAGTTTTAGAAAAAGCAAGGAAAATAAAGAAAAAAAGATGTAAAAATACTCGCCCAGAGAGTAATGAATTCCATCTTTTTCTTAAAAGTAGAAGAAAGTACAATTTTTTTGAAAAATAAGACATGACGAAAATAATTTGAATGAATCAAATTAAAAAAAGAAAAGAAAAAATAAATTAAATGTCATATAAAATAAATTTAAAGGGAATTCGAATATATTTTATAGAATTAAAGGCTCGATGAAATAAAATTAATCCTGTATTAAACAGAGACATCGCTCGCTTTTTAATTTTTTCCATTAATGACATATGTTTTATGAGAAAAGTAACACATACATACACTAAATAGAAGGAACTCCTTTATATTCTTTGTTTTATAGGTATATTATACCGTTGATTTCTTTCTTTTTTATATCACCAGATAAATTTAGACCTCATCAATTCAAAATTCTGATTGACGAACGTCTAGTTTTATTTTAAAATAAAAGTGTCTTCTTAAGAAAGAAACGAGTAAAAAATGTCTTTTTTGAACAGAGAAGGTTAATTAGGTGAAAATACCGCTTAAAAGCATTTTTGAAAAACACTTCTTTACATACTTAAGAACGGGTTAACACTCGATAAAATGAATGAGTACCTAGGTAAAATAAGGTGGCACCGTGGGATTTATTCTCACCCTTATGTTATCTGGGTTTTTTATTTTTATAATGAAAGGAAGATTTTATATGTTTTTAAACGAAGTTTTTGAAAAAAAAGAAGAATTACTAGGAAAAGAAATTACAGTTCATGGTTGGATTAGAAATCATCGTCCCCAAAAAGAATTTGGTTTTATTGATTTTTCTGATGGAACTTGCTTCAAACATTTACAAATTGTATATGATAAAGAATTGAAAGATTTTGAAGATATTGTTTCTTTTAAAAATGGTTCTTCTATTGAAGTAAAGGGAATCTTACAAAAAAGTGAAGGAAAAGGCCAAGAAATCGAATTAAAAGCTTTAAAAGTTGTTTTATTAGGAGATTGTCCTCTAGATTATCCTTTACAACCTAAAAGACATTCAAACGAGTTTTTACGAAGCATCGCGTATCTAAGACCAAGAGCAAATCTATTTCAAGCTGTTTTTCGAATTCGCAGCTTAGCGGCCTTAGCAATTCATGAATATTTTGGAAAAAATGGATTTGTCTATTTTCATGCTCCAATTATTACAGCGTCAGACTGTGAAGGAGCAGGAGAAATGTTTCAAGTCACGACTTTACCTCTAGATAAAGTAAATGGAGAAGTAGACTATAAAAAAGATTTTTTTGGAAAACTTACTTCATTAACTGTTTCAGGTCAACTACAAGCAGAAACATTTGCTACAGCATTCTCTAAAGTTTATACTTTTGGTCCAACTTTTCGTGCCGAAAACTCAAATACAAAAGTACACGCTTCAGAATTTTGGATGATTGAACCTGAAATGGCTTTTGTAGACATTAATGGGGATATGGATATTATGGAAAGCATGCTTAAATATGTTGTAAGCTATTGTTTAGAAAAAGCTCCAGATGAGTTTCAATTTTTAGACCAATTTGTAGAAAAAGGATTAATAAAAAAATTAGAAAAACTAGTGAACGCAAAATTTACAAGAATTACCCATGAAGAAGTAATTACTATTCTAAAAAAAGCGGATGTGAAATGGGAATTTACTCCAGAATATGGCGAAGATATTGCTAAAGAACATGAAAAATACATTACAGAATATTTTGATGGACCTGTATTCATAACAGATTGGCCAAAAGACATTAAAGCTTTCTATATGAAACAAAATGAAGATGGAAAAACAGTTGCCGCTGTCGATTTAGAAGTACCAGGAGCTGGAGAATTAATGGGCGGAAGTCAAAGAGAAGAAAACTATGATAAATTACTTACACGCATGAAAGAATTACACATGAATACTTCAGAATTAGATTGGTATTTGAATTTAAGAAAATACGGAACTTGTGTTCATTCAGGCTTTGGTATGGGCTTTGAAAGACTTTTAATTTATTTAACAGGAGTCGATAATATTCGCGATGTAATTCCATATCCAAGAACTCCAGGAAACTGTGATTTTTAATGACTGAAAAAGAATTATATGGGTTGGCTAGAAGTTTAGCAAGAGTTTTTAAAATTTATCAAAGCCAACAAACCTTAGAAGGAAAGAAAAGATGGCTTACAAATTTAAAAGCTTATAGTTTTTCTTTTCAAGAAGCTTGTAATAACTTTTATAAAGATAACCAAAGCACCTCATATTGGTTAAAATTTCTTAACAAAAAACAAGACAATCTCATAAAAAGAGGAAATCCATAACAAAAGTAAAAGGATTTCTTCTTTTTAGACAAAATAAGACAAAACCTATCAATTTCTCCTCTTGAAAAGAAAGAAAATAGAAGTAAAATAAATTCTCAAGAAATGGAGAATTTTTTTATGAATACAAAACTACTAGAAAAACAAAACGAAAAATTTTATACTGCAAAATACGACCGAGCATTTAAAGAAATCTTTTTAAATGAAAAAAATGAAAAACTTTTATTAGCTGTCTTAAAAGAAAGTTTACATACTGAGGTCATGAAAGTTATTCAAAGAAATATTGAACTAAATAGTGGTAATGTTTTTATTAGAAGAAAATATTTAGACATATTATTGGAAACGGATCAAGGACTTATTGGAATTGAAATAAATAGTTCAGTAGAAGATTATTTACATCCAAGAAATTTAGCTTTTCAATGCGATAACTATGCTCATTACACTTTAGTGGGACAAAACTATACAGAAGACGTCCAAATCATTCAAATCAATCTAACTTATGGAATGAAAGATGAGGAGCTAGTAAGAAAATATTTTATTCAAGATAAGACAGGAAAAAAATATGCCCAAAACTTTCAAATTATCGAATGGAACATGGACAAATTGATGGAGTTTTGGTATGATAAAAACGAAGAGAAAATAGAAGAATATAAACATTTAATTATGTTAGATTTATCAAAAGAGGAATTAAAAGAGTTAGCTAAAAGAGATAGAGAGGTAGAAAAATATATGAAAGAAATAGAAAAAGTAAACCAAGACCCCAGATTTCGAGAGTATATGACTAAAGAAGAAGACCAGAAAAAAATCTATAATACCCAGATGTCTAAAGCTTTTAATGATGGAATTACTCAAGGAATATCTCAAGGATTTTTGCAAGGAGAAAAAGAAACCTCCATAGAAATTGCTAGAAAAATGCTTGATAAAGGAAAAGAAATTTCAGAAATTATAGAATTTACAAATCTATCTAAAGAAGAAATTGAAAGTTTACAATAACTTTCATTTTTTTATAAAAAAAGAATAATGAACTAAAGGATATAACAAACATAAAGAAGAAAAAAATGTTTTTTTTAAAGGGTTTGTGATATAATGCTTGTACAGGTGGTAAAAGTGAAACGTAGTGAAGTGAATTATGATGATTTAAGTCCTATGATGAAACAATATATGGATATAAAAAAAGAGTACGAAGAAGAACTCCTTTTTTATCGAATTGGCGATTTTTATGAACTCTTTTTTGAAGATGGACTAACCTCATCAAGAGAATTAGAACTAACATTAACTGGTAAAAACGCTGGTCTAGAAGAAAGAGTACCAATGTGTGGTGTTCCATTTCATTCAGTAAAACCTTATATCGAAAAGTTAGTAAATAAAGGATACAAAGTCGCGATATGTGAACAACTAGAAGACCCAAAAGATACCAAAGGTATGGTTAAAAGAGGAGTTGTTCAAGTAATTAGTAAAGGAACGGTAGTAGATTTAGAGCTTTTAAACGAACACGACAATCATTATATCGCGTCAATCCTAGACTTTACTTATATCTACACCATTTGCTACGCAGATATCTCCACTGGGTCAATCTTTGTTTCTATTTTACCTCATCAAACAGATAAATTGATTAGCACGATATTAAACTTAGGAATCTTAGAAGTAGTTTTAGAAAATAATGAAAATCTAGAACTTATTTCTCTTTTAAAAGGAACCTATGGTATCGAAGTATCTATAAGTAACAATTTCTTAGAAAATGAATACACATCAGTGTACGTCTCTTTAGAAGACGAACACTATATCAAAGCAGTAAAACATTTATTTTACTATTTAGTTGTTAAAGAGCTAAAAGATTTAAGTCATTTCAAAGAAGCTGAAATTATTTATCCAGATGACTATTTAGAAATGGATATTCATACAGTAAGAAATCTGGAATTAGTAGAAACCTTACGTTTGAAAGAGCGAACCTTTTCATTACTATGGCTTTTAGATAAAGCAAAAACAAGTATGGGTTCAAGAAAATTAAAAAATTGGTTGATGAACCCATTAAAAAATGAAGAACTCATTACAGAACGATATGACAAAATTGAAAAATTAAACAACGAATTTATTTTAAAAGAGCAATTACGAGAATATTTGTATCAAATTTATGATATGGAACGTCTTTGTGGTAAAATTTCCTGTGGTTCATTAAATGCAAGAGATTTATTACAATTAAAAACAAGTTTAAAAGTTTTACCAGAAGTAGAAAAAATAGTCGAAGAACTAGGATTTGATATTCAACTGAAAACGCATCAAGATATTTATGAATTATTAGAACAATCTATTTATGAAAATCCGCCTGTCACAATTAAAGAAGGATTTTTAATTAAAGAAGGATATAATAAAGAACTTGATGAATTAAAAAGTATTCGAAGTGGTGGAAAAGACTTCATTGCCAATTTTGAAACCAAATTAAAAGAAGAAACAGGAATTAAAAACTTAAAGGTTGGATATAACAAAGTATTCGGATATTTCATTGAAATAACCAAAGGACAACTTGCTAACGTAAGTGAAAGTTTTCATTGGGAACGAAGACAAACTCTTACAAATGCGGAGCGATATATTAGTCCAGAACTAAAAGAAAAAGAAGCATTAATTTTAAATGCGGAAGAAAAAATAATCGAAATGGAATATACAATGTTCAATGAAATTAAAGAAAAAATCAAAGAACATATATTAGAGTTGAAAGACACAGCGGATTGTATCGCAACACTAGACGCTTTAGCTTCTTTAGCGGTATGTGCAGAAGAATATCGTTTAGTAAGACCAACTCTTAATCATGAACATATCATTGAGATTAAAAATGGAAGACATCCAGTTATTGAAAAAGTAAGCAATATGGAATATGTTGCAAATGATTGCATAATGGATGGAAGCATTAACACTCTGTTAATTACCGGCCCAAATATGAGCGGTAAATCAACATACATGCGTCAATTAGCTATAATAATTATCATGGCTCAAATGGGCTCATTCGTGCCAGCTAGCAAAGCAAATTTACCAATTGTAGATAAAATATTTACAAGAATTGGAGCAAGCGATGATTTAGTAAGTGGCGAATCAACCTTTATGGTGGAAATGAAAGAAGCCAAAAATGCGATTTGTAATGCAACAGAAAACAGCTTAATTTTATTTGACGAGTTAGGACGAGGAACAGCTACTTACGATGGCATGAGTCTTGCCGAAGCCATATTAAAATATGTAAGTACCAAAATTCGCTGCAAAACACTTTTTTCTACTCATTATCATGAGCTTACAGTTTTAGAAAACAGCATTTCCAGTATTAAAAATGTTCATGTAAGTGCTATTGAAGAAGATGGAAAAATCACCTTTCTACATAAAATCAAAAATGGAGCTGTAGATAAGAGTTATGGAATTCATGTAGCAAAACTGGCAGGACTACCAGATGAAGTGATTAATGATGCATTAGAAATTTTATCAATGTATGAACAAAAACCAAAAGTCAAAAAAGCAGATACTCAATTACAGTTAATCATGGATTTTCCAGAAGAGAAAAAAGACCCAATAAAAGAAAAATTAGAAAAAATAGATCCTTTAAGAATGACACCAATGGAAGCATTAAATACGTTATACGAATTAAAAATGGAAAACAATCATAAATAATATTAGAAAGCGGGATAAAATGGAACAAGATATAAAAATTTATTATTCAACAAAGGAAAAAAAAGAAAGAATCGAAACATTTATGCAAAGAATACTTTTCGCAAGCACAATGGAAGATGCAATTCAGGCCTATTTAGACATGAAAACTTGTAACTCCCAAGTCTGGTTAGAGGAATATCTAAATCGTCCAGTCGTATCAAATGGAAAAATCATCAAAGTTAAAGATTTACCCATTTTAAAAAAAGTTAAGAAAGAAGCCAAAAAATACGTAATCGCAAATTTCGAAGTAATTATGGGAGTTACAGAAAATGAATTAGGTCAAAAGATATTTTTAACAACAACTAAAAAAGAGCTACTACATGGAAATACAGATAGAGAAGTTAAAGAAACATTCTATCAAAAAAAGGAAATATATCAAACGATAAATCAAGCAATTAATAATGCAGATAATAAAACTTTAGAAAATTTTTATTCTTATATAGAAACAGATCCTTGTTATAAATGGGTAATCAACTATTTCAAACTTCAAAAACCTGTCCAACTCGAAAGAAAACAATGATAAAAAACTAGCCTTACCTAGTTTTTTTTGATACAATAAAAAAGGTGATAAATTATGCAAACGAGAAGCGAATTAAGACAAATTGCCATGACGTGTTTATATCAAATAGACATCTTAAAACAAACACATCTCTCCTATGATGTAGAAGAAGTTTTAAAAGAAAATTTAAGTGTAGATAATGAGTTTGTTAAAGACTTAGTTTATGGAGTAATTACTGGAGAAAATGAAATTGACGAGATTGCTAACAAATACTTAAAAGACTGGAAAATCAATCGCTTGGATAAGACCGGCGCAGCTATTTTACGTATGGCAATTTACGAACTGAAATATATGGAGACCCCACCAATAGTTGTCATTAATGAAGCTGTTGAATTAGCAAAAAAATACACAGACGAAGATTTAGTAAAAATGATTAATGCTGTATTAGACAAATTTATGAAGGAATTATAAAAATGAATCGTGAAAATGGAATAATACTTTTAGATAGCCTTATTCCTGATTGGAGAAAAGCACTAAAAAGTAAAAAAGTAGTACCTAATACTTTATGTGGTCCATATTATGATGGATATTGGTTAAATAATATAGAAGATAAAAACTATTTTTTGAAAATCTGTAAGAATAACGGACTAAATAATCAGTTGTTTATGCAAATTTTTATGGAAGAATTAGCTAAAACAGTTTCTATAAATACAGTAAACTCTGAAATAGTTCGGGTAAATGCTAAAAGCAATACATATGGGATAATTTCTGATAATTATCAAATAAATGGGTACGAAATTATTTCTGGAAAAGAAATTATCTGGTCATATTTAGAAGATTTAGAATCAAAGAGAAAATTAAAAGAAACTATAGGAATAAATTCGTTAGATGAATTATCTGACACTCAATTTTCTGAGCAATTTTCATTAAATTCGCTTTCTTTTATCTGGGAAGCTTTAGAATATTATTATCGAAATAATCCTAATAAGCATTTATCCATCTATAAAATTGTTGAGGAACTAGCAAGAAGATACATATATTCATTCATAACAATGCAACATGATTTTCATTTAGGAAACTGGGAACTTTTAGATAATAAAACCCATGCCTTCCTAGTGCCAATGTATGATATGGAATTGGGTTTTCAGAACAGATTTTTTGATATATCAAGAAATAATTCTATGAGAACATATGAAAGTTCCATTAAAAATATATATGATTCGTTCAAACAATTTTTCTATAGTTCTTCATCCAGTTTTCAATTAGAAGCTATGAGGCAACTCTATATTTTGACTCCAGAAACACTTTTAAATATTGTGACAAATTTAGAAAAAAAATATCAAGTAGATAAAGGAACAAAAATCCGCGAAAATATCAACACTCTTTATAAAGAACACTATAAAGAATTGATAAATATTACTCAAACACTTGAAAAAAAAGAAGGTAAGCATTTATGAATCATGAATATATTACAATTTCTCAAATAAACAACTTTATTAAAATGATTTTTGATGGCAACTCTTATTTGCAAAAAGTATACCTAAAAGGAGAAATTAGTAATTTCAAAAGACATTCATCTGGACATTTATATTTAACTTTAAAAGATGAAGAATCTAGAATAAGTGCCATCATGTTTCGTAGCATGGCTTCCAAATTAACATTTGTCCCGGAAGATGGAATGAATGTCTTAGTAGAAGGAAGGATAAGTGTCTATCCAGCTGGCGGAAATTATCAAATTTATATAGATAAAATGGAGCAAGATGGCTTAGGCAATCTGTATGTAGAATTTGAAAAATTAAAAAAGAAATTAGCAGGAGAAGGATTGTTTGATGTAAGTCATAAAAAGCCCATTCCAAAATTTCCCAAAAAAATAGGAATTGTCACGGCTCCAACAGGCGCTGCAATCAAAGATATTTTAAGTACGATAACTAGACGTTTTCCTTTGTGTGAAACCATTCTTTTCCCGTCACTTGTTCAAGGGGTGCAAGCTAAAGAAGATATTGTCAAAAACATAAAAAAAGCAAATGAATACGATTTAGACGTCTTAATTGTCGGACGTGGGGGAGGCTCAATTGAAGATTTATGGGCATTTAATGAAGAAATCGTTGCAAGAGCAATCTATGAATCCAAAATTCCTATAATAAGCGCAGTCGGTCATGAAGTAGATGTAACAATAGCCGATTTTGTTGCCGACAAACGAGCCCCAACACCAACAGGCGCCGCGGAAATGGCTGTTCCAACTATTGAAGAAGTAAAAAATTTATTTCAAACCAAACAAATCGAAATATCAAACGCCTTTTTAACTAGATTAAATGAGAAAAAACATCATTTAAAGAAACTTGCAGATAGTTTTATTTTAAAAAATCCAATGGTTTTATATGATGTAAAAATCCAAAAATTAGATGATTTAACTGACAAATTAAAAAATGCAATGGATAGTTTTCTTGAAAACAAAACAAAAGAAATAAATCATTTAAAAGAACATTATATTATGAAAAATCCATTAATTATGTATCAAAACAAAATTGAAGAAATCAATAAAAATCAAGAAATTTTACAAAAAAATATCGAGGCAATTTTAAACAAAAAAAATCACGACTTTGCCTTTATTGTTCAAACTTTAAAATTAGTAAATCCATTAAATATTTTAGACAAAGGATATTCATTAATAAAAAAGGATGGACATATACTTAAAGAAAGTAGTAAGATAAAAGAAAAAGATATATTAAATGTTCGCCTATCTAAAGGTGAGCTTAGTGTAGAAGTAAAGGAGATTATATCATGAATGAAATTACATTTGAAAAAGCATTACAAGATTTAGAAGAAATTATTAAAGATTTAGAAAGTGGAAGTATTCCGTTAGAAGAAGCAATTAACAAATACACAGATGCGATGAATTTAGTTAAAATTTGTCAAGAAAAACTAGATAAAGCAACCAAACAAGTTAATAAGATTTTAAGCGAAAATGATGAATTAAAAGACTTTGAATTAGAAAGTAAGGAAGAGAGTCATGAGCAAATTAGTTAGTAAAATTACCGACCGTGATGTAGATTTTGCCAAGTGGTATACAGACGTAGTAAGAGAAGCTGATTTAGTAGCTTATTCATCTGTCAAAGGCAGTATGATTATCAGACCCTATGGCTATGCGATTTGGGAAAATATACAGAGAATATTAGATAAAGAATTTAAAAAAACAGGTCATGAAAACGTTCAGATGCCAATGTTTATTCCAGAGTCTTTATTAAATGTAGAAAAAGAACACGTTAATGGTTTCGCGCCAGAGGTAGCTTGGGTTACACATGGTGGAAACGAAAAATTAGAAGAGAGAATGTGTGTAAGACCAACAAGTGAAGTTTTATTTTGTGAACACTATAAAAACATTATCAAGTCTTATCGGGATTTACCTAAACTATATAATCAATGGTGCACAATCGTTCGTTGGGAAAAAACAACAAGACCATTTTTAAGAAGTAGAGAAATTCTTTGGCAAGAAGGACACACGATGCACAAAACAAGCGAAGAAGCCAAAAAAGAAACTCTAAGAATGTTAAAAATATATGAAGATTTTCAAAGAAATATCTTAGCTTTACCTGTTTTAGTTGGTAGAAAAACAGAAAAAGAAAAATTCGCTGGTGCTGAAGAAACATACACTCTAGAAGCAATGATGTATGATGGAGTAGCACTACAAAACGGAACGAGTCATTATTTTGGCAACCATTTTGCTAAAGCTTTTGGAATTCAATTTCTAGATGAGAACAATACATTGCAAACTCCATATCAAACAAGCTGGGGAGTTTCAACAAGAATGATTGGTGGAATAATTATGACTCACGGAGACAATCACGGTCTAGTACTTCCGCCAAACATCGCTCCAATTAAAATAATCTTTATTCCAATTACACAAGAAGAAAGTATTTTAAATACCATTGATGAAATTATTAAAAAAATACCTGAAGAATACACCTATAAAATCGATGATTCAGATAAAAGCCCTGGCTATAAATTTGCTGAAGCAGAAGTTAAAGGGATTCCAATTCGTGTCGAAGTTGGAAAAAGAGATTTAGAAAACGATGAAGTAACTGTAGTTAGAAGAGATACTTTAGAAAAATATAAAGTGAAAACAAATGAAGTAGCAGACTACATCTTAAAACTTTTAGAAACAATTCAAAAAGATATGTATGATAGAGCTTTACAAAGAAGAAACGAAAAAATCTTTGATGTAAAAGACTATGATGACATGAAAGAATTAATTAAAGAAAAAACAGGTTTTATCAAGATAAATTGGTGTGGAAAAACAGAATGTGAAGAACAAATTAAAAATGATACAGGATATAAAAGTCGCTGTATTATTGAAGAAGAAAAACCAACCGGAAAATGTATTGTATGTGGAAAAGAAGCAACTTGTCGTATATATGTAGGTAAACAATATTAAGAAGGAAACTATCCTTCTTTTTTTGCGTCTATCTAATATATCTTCATGTAAAATAATTCAACTAAAAATCTTTTTCCTTGCATTTCCATTAAAATCGTGTCATACTGAATATAGTTTTCAAAATCGTTTTCCGAAGAGGAGGAAAATGGATAAAATTTATGTTTCAAAAGAAGGTTTGCAAGAATTTCTAGAAGAATTGGAGAAAAAAAGAAAATTTCTAGAAAAAAATTTACAATTTCAAGGCGAAGCAATTCGAAATGCTCCAGGAGATGGATGGCATGATAATTTTGCTTTCGAAGAAGCTATTCAGGAAGAAAGAAGGATTTCTAACGAGCTTCAAAAAATGATTTTAGATAAGCAAAAACTAGAAATCATCTCTGAAGAAAAAAAAGACAACAATCTAATTTACCTTGAAGACATAGTATGTATACGTTTCTTTTATAGCGAAGAGGACTATGAAAAAGATACAGTTAAACTCACTGGAAAATATTTTCCTGTAGTAACAGCAAAAATAAAAGAAATAACCATAAATAGTCCTTTAGGAAAAGCACTCTATTTACAAAAAATAGGTTCAAAGGTAAAATATTCTGTTAACGAAAAAGAAATAATGGTAGAAATCCTAGAAAAAAGATAGAAAACTCTATCTTTTTTCATTATAAATAATATAATTCTCCTTTCTTTCTGCAGGAGCAAGAAGGTTTCCATCACGATAGCCTAAGATTACATTTGCAATTCCTTCATAATTTTCGCCTAATCCCCATTTTTTCATGAGTTCTTTTCCTTCAAAAGTTTCAAAAGTTTCTTTAGCTCGATGAATCCAACAAGAGTCGATACCTAAACTATACGCAGCATGAATAAGATTAGAAGCAACCGCAGCACCATCTTGAACATAAGTACTTACATTTTTATCTGCAAAAAGGATAAGGAGAGTAGGGGCATCGTAAAAAGGGTTAATGCCTTCCTTTCGAATAAAACTACTATTAATTTTAGCAATCTTTTTAATAAGATTGGCATCTTGAATAACCACAATAGAAGCACTTTGTTTTCCTTTTCCATTCGGAGCATAAGTGCCACATTTTAAAATGATTTGTAAATCTTCTTCTGGAATTTGTTTTTTTAAGTACTTTCTACAACTTCTTCTATTACATAAAACATGGATAACATCATTCATATTATTTCTATCCTTTCTAATAAAAGTATACCATAAAAGAGCCAAATTTTTCCATAGCAACTATTTCCATACTTTTTAAAGCAAAGTTGTTTATACTACATGATGATTAGAAAGGAAGAGTAAAATGAAAAAGAATTATAAAAACATGATTTTATTTTTAGTAGCCATATTTTTATTTCCTTTACAAGTATTTGCCTATTCAAATAAAGTTATCTTAGGTGGAGAAAGTGTTGGAATTCATATTGAAACACCTGGTGTCATGGTTATAGGTTTTTACCCTGTAAATGGCGAATATTTAAAAGGTACACCCGAAATCCAAATAGGAGATTTAATCATTAAAGTAAATCAAACACAAGTATCTTCTATTAGCGATTTAACATCTGTCATTGAAAAAGAAATAATGAATAATGAAATCGAATTAATTGTAAATCGTGACAATGAAGAAAAGAAAATCAAAATGACGTTAGAAAAAGTAGACGGAATTTATAAAACCGGACTCTATGTAAAAGATAGCATTACAGGTATTGGCACACTTACCTATATTGACCCGGAAACCAAAGTCTATGGAGCTTTAGGACATGAGATTCTTGAAAGTACTACAAGTGAAATAGTTGGAGTAAGAACAGGTAGAATTTTTGAAAGTACAATTACAAGCATTAACAAAAGTAGTACCGGTGTAGCTGGCGCTAAAAATGCAAATTTCAATTACAAAAATATTTATGGAAACATCCTAACAAATGGTTCACATGGTATTTATGGAATTTATGAGGCCGACCTAAATCCTAAAGTAATAGAGATTGCTAATCCAGATGAAATTAAAATTGGAAAAGCCTCAATTTATACGGTTTTAGATGGTCAAGAAAAAAAAGAATATGAAATTGAAATTACAAGCATTAAAGAATATAGTGATGTAAAAAATGTTACATTTGAAATAACAGATAAAGAACTCATTGAAAAAACCGGTGGAGTAGTGCAAGGAATGAGTGGTTCTCCAATCGTCCAAAACGATAAACTAATCGGAGCAGTTACTCATGTTATTGTCGACAACCCACTTACTGGATATGGAATATTCATTACAACCATGCTAGAAACCGGAGATGAATATGCAGAATAAAAAAATCGAGACTTAACTCGATTCTTTTTATTGAAATGCATAAACTGCAATACTAGCAACAATTCCAGCTACCATGATAAATAAAATAATCCATGTAACTACTTGTCGTACTCTTTTATTCATAAAAATGACCTCTCTTTTTCTTATTAAATTTATCATAAAATCTTGTGTTTGTAAATATACTTTCTTAGGTGATTAACTTGAAATGTTGCAAAGAATATTTTAAAAAAAATCGATATTTCGTACTATTCTTAGCAGTTCTACTTATATTTGGTATTGTCATCGGATTATATCTCGGTATTTCTCATATCGATATGTTAAAAGAAGAAGTCACTTATTTTGCAGAAAATATATCAAATCGTACATATAATTATTTATTTTTTCATTTTTTTGTTTTCGTAGTTGGAATACTCACAAGCTTTTTTGCAATCGGGATTCCCTTTTTATGTACTCTGATTTTTTATGAAGGGATGAGTATCGGTTTTCTCTTAGGAATTTTTAGTTTAACATATGGCTTAACCGGATTTATTTTTGCTTGCATTTTTATTCTAATTACAAAAGTATTCTATCTCATTTGTCTTTTGTTTTTATTTTCAAAATGTCTTCGAATAGCCAGAAAAATGATTGGAAAATACATCTACAAAACCGACCCAAGTATTATTGTTGTGCATTTAGTCAAAGGCTGTGCATTATGCACCTTTCTCCTAATAATTTATGATGCTTTACTATGGGGATTAGGAAGCAGAATTCTACCACTTTTTAATTTTTTAATTCTTTGATATAATAGATAAAAGTTAAGGAAGTGCAATATGGAAAAGGAAAAAGTAATTGTTGGAATGAGTGGGGGAGTAGACTCTGCAGTAAGTGCTTATCTTTTACTAAAAGAAGGATATGAAGTAGAAGGCTTATTCATGCGAAACTGGGACGCATCATTAAATAACGATGTTTTAGGAAATCCAACTATAGATAACTCTATTTGTCCTCAAGAACAAGATTATCAAGATGCTTTAAAAGCTTGTCAAATTTTAGGAATCCCTTTACATCGAGTAGATTTTATAAAAGAATACTGGGATAACGTTTTCACGTATTTTTTAGAAGAATTAAAAAAGGGTCGCACACCTAACCCAGATTTACTATGCAATAAATATATTAAATTTGATGTATTTAAAAAAGAAGCCTACAAACTAGGAGCAAAATATATGGCAACTGGACATTATGCAAGAATGGAAAATGGCAAACTTTTAAGAGGAATAGACACGAACAAAGACCAAACCTATTTCCTAGCGCAGCTTACACCTGACCAATTAAAAGACGTTTTATTTCCTGTTGGCAATTTAACAAAATCAGAAGTACGCAAAATTGCTGAAGAAGCAAAACTAAATGTAGCTTCAAAAAAAGATTCAACAGGCATTTGCTTTATTGGAGAAAGACATTTTCAAGAGTTTATTCATAATTATCTAAAACCAAATCCAGGAGATATTGTCAATGTAGAAACTAATGAAGTTATCGGAAGACACACTGGCCTCATGAACTATACTATAGGTCAACGAAAAAATGTAGGTTTATCAGGATTTAAAGAAAGACATTATGTATGTGGCAAAAACGTTTCTAAAAATATATTATACGTTGCTTTTGGCGAGGATAACTCTTACTTAATGAGTGACAGCTGTACTTTAGAACAAGTTAATTGGATAAGTGCCACACATCCTACTTTTTGTACCGCAAAATTTCGATACCGTGGTAGCGATTATGCAGTTCAAATCGATTATTTAGAAAATGATGAAGTAAAAGTTACATATCCAGAACAAGTAAAATCCGTAACTCCAGGTCAGTTTTGTGTTTTTTATCTTGGCGAAGAATGCCTAGGGAGCGGGATTATAAAAGAAGTTTTTAAAAATAATGAAAAACTTTGGTATTTAAGTGATTAAAAGACTTTTCAAAAAATTTCATGCCCTTTTACTTGACACAAAAATGTTAAGTAGATATAATTATAATGTAAATATTAAAAAGAGAGTAGGCATAGAAAATGAACAAATTAAATGAATTATTACAAGAATTAGGAATTTCAAAGGTAAGACTAGCAAAATATCTAGGAGTTTCTAGACAAATGGTATACAACTATCTTGAACTCGATGATATAAATAAATGGCCTAAAGAGAAAAAAATTCTTCTTTATAAATTATTAGATATAACAGATGATTCAGACAAAGCTTTAGAAAAAATCAATGTAACAACAGACTATTTAATGAGTGTTGAAAATCGTTTGAATCAAGGCATGAAAAACGCAAATGATATAGACAATTATTTGGATTTAAAAAATTTAAATAAAGAGTCTCAAGTTCTTTTAACAGATATTGTAAATTTACTCAAAGAAAAACTCAGCGATGAAGAGAGAAGGGAAGAGAACTATTACGCTCTTTTATACTTATTCCATATGTTGCAATCAATGAGTAATGTACCAGAAATAAAATATATTTTTGGATATATGTCAAAAATAACAGGATTTACAAAACCAGATGAATTTAAATTCAATGAAGACAAACAATTTATTTTCGAAGGAATTCTTTACTCTGCCCTAACGCTTTATAACAATGGGGGAGCCTCACGTAGCAAATTAGCAGAATCTCATCGTCGTTTCGTTCAAGAAATTGAAAAGAAAAACGAAGAAAAATTAAGTCGTACTCAACAATTAAATACCGTACGAATTCAAGCTTTAAAAGAACTTGGCTATACGGAAATTAATGTAAATAATGCTGAAGAAGTTTTTGAAAAAATCGCTGAAATTGAATCACGTGGTTCAATGATTGGTAACGAATAAGATACTAGACTACTCTAGTATTTTTTTGTTGCAAATCCCCTACTTTTTAAATCAAAAAAAAGAGGGGAGATAAAGACTTTGATGCACTGAATGCATAATTATTGACCTTTTAAAATTTCGATGCAAATTAGCAAACCATACAATAATATAATAATAAGAACTAAATTAAATAATCAATATAATATAATATAATCAATAATACATAATTAATTAAAAAATTAAAATTTAAAACAAAATTTAAAAACAAATGTATTTTATAAAAAACTAAATCAATACAAATAAAAAGTATGTAATCAAAAACAACAAACAATAAAAAAATAAAACAAATAAGTATTTATAAAACAATTCTCATTGCAAATTCAAATATTGCATAATGTATGTTATGTAAACTGATTAAAATTATTTCAAATATTTTTGATGTTTATCATAATGAAAATAAATATAAGCTAAATTATCGATAAGTATGGCATAGATGCTCTCGCTTTTTATAGTATCATATCCTAAAAAGATTGTTTTAAATAAAAATGTATTAATGATATAAAATGCTCCATAAATTAATCCAATAAATACAGCTATTACAATTATATATATTTTATTTTCATCAAAAAATATTGCTAAAATTGGAATGATAATAATCATTTGTTCAATAACTTTATTGAAAAAAGATTTAGGTTTATAGGCTATTTCTTTGAGTTCATAATGTTCAATTAAAAACTTAATGTGTTCCTTAGTATTTATGTGGTATTTTTTCAAAAGATCATAAAATTCTTTTTTCTCTGTTTTACTTATTTGAAAAGAATTTAATTTAATTATGTTTTTAATACTCTTTTTTGGATATTTTTTATGAAGCTTATAAAGAAAGATTAAAGAACTAATTAAAAAGCAGCTAACATAAATAATAATAAATACTATGAAATTTATTTTATAAAATATTATGAAAAGTATAATTATAAAAGTTGCTAAAAAATAAGCTCCCCAAAAAAGATAGTCAAATGTTTTCATATGATTAATTTTCATAAATTCTTTTTCAAAATCCGTAAACATACTACTCTACTCTCTTTCTTATTCATAATCTTATAATAAAAGAAAATGAAATACAAGTCTTAAAAAACGAAATAATTGATTGCTAAAAGAATTATTCCTGTTAAAAATCCAAGTAAAATATAGGTATTTTCATGATAGCTTAAAGCTTTTGGTAGAAGTTCGTGAATAGCTAAAGTAATCATAAGACCAGCAACAAAAATCAAAATAAGTCCAATCATCGCATCAGTTATAAAATTTCTTAAAAAAAGAAAAGCTAATACAGCACCCAAAGGTTCAGCTAAACCAGAAATAAAAGTCTTTTTTACAGCTTCTTTTCTACTGCCTGTAGCATAATAAATCGGCACGGCTATACTAATTCCTTCTGGAATATTATGAAGCATAATGGCAACACTGATTTTTAAGCCTAATTCCATATCTTGATAGCTACTTAAAAATGTGACAATTCCTTCTGGAAGATTATGTAGCATTAAAGCAAGCATAGAAAGTATTCCTAAACGATACAAATCTAAATCGTTACTACTACTCTTCTCTATTTTTTTATTTATAAAATAAACACTTAAAACACCTATTAAAAAAATAAAAAGAGCAAGAATTATTCCTTTAGCCAATTTATATTCAGCAAGAATGGAATAACTGGCTTCCGGTATTAATTCGGTTATAGAAATGCCAATCATAATTGATAAAGATAAACTTAAGCAAAATGTAATGAACTTATTAATGTTTTCTCTTTGCCATTTTTTAAATATAACTAAAGAACCTAATACTGTAGAAAGGCCAGCAACAGAAGAAATAACTAAAGGCATGAAAAAAGACATAAAATCACCTGCTAAATTTTATGCTTCCTAACCATATTTTATTAAAAAAAGAAGGAGGATTACTACTTACTTCTTCTTTGGTTCTTGTTATCATTTTGCAAATATTGATAAATTTTTGACCAATTCATTTCTACATACTTCTGTATGGATAAAAGATTTAATTTTACTTTATCTTCATCAGTTAAAACTCCATAAATATCATTCGCATCCATGTTTTCAAATATTGCAGAAATTCCTCCTTGCTCATAATAATATTGCATTTCTGGATTTGAAAAAGGTTGTTGAAGAACATACTGAAAAATTTTTGCTTCAAAAGCGACCATTTCATCTTCATGAGACACGGGTGGCACATAATCTTTAGGAATATAATTGATTTCATCAAGAGGTAAAGTAAAATCATAAGGATAGCCAAACAATTCACTTGGATATACATAATGTTTTCGTTCAAAATTCTTATCTTTAAAATTTGTTGGATTTAATGAATTAGACTGCAAAAACTCTAAACAAAATCCTCGTAGATTCTTATAAGATTGCAAATCTGTTTCTAACTTATGATAAACTAAATAATCCGTACTTCTATAATAGCCTCGAATATTTTTTTTAATTTCCGGATCTACTATACTTTCTGGTCGCAAAAGAAAACGTTTTGTATCAGGAGAACCGGTTGTATAAGAAAGTAAAAGATGAAGAAAATTTTTAAATTTATTATCCAATTGTAATAAAATCTTTTGTTGATTTTGAACAGATTCCATTCTTTCTAAAGCTTCTTTTAGAATACCCTCTTCAATTTTTGGAGCTACTCTTAAAGAAGAATATCTGTATAAAAGGTCATAAAAACGAACTGCGTAGGTTTTTTTCTTCTCATTAAAGCTAACCCTAGCAATAAATATATCCATATCTTTTTCGTTTATATTTTTAAAAAAAGAAGGATTGTACTCTTGTAGTAAAGAGATAATTTCATTTTTAGTTAGATTTAAAGTAAAAAGCGCATCAATAAAAGTAATATCCGGAAATTCTCGTTCAACAAACATTTGGTCTTCTTGGATTATAGGAACTCGCAAAATATGCGCAACCTTATTTTTTGACCCCATTACATAATATTTCTTCATTCCTCGTCACCTAAATACTATTTTACATGAAATACCAAACATTGGCAAATAAAATAAAATTTTCCTCGTATGAAAAAATAAACACCATCCATAATACTAGTGGGAGGTAAATTGAAATGAAAAAAAATAATAAGCAAAAACAAAATCGTTCTAGAAAAAATGAAAACAGACAAAATTCTAGAAAAGAAGAACAACGTAGAGAAGAACGTAAGAATTGTTAATCACAAAAAAAGAATGATGATGTTTTATCATTCTTTTTTACTACGCGGATGTGCTTCAAGATATTCTTTTTTTACATGTTCTTTAGATACATGCGTATAAATCTGGGTAGTACTAATATTTTCATGACCCAAAAACTCTTGAATTACCCGCAAATCAGCTCCAGCATCTAATAGATGAGTAGCAAAAGAATGCCTTAAAATATGTGGACTTACGTTTTTCGTAATGGAAGCTTTTTGACATAAAGTTTTAAGAAGTTTAAATAATCCTTGTCTAGTCAGAGGGGTTCCACGATTATTTAAAAAAAGTTCTTCATAATTTTTCCCATTTTTAATAAGTAAAGGACGATAGGTATAAATATATTTTTCTAAATATTCTTTACTTGTCTCATTAAAAGGAATAACTCGTTCTTTACTCCCCTTCCCTTCAACACGAACCAAAAAATTTTCCAAATCTACATTAGTAAAACGTAAAGAAAGAAGCTCACTAACTCGCATACCTGTGGCATACAAAAGCTCAAGCATTGCTTTAGTTCGGTAGTCATAAGGAGTATATAAAGGCATATTAAGAAGTCGATCAACCTCTTCATAAGTTAAATAATTAGGAAGTTTTTCTGGAAGTTTAGGCATATGAATCGTTTCACATGGATTTTCTTTAGTTAATCCTTCTTCGACACAAAAAAGATAAAAATTTTGAATAACCGTAAAATAATGCGCTTTAGTCGTCGCAGCTTTTTGATTTTCTTGTTTTAAAAAAGCTAAAATATCTTCTTTAGTAACTTGAAAAAGATCTTTTTGCTTCAAAAATTCTTGAAAAAGATAAAGATTTTCTTCATAAGAATTTACAGTATTTTTGCTAAGTTTTCTTTCATATTGTAAAGAATGCAAATATTTTTTAATAGGTTCTTTTAAATGATATTCTTTCATAATTCTCACGAATTAAGTATAGAAAATATTTCCTCGATTGTCAAACGATAGTTTGTTTGCTATAATGAATAAAGGTGGAGAATAATGGAAAATCTAGCAAATAAAATGCGTCCGAAAAAACTTTCAGATATATTAGGTCAAGAACATTTAATCGGTGAAGGAAAAATCTTAACGAATTTAGTAAAAAACAACCATCTATGTTCGATGATTTTTTATGGAAAACCTGGAACTGGAAAAACTTCTATAGCCAATGCTTTAGTAAACGAGGTAAAAATGCCTTATAAGTTTTTAAATGCAACAATTAACAATAAACAAGACTTTGATATTGCCATAGAAGAAGCTAAAATGTATGGAGAAATGATTCTAATCATTGATGAAATACATCGAATGAACAAAGATAAACAAGACCTTTTGCTTCCTCATATTGAATCTGGATTGCTTTTAGTAATTGGTCTTACAACATCAAATCCTTACCATAAAATTAATCCAGCAATCAGAAGTCGAGTACAAATATTTGAGGTCCACGAATTATCTATAAAAGACATTATTTTAGGTCTTCAAAGAGCTTTAGAATATTTGCCTGAAATAAAAATAGATGAAGAAAGCTTAGAATTTATTGCAACAGTTTCCAGCGGAGATGTAAGAAGCGCCCTAAATTTATTAGAAACTGCCTACTATGCATCTTCAGATAAAAAAATTACTCTAGAACTTCTAAAAAATATTCAAGCAAAACCTGTATTTTTTCATGATAAAAATGAAGATGGACATTACGATGTTTTATCTGCATTTCAAAAATCTATTCGTGGTAGCGATGTAGATGCTGCCCTACACTATCTAGCAAGACTTATTGAAGCAGGAGATTTAGATAGTATTTATAGACGAATGAGTGTAATTGCTTACGAAGACATTGGGCTTGCCAATCCTTCTATTGGTCCCAAAGTCATGGCAGCCATTCACGCAAGTGAATTAGTGGGTCTTCCAGAAGCAAGAATCCCTTTAGGTACAATTGTTACCGAAATGGCCTTATCTCCAAAATCCAATAGTGCTCATCTTGCCTTAGATGAAGCTTTAAATGACATTCATAAAGGAAGCACAGGAAATGTTCCAGAGCATATTAAAACAAATTCAAAAACCTATCTATATCCACATAACTATCCAAATTCTTACGTAAAACAAGAATATTTACCTAAAAACTTACAAGGAAAAAAATATTATCATCCAAGAAAAAATAAATATGAAGACAATTTAAACAAATTATGGAAAGAAATGCGAGGTGAAAAATGAAAATAACATGTTTTGGAAGTGGCGTTTTTAGCATCGCCATTGCTAGCTTACTCTCAAAAAACAAAAATCAGCAAATTGTTATATGGACACCAGACAACACTTTTTTAGAAAAAGCTCTTAAAGAAAATAAACTTTGTTTTGACGGAAAAAATCTGGAAAAACCTAAAAATATTACGGTTACAACAAGTATTGAGGAAGCAGTTAAAGATACAAAAGCTATATTTCTACTTGTTGCAAGTCCATATGTAAAAGATACAATTTTAAAACTCAAAAAATATTACAAGCCCTCTATACCCATTTACGTAGGTTCTAAGGGATTATTAGATAGCAAACCATACTTCTATAGCAAATATATCAAAAACACCTTAAACACCCACAAAACAGCTTTTTTTGCCGGCCCTAACTTAGCATCAGATCTCATTTTAGGTTCAGAAGTATTTATAACAGTAGCAACAAAAGAAAAAAGCGTTTTTGACCTATTTGTTTCTATGGTTCCAAAAAGAATTCATTTAGAAAGAACAAAAGAAGAAAGAGCTCTAGAACTTGGAAGTGTTTTAAAAAACATCTATGCAATCGGAGCAGGAATGGCATACGCAAAAAGTCCATTTCTTTCAACAATTTTTTCTTATCTAACAGAATGTTACAAAGAATATATTCAAATTTTATACTATATAGTAGATTATCCTAGCGAAAATATTTATGCAGGAACTTTAGGAGATTTTTTCTTAACCGGCTCCACTATGAGTTCCAGAAATTTTTCTTATGGACGATTAGTAATCAAAACAAAAAAAGAAGCAGATTTATTTTTAAAGCAAAATACTGTTGAAGGATATATTGGATTAAAAAATATAAGCCCTTTAATAAAAAAGAAGGAAAAATTTCCTTTACTTTATAATATATATAAACAAGTATATGAAAAATAGAATTAAAGATTATTTATTACAAAGGAAGCAAGTAAGCTACCAGCACTCATAGGAACAGAACAAATAGTTCCTAATTTTTTTTGTTTAACAGGTACTTCCCTACTCCATACTACTTTAGTTTTTAAAATAGAGCTGTTTTTAAAAGAATTTCGAATTTTTTTAGCCAATGGGTCATTATACGTTTTATCAAGAGTGGTAATTTCCAAGAATTCAGGATGAGTGCGATTAGCAGTACCCATGCAAGAAATAAATTTTTTCTTACTAAAAGAACACTGTTCAAATAAAGCTATTTTTACCATTACATCATCACATGCATCTATAACAAAATCAAAAGAAGATAAAAAGTCCCTCGTGATTTTATCTTGAGTAAGTCGTTCATTTATAATATGAACTGTTACATTCGGATTAATTTCATGGGCTCTAAAAGAAGCCACTTCACATTTACTTTTTCCAAAAGTTTTTTGAAGAGCATAGATTTGCCGATTCAAATTACTTTCTTCAAAAGTATCAAAGTCTACAATAGTAATATGTTCAAAACCACTTCGAACTAAAGCTTCAAATGCGTATCCCCCTACTCCGCCAAGACCAATTAGCAACACATTACAATTTTGAATTTTTTTTAACTTCTCTTCTCCTAATAAATCTAAAATTCTCTCATTCATCATCTTCACTCCATAAAAAAAACCAAATGTAAGCAAGTGTGATAAAATCCCGCTCACTCGAGAGGGGGGCATCTCATCTATACTTTAGGAGCCTAATTCACTTAATGGATTAGTTTTCAACACCATATAGAGTTCTGATTCCCAATCATCACCATAGTCGGTTTTATGAAACTAACTTACCTTTGGTAATTCAATTGTATCAAATAATTATAGAATGTGCAATAGATTTGACACATTGTATATCAACAAAAATTACTCAAAATTAATTCTTTTTATATTGTAAAAGCAACTGTTCATATTTACCATGATAATTTGTAATATAATAGTCTATATCTTCATGAGTAGCTCTTTCCAAGCGATATTTATCATCAAAGCACTTTAAAATATAAATGTCTTTCTGCATACAATCTCTTACAGCAAGAAAATTAATAATATCTGGATAAGGTTCAATTCTCCAATAAGGTTGAATTAAAATTTCATATCTTTCTTGGCTAGTCAGCAAATTTCTGCCTAAATAGCTTAAATAAAAATCTGTATCATGAAATTTTTTTACTTTTCGAGTATCATTAATAAGAGTTTGTAAAAGTTCAATTTTAAAAATAATTTGCTTATAGTCTACATTAGCAAATTCAAAAGAATTTTGATTATTTGTATAGCCATCTTCTAAAAAGTCTGTCTTTAATCTTTTTATAGCCTCATCCGTGTAAAGCATTTGCTTATAACCAATAATCTCATCAGAGAAATCAAGTTTTTGTAAAAAATCTTTACTAAAATGCAACGCCTTAAATCCATTAGTTGAACAACCAACTTTTACTCGTGATAAATCATATCCCTTAGTTGCATCGGCTACTATAGTCATGCCATTAAGCTCAAATAATACATAACAATGAGGAGGTACATCATTTACAATTCGAGCATCAATATCTAAAAAATGCAAAGCGTCCACAAATAATCTAGCCCAAGTACTACAAATGATATCCGTAACTGTAATATGAGAAATATCCAAAGTTAAATCATAAATCTCCTTTTTTTGAAAATCATTACCATAAAAATATTTCCAATCATAAGTAAAAATAGTACAAGTTTTTAAATAAATCCATCTAACCAAAGTAAACAAATCCCATTCAGGATGGGACAACTGCATACTTAAAATTTCCTCTTTTAAGTTCATATAAACTCCCCTTTTTTGAATAAAGCTTATTCTAACATATGTTTTAAAAAAAAGCTAGCTAGAATCGTTACTATTCACAGCCAAAGTGAAACAACGGAAAAAATTGACTAGTTTTCT